>CAKVJR010000010.1 GCA_934754855.1 uncultured Candidatus Melainabacteria bacterium
GTGTTGAGGTTTTTTCGTTAGAGGCAACCGTTCCGACAGAGCCTCCGACTTCTCTTGAAGGTGCGGCAAAGGTGTAGCCTAATTTGCTCAAAGTTCTGACTGCATCTGCAATTTCCTTGTCTGTCGGTTCCGCTTTTACAACTTTTGTTGTGTTTTTCATTTCTGATGAAGCGTCACCTTTTTTGTTTCCGTTGGGACGTGTTTTCTTGTTGAGTTCTGCATTTACACGTTCTTGTTCTTGGATAAGTCTTGTTTCCTGAATAACTTTATTTGCGTCAGGGTGGATATTTTCAGGGTATGCACCGTGAATTAACTTATCAATATCTGAATCAATAGAAACTGTTTCTTCAGCCTTATTTTCGGGTTCGCTTTCTTTCTTGGCGAAGAATGCACCCGGATCGACGAGCATCTCTTCAATTTCGTCTTTAGAATATTTTTTGTAAACACAGGGAGAAATATTACTGTTCATGCAGTTTGTTGCCTGAATTGCGTACGATGACAAAATCGGCACGCTGTTGATTGATGCAACTTTTTCAAATGCCTCAACCGCTTTATCTTTCATACCGACTTTCATATAGGCAATACCGCTATAATAGAACGCAATTGCGTTTGATGGGTCGTTTTGTGAATATTCTTCCAAATCTTGAATACAACCTACGTAATCATGATGTTTGTATTTGTTAATCGCTACTCTGACCGCATAAGGACAAATTTCCGAAGCGGTTACCTGTAAGAATAATCCTGTTAAAATTGCTCCTGCCGTTAATATCTTTTTAAAATTTTTCATTTTTCTTCCCGTATGTCTGTTTAATGATTTTTGAAATTATTTCAACATATACCCGTTTTTATTATACAACACGAATTTGAAAATACTCCTACATTAATCGTACTAATTTTATGAGTTTGTGTCCAATATCGTCGAAATATTTGAAATAAAAGTAATTTCGGCGATTTTTTTGCTTTAATATTTTTCACATTTTTGAGAAAAATCGTTTTTTGTTTGAATTTTCTTCGCTTTAATGGTAAAGTTGAACTTAATTTTTCTTAATAATAATTAAAGGTTTTTTATATTTTTACGATATAATTAAAGAGAGTTATTTTGTGTGTGGTTAAAAATAATGAATATTTCGCAAGTAAACACGAAAAAAGATATTAATACGAAAATATCAAAGCCAAAAGTTAATGCTTCTGAAACAAAGACGGAGCAAGGTGTTCAGCAGTTTTCGCAAAAGACGAGTTCGGCTTGTATGTCGTACGGATTGGCGAGAATTTCTTTTGGAGGAGTTCAAAAAGTTTCAAACGAGCCGAAAGTTGCTCAAAATGGTTCAAAGACGGTAAATTTGTTCTATTTCAGCGACACTCACGGTGAACTTACGGGGCTGACGAAACTTGCGTCGGCGAAAGAGGCATGTGAGTCTTATTGCGGCGGTAAGGAGCATTTGACGGTTTTGGGTGCGGGCGATTTAATTGCCGGCAGTCAACAACCTGTTATTCATGCGACGGTTGATGTCGTCAACAGCCTTGGTATGGAAGCGACTGCGATGGGTAATCATGAGCGAAGCCGCTCCGATGAGAAATTAAATTCGCTTAATGACAAGTTAGTCCCTGATATGCTTGCAATCAATGTTTCCGACAAAGAAAAGGAAAATTGTCAGATTGCATCTTCTAAAATTTTAAAACAGGGTGACCAAGAATTTATCGTTGTCGGTGCAAGACCGCTTTCTCCGATTGAACGTGCCGAAGATATTGCTACGGCTATTGATGCGGAAGTCGGAAGAATTAAGGAAGAGCGAAAAGCCGAGGGCAAAAATGAAAACTTGCCTGTTGTATTTTTGAGTCACATGGGGCTTTTTGATGATGAAATGGTTGCTCATAAAAGTTCGTCGGTTAACGTAATTTTGGGCGGTCATACCCATCAGGTTGAAAACGTGAAAGTTACCTCAAAAGCAGGAAATGAGGTTTTGATTTTACAGGGCGGACAAAATAATGCCCATGCTCAGGTTGTAAAAATGAATGTTGCGGCTGACGGAACTGTTACTTCTGATGCAAAAATTCTTGATTTGAAAAAAGATGTAACGGGTATTTGTCAGGAAATGGAGCAATTCTACGGAATTGACGGCAAAACTGATGAGGCACTTGCTGCGGCGAAAGTCGGAGAAAATGTTGCGGTGAAAGCACTTGCCGAAAATGTCGGTCCGAAAGTTGACGTGGTTTATGTTCCCGAGGGCGAAGGCTACATTAATGACGGACTTGAGCGAAATTACTCAAACCCTGTTTCAAATATTATGGCAGACGCAATGCTTTCTGCCACGGCTGATTTGGGTACTCAGGTTTCATTTTTTAATGCACCGTCTTTAAAAGATACTTCGATTGAAGACAAGCAAAGTCTTTCAAATTACGATATTATGGGCAGAATGTTGCCGTTTGGCGGTGAACTTACCGTTGCGGATTTACCCGTTGATAAAATGTATGAAATCATTGAAGAGCGGGCTCAAACTGCGACAACAATGGAATCTCAACTTTGTCAGGTCGGCGGAATGGTTTATTCTGTTGATGTTGAAAAGGCTAAAGACAGATATTTCGGCAGTATCGAGATTATGAAAGCAGAAGATGATTTGAAAAAAGCAAAAGAAAACGGCGGCGATGTCGCAAAGGCTGAGGCAAATCTTGCTAAGACTCGTGCCGATTATGATGCTCTTCCGAAATGCGTTGAAAAAATCCTTATTTTGAACGCTGACGGTACCGAAATAAAAATCAACCCGAAAGCGATTGCCCGTGGCGATTATGACGGAATGACCATCAGATGCGTTACAAACGACTTTTTGGCTCACGAAACAGGTATTGACGCTAATCCTGACTATAATTTCCAAAAAACAGGTAAAGAACTTACCAAAGTTTTTGAAAAAGAACTCGGTGAGGTCAGAAAGTACAACGACGATGTTATGCACGTTGACCATAACGAAGTCAGAATTTCAATCAAAGATAAAGAGGGTGAAATTAACGGATATAAAATTCCGACAGGTATTAACTCAAAATATTGGTATTAATGCCCGTAAATCACTTATTGCAATAAAAAGACGGATTTTGAAGTCCGTCTTTTTTGCTAAAAATCATAATATTTTTTGTAAATATTGAAATCTAATTTTTCCAATTCTTCCTTTGAAAATTCAAAATTGTGTTCTTTTTTCAAAATATCCGTGATAATTTTGTTGCAATCTTCAAATTCATCATTCGGCTCACAAAGAGTTTTCTCCTGATAATCAGCCTGTATGTGGTTTCTGTCGTATAAAAACAGGTAATAATTTAACGAATTTTTTTCAAAGAAAATTTTGTCTTGAATTTTGTAATAAACCTTTGCGGGTTTTTCGTGAACCAAGAAAAATCTTTCGAGCAAATAAGCCCTGTATCGTGCCTGGTAAATTTCTTCCCCAAAGTAAGAACAATCGAGCGTATATCTTTGCACAGTGCCTAATAGCGGCAAAAAGCAAATCGCCAAAGCCGCTGCTTTTTTCTTGATACTGCAATCGTAAGAAAGCAAATATCCTGTCAGCGAGAAAATCAAATTAAGAATGAAAATTTTGCTCAAAAATCGAATTCCGGGGTGCATAAATGAGTATTCATAATTTTCCGAACCGACAACGATGACAAGCGAAAACGCAAATACAGAAACCAAAATCGACATTGTCCAAACAAAAAGTCTTCGCTTTTCGGCTAAATTTTTTACCGTAAATTTGAAAAATACCAAAATTACGGCTAAAACAGCCAAATATAGCCAATTTTCAACAATTACCGACTGAAAATATGCTGAAATCATGTGCGGAAAATCGGCGAAAAACGAACCGATTGTCAGGTGATTGTCCCTTTCTCCAAACCAAAGTTGAAAATTTGGGGTAAATAATAAAATCAAATTTGATATCAAAATCAAACCGTAAATCGTCCAATACCGCTTCTTGTCTATGTTTTTGCTTACGAAAAAATAGTGGAGAATAAATCCGATAATTCCGCTCAGACATATTATGAACTTTGGAAATTCGTGAGAAATTGATATTATTATAAATAACACTAATAGTGTTATCCATTCTCTTTTGGGCGTTTCGGCGAATAAATTTTTGACATAAATTTTTTCAAACATATTGGCGAACAGAATAAAAAAAGTTGCCAAAAACACGTATGGCAGTGTAAAAGTGTCGTTTTTAGGTGCCCATAAAAAACCGCTGTAACTCAGTGCTTGCAATGCAATCGGAAAAATTGCAAGAGTCCATAAAACGCCATATTTCGGCTTGAAATATTTTGTGAAATTTTCTCTCATCGAAAAGAAAAAGAACACATAATAACCGAACATAATCCAACAATAGCCGTATTTATAGAACATTTGCGGATGGATATTCAATAATAAAGGTAAAAACCTGTTGCAGGTACAATAAAATGCCGAATATATAAACCAAGTGTGGTCGTTTCGCAAAAACGGCAGCCAGAAACCGGTTTCGGTGTACCAAGGCCAACTCATACTGTCGCCGTAAAGCGTGAAATCGGTGTAAAAAGGACGCATTACCGCATAAATAACCAAAATGACCAATAAATAAAAAATTATGTTTAAAATTTTTGAAAATTTTATGTTCATATCCCGATTTTATCATAAGTTTGCGGGTCTTGTCACGAATGAGAAAATCAAAATTTTTGGTTTATAATAAAACTATGATTAATTTTGATTCATTGAGTTTAAAGGCGTGGGTGCTTGAAAATGCCGATTATCTGACGAATGCTTCCGTCAGAAAAATTCAGCAGCCGTCAAGGCGGGAACTTGTTTTGCTCCTTCGCAACAACGGTGAAAATAAAAAACTTTATATTAATATCAACCCTGAATTTTTCCACGTCTGCTTGGCGGAAGACTTGCAAAGACGTGGCATTTCAATCCCTGATGCTGCTCCGATGTTTTGTATGCTTTTGAGAAAATATATTCAGAACGGAAGAATTGCGGAAGTCAGACAGCCTTTTGGGGAGCGGATTTTGGAGTTTCGCTTTGAATATAAAGATGCTCTTGACGAAATAAATACTCTCTGTCTTGCCGTCGAACTTATGGGAAAATACAGCAATGTGATTTTGTATAATGTCAAAACAGGCATTATCATTGGTTGTGCCCATAATGTCGGGGAAGAAAAAAGCAAAATTCGGGAACTTGCGGGAACTTTGCCCTATGTTTATCCCGTTCCTCAAGATAAGACGGATATTTGCGGGGAAAATTTCGAGGATTTTAAGGAGAAATTTAACGGCAATTTTGATAAAAATTCTGTCGCTTGTGAAATTGCAAATGATTATGCTTATATGACCGTATCGCTTGTTAAACAAGCATTTTCGGCATTGAAAATCGAAAAATTCGATGAAAATAATTTGAAAAAATTATTTGAAACCCTTAAAAACACTTCGTCTTTGTCTGATTTTGAGCCTGCGATAAGTGAGGATTTTTCTCAATTTTCATTGGTTAAAAACTCGGGCTTCAATCCTGTAAACTCTGTCAATCAGATGATTAACGACTATTTTGAGTTTAATCAGATTCAAAAGATTTTGAAACAAAAAAAATTGCGTTTGTACGCTCATATCGATACCCAAATCAAAAAACTCAAGAAACAGATTGAAATTTTTAAATTGAAACTTCTTGATTGTGAAAAGGCTGATAATTACAGGGTTAAAGGCGATATTTTGATGATGAATGTTAATGAAAATGTCGCTCCGATTTTGAAATTGCAAAACCCCTATGACGGCGAATTTGTTGAGATTGAACTCGATGAACGTTATTCGATTGTTCAAAATGCAAATCGTTATTATAAATTGTATAAAAAGACCAAAACTGCTGTGGATTATGCTTCTTCGCAACTTGAAGAACTTGAAAATCAATTGAATTTGCTTGAAGAACAGAGATTTTTTGTTGAAATTGCTTCAAATTTGGAAGAAATTGAGGAAATTTCTCTTGAAATCGGCTTAAAAACCGAGCAGAGCGGCAAAAAAGAAAAGAAAAAACAAATTAATCTCGAAATGCACGAGATTGGCGGGTTTAAGGTTTATTTGGGCAAAAATTCCGTTCAAAATGATTTTTTGCTCTCAAAAGTCGCTTCGCCAGAGGATTTGTGGTTTCACCCTCTGAATATGCACGGTTCGCACGTTATTTTGAAGAAAAATAATTCTAAAGAAGAAATCCCGAACGAGGTGCTTTTATCTTGTGCAAAACTTGCCAAACGTTTTTCAAAAGCCAATCAGGATGCCAAAATTCCGATTATTTACACTGAGCGAAAATATGTTAAAAAAGCAAATTCAAAAATCGCATTTGTAACATACAAAAACGAAATCGAGATTTATTGCTGATTTGATTTTTTGATTTGTTAGTGGGAAAATCGGGGCATGATTTACGAAAAAGAAGAACGAAAACCTCAAATATGGCTCTGTGGCGGGCATTTCATTAACGACATTTACACGGGTGTTTTAAATCCGATTATGCCGTTTATTGCGGAGCAGGTGAACATTTCAATGGCGTTTGCGACTTTTATTTTGAGTTGTTCACATATTTTTGCGTCGATTTTTCAGCCGTTTTTCGGCTATTTTGCCGACAAAATGAGAAAACGGGCTTTGATTTTTTGGGGTTTGATTTTCACGGCGGTATTTTTATCAAATGCTCCGACAGTCACAAACCCTTATGTAATGATTGTTTTCATTATTTTGGGAAGTTTGGGTTCAAGCCTTTATCACCCGCAGGCATTGGGTTTAATTCCTAAATTTTCGACTTCAAATGTTGCGAAAAATATGGGAATTTTCATCGCAATGGGAACTTTGGGCTTTTCGTTGGGACCTTTGGTTTCCTCGTCGATTGCTCAATATTTCGGTTTGGAAAAAATGCCGATAATGTGCGTAATCGGTATATTTTGGGCATTATTGATGTTCAAATTTGTGCCGAAATTTTCAACGGAGCCGATAACAAAAGCGGACAGTTTCGATTTTGGTAAGGCTTTTTCGGACATTTTGAAAAATCGTCAGTTGGACATTTTGATTATAATTTCTATTTTGAAATCGTTGATGCAAACGTCGTGTTCGATGTTGTTGCCGTTTTTGTGGCAAAGAATGCATTACAGCAAATTCGAGATTGGTCTTGCGTTGTTCTTTTTCCTGTTTTCGGGCGGAATTGCATCGTTTTTGAGTCCTAAAATCGAGAAGAAAATCGGAACGAAAAATGTATTTTATATTTCAATGATTTTGCCGTTACCGATAATTTTGTTATTTGCGATGACTTATCGGACGATACCGCTTTTGTCCTTTGCTCTCGTGGCTTTGACAGGTTTTGTTATTATGTTTGCGGTGCCTGTTATGATGAGTATGGCACAAAAGATTTTGCCACAGTATAAAAGCATTATCGGCGGTTTTATCAACGGATTTTCGTGGGGTGTCGTTGCGATTGTTATTACAATGATAAGTAAATTTGCTGACCATAACAATTGTATCGTTCCCGTAATTTGCGTGGTTGCTTTGATTCCTGCAATTTGCTCGTTTATGGTTAACAAATTGTTTCCGAAAAATGTCGGTTAATTTTTCGGGATAAAATTTTTGTGATAAAATTTATTTGTTAGAAAAATAAGGATAAATTAATGGAAGAAATTTCATCTTATAAGACAGCGTGTGCCGTAGCGAGCGTTTTGGACGATAAATTGGCAAAAGATATTTCAATTTTGAATATTTCTCAAGTTTCGGTTTTGGCTGATTATTTTGTGATTTGTTCGGCAGATACTCCGACACAGGTGAAAGCCTTGACAGAGTATGTTCGTGACAGAATTAAAAAATGGTTTAACCGTATTCCGATTGGGGAAGAAAATGACCTCAAAAATCGTTGGAACTTGCTTGATTACGGTGATGTAGTCGTACATGTTTTACACAGAGAAGAACGTGAAACATACGCAATTGAAAAATTCTGGAATCACGCATTGGTTGTTAAGCCTGAAGAATGGGCTGAAACTGCGAAAGAATTTTCGGAATATCAAGAACAGTAAGGTTTTTGCGAATTTTGTCAAAAAAATTAAAAAGGGTATCTTTAAGGTACCCTTTTTGTTGTTGAGTTTTCGTTGATAATTAAATTTCGTTCAACAAATTTTTGATAATTTCTGCTGAAATTTGTGCCGAATGATGTTCAAATTCGCCGAAATTTTCGGTTTTTGTTCCGTCAGCAAGGTCTGAAATTGCACGGACGATTAAAAACGGAATGTGGTTTAAAAAGGCGGTTTGAGCGATTGCGGCACTTTCCATTTCCGCTGCCGTTGCTCCGAAAAGTTCTTTCAATTCTTCTTTTTTTGCAGAAGTTCCGATGAACATATCGCCTGAGGCGATTAATCCTTTATGCAAATTATTTTCGGGCAGGGTTTTCTTTGCGACTTCCATAAATTTTTCGTTCAATTCTTCGTCAGAATAGAAAATCGTCGGCTCTTTCGGGTTAATTCCGTTGCAAATATAGCCTCTTGCGTAGCCTAATGCAGTTGCATCGAAATCGTGGTGAACTAATTTTGTTGCAATAACGACATCGCCGATGTGCAAATCTTCCGCAATGCCGCCTGCGACGCCCGTATTGATGATATAGTCGGGTTGGAATTTGTCGGATAAAAATTGGGTGCAACTTGAGGCTGCCACTTTGCCGACGCCGCTTCTTGCAACGATGACTTCGTGTTTGCCGATTTGTCCTTTAAAAACGGTAAATCTGCCCGCTTGGATTTCTTCGGGATTTATGAGAAGTTTTCTCAAAAGTTCTATTTCGCAGTCCATAGCACCGATTACGGCGATTTTTGAATTATTTTTCATAAGTCATTTTTTCCTCTGTCCAATTTGCCAAAACGTTCAACATGTCCGTTGCTGTTGCTTTTGCACCTTGTAAGTTATGTTCTTTATAATTTCCGCATTCTTCACGTTTTGTTCCGGGAATTTCGCCGTCGAAATTTTTTATAAATTCAAAAGTATCTTTAATAAGCGAAAGAGCCTCGCTGTTTGAGATTGAGTTCCTTGTGAGGAAATAAAATCCTGTTCTGCAACCCATCGGACCGACGTAGATGATGTCGTTTGCGAATTTTGTATTTCTGACATAAGTTGCGAAAAGGTGTTCAAACGTGTGCATAGTGCCGTTTTCGAGGTAATCATTTTCGGGATTGTTCGGTTTTTTCATTCTGATGTCGTAAGTGACTACATCGCCGTCAATTCTTGAGATGTACATACCTTTTTCCAACTTGTCGTGATTGACGCTGAAACTTGCTATTCTTTTCATAATTTCTCCTGTTTGGAAAAATTTTACAACAATCGAGGGGATTTTGAAAGGAAAAATTACCCTAAATTGCTCGAAATTATTATTTGTGACATAGCATTTTAAATTTGCAAAAAATGTAGTAAAATTGTTTCCATATAAGGAGTTTGTATGGAAAAAATGATTAATAAATGGCTTGCTGATGGTCTGATAAATCAGGAACTTGCAGAAGTTTTGACACAAAGTGTTAAGGAAGAAAAAGCAAAACTGCACAGAACCCGATTAAATATTTGCATTTATACCGTTTCGGCAATTCTCATCGGAATCGGTATCATAGCGTTTATTTCCGCAAATGATTGGCTTTTGGCGTTGTTGACGTCGCTGCCGATTTTGAAAATTTTGATTATGTTGGTGTTGACTGTTTCATCGTTATTTTTTGGCTACAAGTTGGTGTATGAGAAAAATAAATTCCCGAAACTCGGGCATGCGATGATATTTTTGTCCGCTTTATTAATCGGCGGAACTTATGCGTTGACGGGGCAAACTTATCACATAAATGCACACAACAGTTCGTTAATGTTTTTGTGGCTTTTGAGCATTTTGCCCGTCGCTTACTTATTCAAAAATTTTGCCGTAAACGTTGTCGCTATTGTGTTATACATATTGGGCATAATTTATTATTATATGGAATTACATCTCGATTTGGGGCTTACGTGGACTGTTTTCATTCCTATTTTGTTGGGGGCGACTTTGTACAGCGTTGGCAATATTCCTGTTATTGTTGAAAAATTTAATAATTTCTCGATGTCTTATAAATTAACGGGGTTGGCTCCGATATTTGTAACTCTTTTGATTTTGACCTGCTCGGCAGAAGCAACTTATAAACAAACTTCGCTTTATTACATAATTCCGATTGTTTTGCTCATCGGGTTAAATCTCATTAATTTTCTGACAAATAAAAACCGCAAATTGTTGTTTAAAATTGAAACGGGTTATATTGTCGTACTTTTGCTCTTTTTACTTTTAATAATTTCTTTAACGAAAGTGGCTGTTCCAGCCGTTATGGTTTTTGCAAATTTGGCGATAATTGCGATGATTGCGTGCGGATATAATTATGGCTATAAATTTGAATATAACAATATGGTTGCACTCTCAAACTGGTTTTTAATAATATATTTGACCGTGAATTATTGCCGTTGGGGTTGGGATATGCAGGATAAGGCGTTATTCTTTATTCTTGGCGGTATCGGTCTGCTCACTATCGGAATGTTTTTGGAAAATAAAAGAAAAAAAATTATAAACAAGGATAATTAATATGAACTTAAAAAAGTTAACCATAATCATTTGTCTTATTTGGACGGCAATTGTCGCTTGTTGGGTGATAAAAGACGAATACACTCTGATAACAGGCAGAGAGGTTTTGTTAAAAACAATTCCCGTTGACCCGAAAGATTTATTAATGGGCGATTATGTTACCTTAAACTACGCTATAAGCCGCATTCCGTATAAATTTCAAAATCCCGATTTTTACGCAAATGAAGAGGTCTTTGTCGTTTTGAAAATCGATGAAAACAATATAGCGTCAATAGATAATATTGTGACGGGAAATAATCCGCCTCATTCACTTTGCATAAAAGGTAAAATTTCAAAAAATAACGCCTCGTCCTTTAGAAATGCAAGAATAGTTTACGGCATAGAAAGTTATTACGTAAAAGAACATACGGGCAGAATTTTGGAAAAGGACTTGCGAAACGGTGCCTTGGTAAGAGTTCGCATAGATAAATATGGAAATGCTAAAGTCAAAGGCTTTGCGGAAAATAAATAAATTCTTAATCATGTACTGCGAACGAGAAGTAAAATACTTTTGTTGTCAGGTTCAAAATCGTTGTCATTCTGAGCGAAGCGAAGAATCTTTATTTCAATGCCAAAAACAGATACTTCACCTGCGGCTCAGTATGATGATGAATGTATAAAATTTTCCAACAATGAGTAAACACCGGATTGCTTCACTTCGTTCGCAATGACAGGGAATAAAGAAATTTAAGCGGTAAATGTCATTGCGAGAAAATCTTTGATTTTCGTGGCAATCCAGAAACCACGTATTTATCTGATGAATCCCTAAAACACAATCAAATCTCCTTAGTGGAAAAAATGGCGGTAACGGGAATTTTTTAGTCTTGAACGATGCCCGTTAGTCCCTCAAAATTGGCGGTAACGGGATTCGAACCCGTGTCAACAGAATGAGAATCTGCTATCCTAACCCCTAGACGATGCCGCTGAGTTCGATTTTATTTTCTTCCAAAAATATTTTTAAATCAAGCAAAAACTAAAAAAAGACCGCCATTTGACGGTCTTTTTTAATCCTCGGGATTTTATTCTTTCGCAAGTTTGTCAGCGAGCGGCGTTTCAAGATAACCGTTCAATTTTTTACTGATTTTCCTTACATTTTTTGCAACATTTTCGCACGCATCGTCCCAAACAAAATACTCATTAACGTATTTTTCTGCCTCGTTGACATCTTGTGAAAGTTGTACTCTGATGGCTTCTTTGAGCATTTTTTGTGCTGCCGGAACAACATTTTCGACATTGACGTGAATTATGCCGTTTTCGTTTACAACGACTGCATTTTCACGTTCCAAGAAGTTCGTTTGCATAACAGAGCGAACTCTATGTGCTTGTGTTAATTCGGGTTTTGCTTTCAAGAAGTTGTCAACCGCAAATGACACAAGGATTTGAAGCCTTTGTTCTTCTGAATACATACCTTTTTCTGTCAACATATCAATGCAGGAAATTGCACCGACATCAGCCTTGTGTTCTTCAATGATGGATTGATATTTGCCCAATTTTTCACGACCTTGTGTAGGTCCTAAAGAGTGGGTGTTTTCGTGTCCGATTGTGAACCAATGGTCAGCCTCAAGGTTGTAATATTTGTGCTGTTCGGGGTCAAGAATTGCGTCAAGTCTTTCTTTGACTTTTTCTGGTTTTGCACCCAATCTGATTTGGCGGTGATAAACATTTCTTCTTCCTCCGCCGATTGTCAAAGACATTTTGTCATCGTTCGGCAAGTTTTCAGCAAGCGTAACCCCGCCTCGATATGCACCGCAATCGCCCGCCAACATTAACAAATCGACATCAACCATTGTTTGTTTGCTATCGCCTTCGGGTTTGATATTTTGTTCATATTGGTCGTTAAACGGCATCAATTTTGCCATTTCGGGCAAGAATTTTTTGATTTTTAAAAGGTCATTTGTGCTTTCTTTATTGACAATTCCGACACGGCAACCCAAAGAATCTTTCGGGTAAACCTGAATGCCTCTCTCATCAAGCATTCCGAGAAGTTCTTTGTTTTCGGAAATACTTGTCGAAAGTGTATCGTCATAACATTCTCTTGTAATCGTGAGTTCAAGCGGTGTGTCTTGCAAAGTTGCCCATTTTTTGTCTGCATAAGCATCTGTCATTGGGTCAGCAACTCTCAAAGCCTTTGCCTGTAATTTTAAATATTCTGCAAAATCAGCATTTGTTGATGTTTCTGCCGCTTTTTCAAATTCTTGTGCCATTTTTTCAAATTCATCTTTGAAAAGTTCTGTATAATCAACCGCTTTAAGGTTTTCGCCGTCACGGAATACAACCGAGCGTTGATTTACAATTTTCGCAACTTCTTCATCTTTTCCGTCTTTGAGCATTTTAATCAAAATATTTTGGAACTCATCAGCCTTTAAGTCTTGCGGATAAAATCCTTTGCCGTCAGTTTCCTCAACCCCTTTGGCAAGGTTAATCATATTCGATTCGGTATCGAGAGCATTCATTCCCTTTTGACCCAAAAATAATTTCATTGTCATTTCGGCATCTTTATTGCCGTTTGCGATTTCTTTCTTTAAAAATTCTCTGAACGGAATATTTTTTGGGTTGTCCAATTTCAAATGCACTTCTTCCAAAATTTTTCCCGCTTTTACAAGGTGCTTGAGGGTTTCTTTATCCCCGTCAGCCAAGTTTTCAAATTCGGGTGCGTCAACATTTAACATTGTCGTTGAGGGCAATGCATCTTTATTCGTTCTTCTTTCGAGTTCTTCAGTCGAAAGTCCGAGTTCAAATTGTTCATTTTCTTGATTTTTCAATTTAAAATCCTTTCTCGTTATATTAAAATTTTTTATGACAAAATTAAGGTCTGTTTTTCAGAATTAAATCGCAAAGTTCCCTGACAGCACCGTGTCCGCCCAATCTGTTCGTGACAAATCTTGATGCTTTAATGACTTCCGGAACAGCATCTTTCGGGCATGAGGGCAATCCGACTTTTCTGAGTACGCACAAATCGGGCAAATCATCGCCCATATAAGCAACTTCGTCGAATTTTAATTCATAATCGTCAACAACTTCGTCAAGTGCGTATTCTTTATTTTTTTGTCCCTGATAAATTCTCGTAAATCCAAGGTCCGTAAATCTTTTTTCGACCATATAGGATTCTTTTGCTGTGATGACAACTGTCTTAATCCCTGCTCTTTTAAGCATTACAAGACCTTGTCCGTCTTTTGCGTTAAAAACTTTATATTCTTTTCCGTCTTGGTCGTAAATCAGCCCGCCGTCTGTCATTACGCCGTCAACATCGAAAATGGCGATTTTGATTTTTGCCGCCGCTTTGTTAAGTTCATCTTCTTTCATATTATGCAACTCCGGCTCTTAATAAATTGTGTATGTGAATTATGCCCGTCGGGCGTTTTTCTTCGTCACAAACCGCAAGGCTTGTGATTGAATATTTTTCCATCAAAGCAAGTGCTTTTACCGCAAGTGCTTTTTCTGTCGTGGTTTTCGGATTTTTTGTCATGACATCTTTTGTGATAAGTTCATCAACTTTTAAATGTTTCATCAAAATTCTTCTGATGTCACCGTCTGTCAAAACTCCTGTCATTTTGCCACTTTCGTCCGTCAAAATAACACAACCCAATTTTTTCTCGGAAATAATTTTGACAACGTCCAAAAATTTAGTATTTTCATCTGCAATCGGCAATTCTTCCCCTCTTATCATCAAGTCGCCGACAGTGTATAAAACACCTTTGCCGAGAGAGCCTGACGGGTGGAATAACAAGAAGTCTTCCGCCGAAAATCCTCTTTTTTGCAACAAACAAATCGCAAGTGCATCACCCATCGCAAGTGCTGCCGTCGTACTTGCCGTCGGTGCTTTTCCTAACGGGCATGCCTCTTGTTCAACCGATACGTCAAAAACTATATCTGCTCTGTTCGCAAGTGTTGAGGTCGTTTTTCCCACAAACGCTATCAGCGGAACCTCAAATCTTTTTATTAACGGGAGAAGATTTAATAATTCCGAAGTTTCTCCGCTGTTTGAAAGGGCAATAACCACGTCCTGTCTTGTAATTACCCCCGAATCACCGTGAGTACTTTCCGCAGGGTGAAGAAAATATGCAGGTGTGCCTGTCGAGGAGAGGGTTGCGGCAATTTTTCGCCCGATATGTCCTGATTTTCCCATTCCCGTTACAATAACACGTCCCTTACTCTTGATAATTGTATCAAGTGCCAACAAAAGGTTTTCGCCTATTCTGCCCTTCAATTCCGTTATTGATTTCGCTTCTATATCAAGTACCGATTTCGCAAGTTCTATCGGTGTGTCTAAATTTAATTGTATTGCCGTCATAAGTTTCTCCCTGCTCACATTTTACCAAAAAACGTATTTATGGGCTACTTTTCGGAGATTTTGCAACATATTGAAAACTTTTTGCAAAATCGTAAATATTGTTTACAAAATTTTACAAAAAATATTTTAAATTTTTCGGGGGATATTTTTTGCAAAAAAATTTTTTTTATGGGTTAAAACGCTTGTATTCATTGAACATTTTGAGGTGACGAAAATAACATCAAGCGATTTGTAGCATTTGAATTGAAGTTATAAATACTAAAAATACAGAAGGTTGAGTATTTTTTTATGTTAAGTATTTTTCAAACGGGCAAAAACGGTATATTATAAATAGTAATGCAGAATAGTTTTTAAGTTTCTGAAGAATTAATTTTATATATAAATAGGAACTTTCGGGTTCTTACGAGAAAAATAAAGAATGTTAAACACTCCAAACGAATGGCATAACGAAGACGATATCGAAGAATACACCGATGAGGATTTCTCGGACGATTACGGTAGTGATTACGGGGAAGATGCGGATTTCGGAACACTTGATGACGGCGAATACGAAGATGGCGAGTATGGTGAAGACGTCGAAGAGGGTGAAGAAGACGGTGGTGACGATAATGGCGGTAGCGGCGATGATTTGAAGAAAAAAATCATCATTGGTGCTGTTGCTGTTCTTATTATTATTTTGTTGTTCGGTGGAATTTTTCTCGTTGTGAAAAAAATGACGCAAAAAGCATCAACTGCAACGAACGTTGAAAGTGTTGTCGGCACTGATGAAGAAGTCGCTATCGGCGAAGAAGGTGCTGACGGGGAAGTTTCAATTGATGTTGATGACGGAACATCTGATTCTGAAGTTGCGATTGAAGAATCAGGCGAAGATGCACTCGGTGTTGGAGCAGAGGCTCCTAAGCCCGATGTAACGACTGAAGGCGGCGGTTTGGAAATTGAAGTTGACGAAGGTGCTCCGACATTTGCCGACAAGCCGAATGATGTGAATAATGTTACTGTGTCAATCGGTGATGTGGGAAGAAAAAATCCTTTCGCACCTGTTGGCGGTACTAAATCACAACAATCATCAGGTTTCAAACAAGCGGGTGACGGTTTGGATTTTGAAATTATCGAACCTCCTGAACTTGAACCTGAAGATGAAATGATTACAAAACTTTTGGAAACAAAAGTAACGGGTATTATGTATGATGCAAAACGTCCGTCTGCAATTGTAAATATCGACGGTGTTGACCAATTGGTCAGAATCGGTGATATTTTGAGCGGATTTGAATTCATTTCGATTACGAGAAACAAAGTTGTTATTCGCTCTGATGACAACATTTACAGGGCATCTGTCGGTCAACCGTTAAATGCCGAAAAAATTACAAATCCTATTGAAATATCAAATTTAGAAACAAAGTTCAAAGGCTCTGTAAGAAGACGCTGATATTAATTACGAATGAGGCAAAAAAATGTTAAAAATGCTAAAAAATAAAGTTTTACCGATAATGCTTGCGGGGTTGCTGATTTTAGGCAATTTGGAACTCACGGCAAGTGCAAGATCGTGGAATTTTGACAACAACGACGAAGAGTACGTAAGTTTGCAAAATCCGTCGATTCCGAACGGTAATTCGATTGTTTCGATTTCTTTCAGAAACACAGATGTTCAACAAGTTCTTCGTATGTTCGCTGACAGAGCGGGTTTGAACTTTATCACAATCGGTGATGTTTCTGGTGAAGTTACAATGGATTTGGTTGATACGACATTGACCAATGCAATCAACCTTGTTACTGAAACGGCGAAATTGACTTATATTGTCGATAATCAAACATTGATTGTTATGACGCTCGATAATGCGAAAAACAGTAACTATGCGAAGAAAAGTATCAGAAAAATCCCTATCAAATATTCAGATGCCGCATCGGTTGCGAATTTCCTTAATAAAAACATTTTCGGTTTAGGCAAACCGGGACTTTCGGCAGGTGACATCGTCGTTACTGACCCGTCAAGAAACGAAATTATGATTTTCGGTACAGAAAATGATTATTTGATGGCGAAAAAAGTTATCGCAAAAATTGACGAAAAACCGATAACAACAACATACAAAATCAACAACGTTACTCCGAAAGAAATGGCTCAATTGATTTGTGATTCTTTGTTCCCGAGTTCGGGTGCCGACAGCGGAACAACGAAAATGGCAGGTACATTGACAGGTGCTGCTGAAGGTATTTCTTTGGGTGCGGGTGAAATTGCCTGCAAAATTACAAATTCAGCATCTTCATCAAACGGATTGGCTTCGTTCACATCTGCTCCGATTACGGTTGTTTACAACACGACACTCGGTACGATTAATGTTATCGGCGGTTCAAACGAGCAAATTCAGTTGATTAACGAATTTATTGTTCTTCACGATAAAAAACAACCTCAAGTTCTTCTTGAAATGGTTGTTATGGAAATTTCAGAAAATGCAGACAGAACATTCCAAAATGATTGGGTTTTCCAAAACGGTGATTTCCCTGTAAGTTTCATTGGTGGTGTACTTGAAATGGGCCCGATTATTTTCTTCAACAAACAAAATATGCCCGGTTCATATAAAATCGGCTCTTACGGCAAATCGGCACTTTGGGATACCATTACTTGGCTTGAAAGTTCTTCAAAGGCAAAAGTTTTACAAAAACCGACAATTATTATCACAAACGGAAGTCAGTCTGAAATTGACTTGACAAAAGACTATGTTGAAAAAGTCGATTCGCAGGTTTCTGAATCAACGTTCTCTGAAAAACCTGTTATTTCAAGAACATATACAATCGGTAAAGATAACGGTATGAAAATTGACGTTACACCGTTTATTTCACCTGACGGATATGTCACAATGGACGTAAACCTCAAATATTCAACACCTTATGACAGTGTTTACGAATACGATGATTTGGGCGACCAAGTTAAAGCGGGTACATTACTCGAAAGAAGAAACATGAAGTTGAGCGGTGTCCGTGTTAAGAACGGTGAAACATTGGTAATGGGCGGTTTGATTGTTGAAAACGATACAAACTCTGTTCAAAAAATACCGATTTTAGGTGATATTCCTTATCTCGGTGTATTTTTCAGAAATACAAAGACTTACAAGGACAAGTCGGAAATGGTTATCCTGATGACTCCGAGAGTTCTTGAAGAAGCAGAAGATATGGTTGATTTGTAAAAAGCAGGGAGTTGAAAAACTCCCTCTTTAAATTATTTACCGTTATTTTGAGGTGATTTATGAAAAAATTGTTAAGAAATAATATTATTTTCATATTGTTTTTGAGTGGTATTTTCATCTCAATTATTCTTTTTAATTATACTTTTGACGTTCTTGATTATAAAAATATTTTTAAATTCAATATTTATTCCCATAATAAAGCGGATTGGATTTATTCAAAAATTAAAATGACTGCCGATAACAAATATGATAAGTTGCAAATCGGCTCATCTTCTTCTCGTTTTTGGGTGAATTATGACAGATGGGAAGTCGCAACGATAATGCTTATCGGGGTTAGTTACGAGCAGTTTTATGAACTTTTGAATGTTTTTATGAACATTCACCCCGAGATCAAAACAGTTTTTGTTCCTTTAGAGTATCCGACTTTGCTGACTGAGGAAAATCCTGTGAGCGAGTTGCCGAATTTTGACAACAAAAAAAGATTATCGTTGAAAGAATGCGTAAGTTATTATTTGTCTGCCGAAATTACCGTGATGAGTTTTGAAAAATTCACAAATTGGTTTAAAGAAAAAATCGACAACCTTGAACATAAACCGCAAGTGGAAGATGATTATTATAAAAACGTCGAAGTCGCTGTGACAAGAAAAGTTTCGTGTTGCGAGTTGGCTCATGAGGATAAATTCCAAAGAGATTATGTGGCTATCGGCAAGATTATTGATTATTTGCAAGATAAAAATGTTAAAATTATTTGTTATATTCCGCCGCTAAATTATGTTCATTTAGAGGGAATATTGTTGCCTGAAAACTTAGACAGAATTGAAAAAGTGAAAAAATTAATCGTTTCAAAAGGCGTTTCGATTTACGATTATTCTTTTGCAAACAAAAATAATACCGCCAAAATGTTTGATTCTATTATGTTTTATGACGTTGTTCACCCTGATTTGATTTATGGAAATATGGCGTTTGAGCAAATGCTTGAAAATAAAAAATCCGATATGTATAAGTTAATTACGAAAAATAATTTGCAGGAAACGAATGCCGAGTTTAGAAAAGGGCTGCAAGATTACAGAAATACACATAAAGATTATATTGAGGAATACAAAAATTACGATGACAAAATGCAGTCCGAAGATTGGAAAAGGCTTGTAAATCAAAGTATTCCGGAAAATTTATGGTATTATAGCAGATAATTTATTCATCAAACTTTTTTATAATCAGCGACGTGTTGATTCCGCCGAAAGCGAAATTGTTTGTCATCAAAATGTTTGTGTCGATTTTTCGACCCTCACCTTTGATATAGTCAAGTTCTCCGCAATTTTCATCAACTTCGTTTAAGTTCAATGTCGGGCAAAACCAATTATTTTCGAGCATTTTGACGGACAAAACCGCCTCAATTGCACCGCAGGCACCGAGGGTGTGTCCTGTGTAACTTTTTATTGTGCTGATGGGAACTTTTCGGGTGAAAACGCTTCTTGTCGCTTGCGTTTCGGCAATATCACCCTGAATTGTCGCCGTCCCGTGAGCATTGACGTAACCTATTTTATCGGGAGAAATTTTTGCGTCCGAAAGTGCCTGTTTCATTACGATTGCCATCGTTTCGGAATTTGGGTTTGTAATGTGTGTTCCGTCGGTGTTTGTCGAATATCCTATGATTTCGGCGTAAATCTTTGCCCCTCTTGCTTTTGCGTGTTCGTATTCTTCTAAAATCAACGTTCCTGCACCCTCTCCGATAACAAGCCCGTCACGATTTTTGTCAAAAGGAGAGGGAGTCAGTTTCGGGGTGTCATTTTTGGCACTTGTTGCATAAAGTGTGTCGAAAACGGCTACTTGCGTCGGGTGATATTCTTCCGCACCGCCCGCAATCATAACTGTCTGCTGACCGTTTTTGATTGCCTCATACGCAGCACCGATTGCCATTGAACCCGATGTACAGGCTGTTGAGGTCGGAATTAAACGCCCTGTTGTTTTGAAATAAACGGAAAGGTTGACTGTTGTGGTTTGCGGCATCATTTTCAGGTATGAGCCTGAGTTGAGATTTTTGACTTCCCCGTTGACACTCATTGAGTAAAAATCCATGATTGCATCGAGAGAACCCGATGAAGAACCGTAACTGATGCCTGTTTCGCCCGATGAGATAATTTTGTCACCCAAAAGCCCCGCATCTTTTAAGGCCTCTTCTGTGCAGGCGGTTGCGTAAATTGCAACTGAACCCATTGAGCGGATGATTTTTCGGGAAAAATGTTCGGGTTTTGTGAAATTTTTTATTCTTGCGGCAAGTCTTGTCGTTAATTTGTCGTATCGTTCAAGTTCGGGTTGATATTCAACGCAATTTTCGTATGTGTGTAACCTTTCAAACGCCTCATCGGGAGTGTTTCCGAGGGCGGAAATCAGCGACATTCCTGTTATGACAACTCTTTTCATCAGCAAAGACCTCCGTTGACGGAAATGACTTGCCCTGTCATGTAGGAAGCGTTTTCGCTCATCAAATATGCCGCCAAACTTGCGACTTCCTCTGCTTTCCCAAACCGTTTCATCGGGATTAATTTTAAAACTTCTTCTTTTGGTAAATCTTTTGTCATGTCTGTTTCAATAACCCCCGGAGCAATGCTGTTGACTGTTATTCCCCGTTTTGCAAGTTCAAGAGCAAGAGATTTTGTTGCCCCGATAATACCCGCTTTTGATGCGGAATAATTTGTCTGACCACGATTGCCCGTAATGCCCGAAACCGACGTCATTGTAATAATTCTGCCTTTCACTCGTGATTGAATCATCGGCATAATTATCGGTTTTAAAACATTGTAAAATCCGTTGAGATTTGTGTTGATAACATCGTCCCATTCAAAATCTTCCATTGCGGGAAAAACGTTGTCCTTGTTGATTCCTGCATTTAAAACGACCCCGTAAAAACTTCCGTTTTCAGAAATATATTTCTCAAGAACTTTTTTGCATTGTTCTCTGTTTGAAATGTCGAATTGCAAGATGTCACAATACTTTCCGAGGTTTTTAATTTCTTCTTGAACATTTTTTGCCGCTTCTGAATTTTTAGAAAAATGAAGAACCACGTCAAAATCGTCTTTTGCGAGTGTTAATGCGATTTCCCGTCCTATTCCTCTGCTTGAACCTGTTACCAAAACTTTTTTAGTCATCTGCGTTTAATATTTCCTCAATGTTTTCGGGTTGGTATGCGTTTATTGTAGCACAAGCAATTTCTTCTTGTTTGTCGTCAAAAATTTGGCACCCGAACGCACAAATTTTGTTGTCGTTGTATATTTCTTCCGATTTTATGAAATATTCTTTTCCGTTTTCAAATTTTTCGATGGCGTTGTTATATATTCTTGTACCGAGTAAAAAGCCCATTTTCGGAGTGTTTTCGCCACTTTTTAAGAAAGAATAGCAACCGATAGTTTGAGCCATAAATTCTATTCCCGCTATTGATGAAATTCCGTTGATTTTTTTGTCGAAAAACGGCATTGTGTCTTTGATTTTGACCTTTGCTTTAATGTAATTTTTGTCAAAATTAACTTCAATAACTTCGTCAATTAAAATCATCGGAACTTCGTGAGGAAGCATTTTTTCGACGGGAAAATTCGACTTGCCCAAAATCATTACGGCGTTTGTTCCTCCGAACCCGAAAGCGTTGTTCATAACATATTTCAGTTCTTTTTTTGTGTTTTCAAGGGCGAGTTTTATTTTGGGTAAATTTGTGTCAAAATCGCCGTCATAGTTGTGTTTCAAGATGATGTTTTTTTCTAAACATTTGCAGCAAAGGGCGGTTTCGATTGCGGCTGCTGCACCGAGGCAGTGTCCTGTGATTGATTTTGTTGAACTGCAAGGGGTTTTGCTTTTGAATAATTCAAACATTGCGACGGCTTCAGTTTCGTCGTTTGCGGGAGTGCCTGTGCCGTGCAAATTTATGTAGTCGATGTCATTTTCCGTTAAGTTTGCTGATTTTAAGGCTATTTTAACGGCATTAACGATTTTTTTGCCTGTGGGGTCGGGTTTTGAGGCGTGGTAGGCGTCGGAGGTTTCTCCGATTCCTAAAATTTCAATGCCGAAAGAATTTTTTTCGATTGTGAAAAGTGCCGCTCCCTCGCCGATATTGATTCCTTTTCTGTTTTTTGAAAAGGGTTGAGTTTTTTCGTTTGATAAAATTTCAAGGGAGTTAAATCCGTGGACGGACAAATGGGCTAAAGCATCTGACCCGCCTACGATTGCGGCTTTGCAAAACCCTGAATTGATTAATCTTTTTGCGGTTGAAAAAATTTTTATGCCTGAAGAACAAGCGGTCGAGATTGAGGCGGCATAATTTTTTGTGCCGAGCAAATTTTGCATAAACAGTGCAGGGTTGCCGATTTGCGATAATTTTTCGTTTCCGTTTTCAGAAAATTCTTCCGCTCCCGAATTTGTTGTGGCAATTATTATTGCGACATTTTCGGCTCCGTATTTTTTTACGAAGTTTTCTAAATACATTCTTTTTGAAAGAGTGTATAAAAGCCTGTTTGTTCTTGTGTTGAAGTCATTTTCGGATATTTTTTCCAAGTCTAAATTAACTTTTCCGAAGAAAAAAGTTTTTCCTTGTATGAAGTTGTCATCTTTTTCAAGGTGCTTGTTTCCGTCTGTTATTGCAGTTTCAAAAATCTCGTCGATATTGTCCCCGAGATTACAGATTGCGTCATATTTTGTAATACAGATAACCGTCATAATTGAATTTCTGTTCCGATTTAATTAAACTGATTTTAGCATGAAAACTTTTGATTTGATATTTTATATAAATAAATTTTATTGCGGAAATGATGTAGATTTGTCGTTTTTGCCGTCGATGATGACGAGGAAATTTTCAAAATTGGACAAAGCGGCACTTTCAGCGTTGTATAAATGTTACGATGAAAAATCCTCGCCGTTTTTGGCTTTCGGCTCAAAACACGGTCAGTTTGAGAGATTGGCAAAATTGACAGAGCAGTTTAAATCGGAAAATGAAGTTTCGCCGACGGGATTTTCTTCCTCTGTTCACAATAACACTATTGGTGTTTTTTCTTTGCTGAACAAAATAAATTCGCCTTATACGGCAATTTCGGCGGGGGACAATACGTTGTCGAATTTGATTTGTGAAAGTTTTTCGCAATTGAAAGAATGCGGAGAAGTTTTGTTTTGTTATGCGGACAGTTTTGAGGGAAAAGAGGTTGCGGTTTCGGCGTGGGTGTCGAAAAAATCTTCTGAAAATTCTATAAAAATCAGAATGACAAATTCCAAAAAATTGCCCGAGGAAGAAGAATATTCGGCTTTTTTGAAACTTTTATCGGGTGAAGAAAAATATTTTTATTCTCCGTTTTTCAAATTGGAAAGATTGTGATGAAAAGGCAAATTCTTTTTTTTATCGCTGCGATTTTTTTCGGACTCGGCTCGTTGGCATTGGGGTTTGTCGTTTTTCCGATTTTAAAAATTTTTTCAAAATCTTCAAAAACGTATAAAACAAGGTGTGCAAAAATCGTTCATAAATCTTGGAAAATGCTCGTAAAAATCCTTGAAAACACTGATATTATAAGGGTTTTTGTCGATAGCGAAGTTTTTGAAATTAAAAACAAAATCATTGTTGCTTCTCACCCAAGTTATGTCGATATTTTGCTTTTGATTGCTTTTATCCCTAATTCGCTTTGTCTTGCAAAGCCGTCGGTTTTGAAAAATTTTGTTATGAAAAATGTTGTTAAATCCTTGTATATCACGAGTGACGGCACTGTTGAGGATTTTTTGGAGAAGTCAAAATCAGCATTGGAAAACGGATTTAACGTGATAATTTTTCCGACGGGAAAAAGGATTGATGGCGGTGAAGAAGTGCATATTCACAAAGGTGCTTCACAATTGGCGATTAAATCGGGCATTTCGATTGTTCCTTTGAAAATCACAACATCAGAACCTTTTATGATGAAAAATCATTCGTTTTTTCAACTCGGGGCGAAGGTTGTTCAATTTGATATAAAAATTCAAGACGAAATTGTTGTTGAGAACCTTAAAACGCCTGATATGACTGAGATAGGGCTTAGAAATAAAATTTGTTCGATTATTAAGGAAAAAATATAAAATTTGCCTTTAACAGTCGGTTTGGGCTATAATTTTTGTATGAGTTTGGAAGAAGAAATTAAAAATTTAATAATTTCCTCGCTTGATTTAGAGGATATGACACCTGATGATATTAAAGTCGATGAGGCACTTTTCACGACGGGCTTAGGGCTTGATTCAATCGATGCTCTTGAACTCGGAATGGCTATTCGCAAAAAATATAACATCACTCTTGACGAAGATAAGGAAAAAAATAAGCAATATTTCTATTCCGTCAAAACTTTAGCAGAGTTAATAAGGGTGAAAACTGATGTCAAATAATTATTCAAATGAACAAATTGCCGAAAAATTGAAAGAGATTATGGTCAATGATTTTGAAATTGAGGAGGATTTGATTACTCCCGATGCAAATTTGTTCAAAGATTTGGAATTTGACAGCATTGATGCGGTTGATTTGGCGGTGAAATTGCAGCAATATACGGGAAAAAGAATACAACCGCAAGACTTTAAGGAAATCAAAACTTTTGGCGATGTAGTTGATGCCGTGGCGGAATTGCTGAAATAGCCATGAAAATTCCGAAATTTTTAAAGTTTATATTGCCTGTAATCTTTACATTTTTCGTAATCGGATTTTTTTATTTTACAAAAATTTCTGCGGTAAAACTGTATCCCGTTTTGATGAATTTTTTATTCTTTTGCATATTTTTCGGCTCCCTTTTTGCGAAAGAAACCGTTATCCAAAAAATCGCAAAACGCTTGGACGGCAAACTCGAAGAGCCTGTTTTTTCTTATACAAAAAATCTGACTTATGTTTGGATTGCGTTTTTGTTTTTGAATTTTTCAATCTCCGTGTGGAGTTTGTTTCTCTCAGACGATTTTTGGGCTTTGTATAACGGGCTGATTTCATATTTGTTGATTGGCGGGATTTTTGCGGTCGAACTTCCAATCAGGTATTTTTTCAAAAAAAGGCATAATGTTTGATGTTTGAAATATTTTGGTCAAATGATTTTGATTTGAGGGTCTTTCTCGTGCGTGATAACCGAGAATATACCGTTGCAGATGTGAAAAAACTTGTTGCACAAAAGGCGGAAACGCTTGAAAAAACTAAGCAAACGGTTCTTTCGGGTGAAGATAATTTTGATTTTATAATTTCATTTTTTGCGGCTGTTTTTTCGGGAAAAGAAATTTTTTTATCGGATAAAAATACTTCTCTCGATTTTGAGAAAGTCAATGATGACGGGCATTTTGAGTTTAAAGAACTTGATTTAAAGAAAAATATCGTGAATTTTTTTACGTCAGGGTCGAGCGGAAATTCAAAAATTGTGAAAAAATCACTGTTTAATTTGGTTCGAGAGGCTCAAGATATAGGAAAAACATTCCTTTCGGCTGATGAAAATCTCAGATTTTGCTCGACTACGTCGTTAAATCATCTTTTCGGCTTCACTTTCCATTTTATGACGCCGTTTGTGAACGGTTTTGTGATTGACACAAATAGTGTTCAATACCCCGAAAATGTCAGATATGACAATTGTTTCCTCGTTTCGAGTCCGTCTTTTTTGGGGAAAGTTGCGAAGTATAATTTGGACTTTGAAAAATCGCCGAAGTTCATTGTTGCAGCGGGTGCGAAGTTAGAGGACGAAGTTTTTGAATATTTTGAGAAAAAATCTCAAGTTATTGAAATTTACGGAAGTACTGAAACGGGAGTTGTCGCTCACAGAGAGCATTTTGGGCAAAAATACCTCAAACTTTTTGAAGATGTTTCGGTTGAAAAATATGAGAACAAAATTTTGATGGTAAAATCGGATTATTTTTATGAGGATTTTATGGAACTTTCGGATTTGGTTGATTTTAACGGAGATGATGAAATGTCTGTTCTTGCCCGTGCTGATAGGGTTTTGAAAATTTCCGAGAAAAGAATTTCGGCGGAAATGTTTGAAAACTGGTTGAAAAATTCTGACTGCGTTTCTGATGCTTATTGTCTTAAAATTGACTAAAAATTAGGTGCGGCGGT
>CAKVJR010000011.1 GCA_934754855.1 uncultured Candidatus Melainabacteria bacterium
AAATTTTTTGTGCTGAAACGCCTACTTTTAAAGGCAATTTTTTGATTTTTGCAAGACAAACCGCTTCCGTTGAAAGTTCCGAAAACGCAATGACTTCGTAACTTTCAAAGCATGAGGATAATAATGTCGCAATTCCGCCCTCGGCTTCAAAATATACCGAACGGGCATCTCTGATGTAGGTTTTTGCATTATCGGAGCGGTCGCCTTTTCCTATTGTGGCAAGGATTTGCGGAAATTCGGGCAAAAATTTATCCATTCTTTTGGAAGTCGTCGGTCCGATAGGTCCGACGATTTCATCTGGTGTTGCTGAACAAGGTGCTGCATAAAAAATAATTTTGTTCTCTATGTCAAACGGCAAGGGCTTTTTGGCGTTTTGATATTCGAGCATTTTTTTGTGAGCAGCATCTCGGGCAATCAATATTTCTCCCGTGAGCAAAATATTTTCGCCCTCTTTTAAATTTCTGATTGTTTCAAAATCGTCCGTTTTAACCTCTTTTGCGGTACTTTCGGAGGTTTTTATCTCTTCAAAATTTTCAACTTTTTTTGAATAAATAATTTTGTCATCTTCAAAAGTTGCCGACGCCATTCTGAGAGAATGGCAATTGAATGCGATTGCAACGGGCAAACTTGCCATGTGGTGGTTCTTTGCGGTGATTTTTAAATCCGCAACAAGAAAATTGTCCTCAGCATTTTCATTAACTTTTTTGATTATCTCTTGCGATAATTCTTCCATATCGTTTTTATCGTTGAAAAATGCCTTTTCTGCTGTCGCCATAACGCTTTCGGCACCTGTTCCGATTGCGATTGAAATGTAGCATGGCGGGCATGCATTTTTTGCTCTTTCTTTAATTATTTGTGAAACTTTTTCGACAAATTCGCTCTCTGTCGTTGACGGGAGCATCATTTGGACTTCCGAAACATTGTCGCAGCCTGCTCCTTTTAATAAAACTTTTATTGTCAATTTATCGCCCGAAACGTACTCTACGTCTATTAATGCGGGAGTATTTGTTTCCGTGTTTTTACCTGATAAAAATTCATTTTCGACAATGGATTTTCTGAAATATTTTTCAACGTAACACTTCTTTACGCCCTCATTGATTGCATTTGTGGGGTTTGACGAAAAGGAAATTTCATTTCCGACTTCCATAAAAACGTGGACAGTGCCTGTATCTTGGCATAACGGGCGTTGGATTTTGCGGGCATTTTCGGCATTTTGAAGAATATGTGCGAGTTTCAGCGATTTTGTTTCTTCGTATTTTGATAATACTTTTTGATACGGATATGGAGAAAGTTCTTGTCCTGCCTGCAAACACAGGTTATACACAACTTCTTCCAAAATTTCACAATCGATAATCTTCATAAATACCGCCTTTTTGCTAATTATAGCCCAATATTTCTAATTTTCAAAAGGATTAAATTTCGGGCATGGTGTATAATTATGTCATGCCACATTTTTTTATAAAAACTGAAAATATCCAAAATAATGTCATTGAGGTTACAGACAGGGAACTTTTAAATCATCTTGTCAACGCTCGCCGTGTCAGGGTGGGCGAAAAGGTCTTATTTATTGACGAAAATAAAATTCAATATGTGACAAAAATTCAGGAAATTGAACGGAAATTTTTGCGTGCGAAAATTGAGGATAAATATCCCTCTTTTCGTGAATTAGCGGTCGATTTAACGGTCGCAAGATGTGTTTTGAAACAAGATGCAGACTTTTCTGCCATTCAAAAAGCAACAGAACTTGGCGTAAAAACAATAATTCCGCTGATTTGCGACAATTGTGCGGTTAAAGAAAGTGTTGTCAGAGCAAAATCAGATAAATTTCAAAAAATTGCTGACGAATCCGTGAAACAGTGTGAGCGTGCCGATTTTCCCATTGTGACAGAGCCGCAAAAGTTAGATGACTTTTTGAAAAATTCTTCAAAAAATTATGATAAGGTTTTGATTTTTTCGGAACGGGCAAAGGATTTCGGTATAAAAAAATATTTTGCTCAAAATCCCTATAAAAAATGTGATAAAATCCTTGCTGTTATTGGGTGTGAGGGTGGTTTCTCCGATAGAGAATTTAAACTTTTTGAAGAATTAAATCTTGCGGAAATTTCTCTCGGAAAATTAATTATGCGTGCCGATACCGCACTCACTGCGGCGATTTTTGGAATTATTCAAGAGGTCGGCGATGAATAACATTGAAAAAATTAAAAATATTATTCAAAACGATGAATTTATCAATCTTATAAGACCTTATCTCAAAGAGGTCGAATGTTATCTCGTTGGCGGGTTTTTGAGGGATTTGGCAACGGGTGAAATTTCTCATGACAGAGATTTGATTGTCAAATCCGATGTTGCGAAAAATCTTGCGAAAGCCATTGCTGACGGGACAAATTCTCATTTTGTGCCTCTAGATGAAGAAAATAAGATTTATCGGGTCGTAATGCCTGACAAGACTAACTATTTTGACATTTCGGCGATGCTTGAGGACAATCTCGACAAAGACATTTATCGTCGGGATTTGACGATAAACTCGCTTGCTTACGACATTAACAGGGACGAGGTTGTTGATAAGGTCGGTGCTGTTTCCGATTTTGAAAATAAAATTTTGCGAACGTCAGATTTGAAAAATTTTGTTGATGACCCGCTCAGAATGCTTCGTGCATACAGGTTTTCGGCAAAATATAATTTTGTAATCGATAAGGAAATTGAAGATTTTATAAAAAATAATCTAAAATTAATCGAAAAGCCCGCAAAAGAGCGTATTAACACGGAAATTATGAAACTTTTTGGAGGTAAATATTCAGACCTTGCACTTTTAAAAATGAACGAGGTCGGTTTGCTCGATGTGATTTTTCCTGTTATGAGAGAAGTTAAAAAAATTTCTCCAAACACGCATCATCATTTGGATTTACAACATCATTTGATTGAAACTGTCAGACAAGTTCAGAGGAATTATGAAAACTTGCCTGATGAACGTCGAAAAGTCCTTGAGGATATGGAGTTTGGCGGTTATCCGAGAATAGCGTTTTTGAAATTTGCGGCATTTATGCACGATATCGGAAAGCCCGATACGTGGACGATTGACGAGGAAACGGGACGTCATCGTTTTATTATGCACGATGATGTCGGGTCGAAAAAAATTGTTCCGATTATGAAAGATTTGAAATTTTCAAAAAAACAAATTGCTTATGTTCAAAAGATGATAAAATTTCATATTTATCCGTCATCGCTTGTGTGGCAAGAAGTTGCGGGGTCAAAGGCTCATTTAAAATTTTATCGGAAAATGTATCCGTATTTTGAAGATGTGATTATTCTTGCAATGGCGGACAGGCTTTCTGCAATGGGCGAGGCGATTACAGCCGATATGGTCGTTCAAAATCTGTCAAATCTGTCGATTTTGCTTGATGAATGTTTTGAATACGGTTCTGCGGTTGCAAGTCCGAAGCCGTTTTTGACTGGTAATGAAGTTATGAAAATTACGGGTTTAAAACAGTCAAAAGCCTTGGGCGATATTGTTAAAGCACTATATTCTGAACAACTTGACGGAAATATCTCCTCTCGGGAAGAGGCGATTGAATTTGTGAAGAAAAAGACATAAATCTTCTTTAAAATTTGTAAAAAATCATTTTTTTTAGCATAATGAACTCAGTAAAATTAAAAAGGATAATTCAATGAACTCAGTTTTGGTAGTTGGTACAGTCGGCAGAGATGCTGAAATTAAATATTTTGAATCAGGCAAAAGCAAGACGTCGTATTCGCTTGCGGTAAACAGATGGGACAGCAAGACTAAGGCGGAAGTTACGGATTGGTTCAATATTGACGACTGGGATAAGGCGGAATTGGCTTATCAGCATGCTAAAAAAGGTACATTGATGTGGGTTGACGGACGTTTGACAGTTAATAAATACAACGGCAAAGAGTATTATTCGATTGTTTCGTCAAAATTTAAAGTTTTGAGAAGAAAAGCGGAGAATATGTAATGTTATTTTCCGACGGTGTTGCAATTATTGCGGACGATTTGACAGGTGCAAACGATACAGCCTTACAATTTCATCTTAAAGGTTGCAGCGTTCAGGTTTTGACAAATTATAAAGATATTGAAAAAACTCACGAAAATACTCAGGTATGGGCTGTTTCTACCGAGAGCAGAAATATTGAACCCGATGAGGCAAAAGCACGTGCAAAAGAAGCAACGACGTCGCTTATCAACAATTTAGGCGTTGAATATATTTACAAAAAAGTCGATTCGACAATTCGTGGCAACATTGCAATGGAAATTATGGGCGTTATTGAGGCAAGCGATTATGAGGCTGCTCTTGTTATGCCTGCGTTTCCGAATGAGGGCAGAATTACCGTCGGCGGTTATCATTTGTTGAAAGGCGTTCCGATTGAACGTACCGAGTTTGCCCGTGACCCGAGAGCACCGATTTATGAATCTCATATTCCGACTGTTTTGAGAAACGGTTTGCCGCCCAATGAGCAGGATATTGTTTCTTTAATTGAACTCAATACCGTGAAACAAGGGGCGGGGCCTATTTTGGCGAAGTTGAACGAATTGGTTGCAGCAGGCAAAAAACTTATTGTCGCTGATGCACTTTCATCCGTTGATATTGAGCAGGTTATGCTTGCTCTTAAAAAATGTAACGTGAAGATTTTGCCTTGCGGTTCTGCCGGTGCGGCTCAGGCAATGTGCGACATCGTGTATCCCGAAGCAAAATATGAACGTGAACCGTTGGAACTTCCCGAGTTGCCGAAATTGATTGTTTCAGGTTCGGCTTCTGACCTTGCTGCTACGCAAATTATGCGTCTTGCAAGTGATGAAGATGTTGACGACATTTATGTCATAGATATTACTCCCGAGCAGATTTTGGGTTCGGAATGTGATGATATTATTGAGCGTGCGGTGAAAAATCTTACCCGCACAAACACTGTTGTTATCCACACTTCGGAACTTTTCAGCAATCCCGATGCGATGACGGTTATGCTTTTTGAAAAAGAAATTTCGAGAGAAGCGTTTATTTCGATGATTTGCGATTATTTGGCTGAAATTACGCAGGTTATAACCTCTCAACGTGATGTTATTTTGATTACGGTTGGGGGCGAAACTTCCTACAAATGCTTGCATTCATTGGGCGTGAAGTGTTTGCAGATTGTAGATGCCGTTGCTCCCGCAATTCCGCTTTGCGAAGATGTCAAAAATCGTTTAATCGTAACTAAATCAGGTAATTTGGGTAATTCTAAAACTCTGATTGATGTATTAAATTATTTTGAAAATAATTAGGTCTGATTATTCAATCAGGGCTTGAACTTTCACCGAAAAGTGTTAGTATTGTTTTGAGGTGAATATGTTTACATTATTTTTGGCTTTTTCAATTACTTTTTGTCTGTTTTTGGCAATCGGCGGGTATTTTTTGCCCACAATAATCGCAATTATGAGAAAAAAGAAAAACACTCTTGCTATTTTTCTTGTTAATTTATTCTTCGGAATGACCTTTATCGGTTGGGTTGCAGCCTTAATTTGGTCCTTGATGTATGAGGACAAAGATTATATTTAGTCATCTTTTTGTTGACTATTTTTTAAAAAACATTATTCAAAAAATATGATTGAATGTTTGAAAAAATTAATTAACAAAAAAGAAGAAAAAAAGGTCGATGTTTTAACGAGAATTGAAGAAATGTACAATTCTCTTACCACTGATGAAATCTTGATTTGCGTTGGGGCTGACCTTTCCGAATCGGCGAAAAAACTCTGCGACAAAATTGCGGTTTTGCGAGAAAATCTTTTTGACTCAAGCGGTTTTATTTTGCCCGCCGTCAGAATTGTCGATAAGGTTTCTTTGCAGGAAAATGAGTACCATTTTCAAATTCAGGGAAATATCGCTTTTGTCGGATTTTCACTCTTTAGCGAGGACGATGCGATTGCGGAAATTTCTCAAAACTTTGAATTGACTTGCATCGAGCATATTTCGGAGATTTTTTCCAATCGAATGACGGAAAAATACGTCGAAAGTGTCCAACGTGAAAACGCTTATCTCGTCTGGAATTTATCCAATATGCTTCCGATTTGGGATTTGAAAACAATTCTGACCGATTTAATAAAGGACGGAAAATCTATCAAAAATATCACCTATATTTTTGAAAAAATTTGCGAAGTTACAGGCAAAAAAGGAGATGGCAACTACATTTCCGACCCGCATAAAATTTCTAAAAAATTGATAAAACATCTGTCTTTCAGTTAGTTACAAATTCAATGCATGCCCGAAAAGCCTTGCGACTTCGAGGTTGTATGCTCTTCCGTCTTCATGAGCAAAAAGATTTTGCCAATGACTAATCGGCGACCCGTCATCGGAGTAAGAGGGATTGCTCATCATTAAATGGTGAGTATTTGTGTCATATCGAAGCGGAAAAATATCCTCCATTTGCATAAAACTTGGGAGTTTGTCGCTTGGAAATTCGTATGCAAAAAGTACGTTATTAATCCTGTGAAGCCTGTGTTTGTAACTTCTTCCGCCCTCGTCGTTGTCGTTTGAAACTTCGACTCCGGGGGCATAATCTCTTAAATATTTGAATTTTATGGCATATTCTTTTACGCTGTTATAATCGTCAGGGGGGATAAATCCCGTGCCTGCGGTCAATCCGATGTTTTTATATCTTTGAAAATCGCCCGAACTTTTTTCTCCGACAAAACTCAATGTCGTTTTTCCCGAACGAGCACGGATTTCGTGGAGAATATATTGCATTTGACCGTAATCGGGTAATGCTCCGACTCCCGTGTAATTCTGCATATCATACCCGCCAATGTGTTTTGCGGAATCTATAAAAATGCACTCAAATCCTGTTTTTATCAACTTTACGTGTTCGTCAATAAAAAGTTCCTGATGTCTATAATTTCCCCAATCGAACGTCACGTCCGTTTCATTTGGTATGGCAATTTTGATTTGGTCTGCCGAAATTACTGTTCTGAAGCCCGTTTTCAGTCCGTGAAAATGTGCAAGATTGTTGAGGGCATAAAATTGTTCCGTCGGAGAAATTTTGTTTGCTATTTCAAAGTCAATGATATTGCGGCTATATCCGCAATTTAGTTTTATTCCGTACAGAGAATTTTCTTCGTAAGGCGGTTTGTTTAGCCCGTCCCCGTAAATGTTTGGGAAAATTTGCGACAAAATTATACAATTTGCCCAACTTGCAGCAGAAGGCGGGATTGCAGGTAATAATTTTATTGTGCTTAAAATCCCGTTTTTGCACTCGTTACCGTGCATTTCCGCAATCGAACGATTGTTAATTTCTATGTAATTCGCAATCCTTCCCCATTTATCTCCGTATTTTGGAGTCAAAATAATTTTTGGAAATTCTCTATAAAAATTTTGACTTTGACTAATCGTCAAAAGTGTTAATATGGCTTGCTTTACATTCTTTTTTAGCAATTCTGACGGCAAAATCCCCGCAAGCCACTTTCTGTTTTTTGCTGAAAATATTTTGTCGTTTCTCTGCCTGTCAGGTTTGAAATAAACGCTTTCTCCCAAAGCATTCAACAACTTATTTACATAATTCATAAAAGAATTTTATTGGGCAAGAAATTCTGTTTAATCGGAATTAAGCACTATAAAATGATTTTTTTCGGAATGATTTATAAAATTTTAAAAGTTTAATTTTTTTGCAAAAATCTATTCAATAATTTCAATTATTTTCGCTATTTTATCAAGCAATTTTGAATCGCTTTTTAATCTGCTGAAAATAATTTCTAAATCAACGGCAGAGGACTTTTTGTCTTCAAATTCAAAAAGTTGATTGGGCATAACCTGCAACGCCTTGCAAAGTGCGTCTAAATTTTCGGCAGAAATAAAGTTGTTTCCCAACTCAATTTGGCTCAGACTTTTCGGCGAAATGCCCGTCTTTTCGGCAAGTTGCTCCTGAGTAAGCCTCAAATTCGTTCGCTTCTCTTTAACTTTTTTCCCGAATAACTTTTTTATGTCCATATCCAAAATTTTAGTATATTTTAAATGGAATAAACAGTCATTGACAATAGATAAAAATCTACTTAAAATAGTATTATTCTATTGTTGATAGATTGGATTGAATTATGAATTGTTCGGGAAAAATCAATGTTTGCGTGGCTTGTGATGATAATTACGCAAGACATGCGGCGGTTGTGGTTGCTTCGATTTTGAAAAATGCAAAGAGAAATGACAATCTTTGCATTTATGTTCTTGATGGTGGGATTGCAGAAATCAATAAACAAAAGATTTTGAGCCTGAAATACATCAAAGATTGTGAGATTAATTTTGTCAAAATCGACAACGAGATGTTTTCTGAATATTTGTCAATCAAAACGCACTCGTATTTGTCTGTTGCGGCATATTATCGCCTGAAATTGCCGACAATTCTCCCTAATGTGGGGAAAATCATTTATTTTGATTGTGATGTTGTGGTGAATACGAGTTTGAGGGAACTTTTTAACACTGATATGGGAGATTGTGTCGTTGCAGGGGTTCGAGATATTGACAAAAGAAAAGTTAAAAAGAACAAAAATTATGTAAATTCTGGAATGCTCGTTTTTGATGTTAATAAAATGGCGGAATTGGGGGTCGAAAAGCAGTTTGCCAGTTGGACAAGAGAGCATTTTGAAACGATAAAATTGGGCGACCAAGAGATTATCAACGAGGTTTTGAAAGGCAAAATCAAGGTTGTTGACGATGAATGGAATGTTCAGTCGAGCAATTTTGTAAATCGTTCAAGTTATACAAATAATCCTAAAATCATACATTTTGTGTCGAGCAAAAAGCCTTGGCATTTCGGCTCTTTCAGTTATCACAAGGATTATTATTTCAAGTATTTGCAACTCACGCCGTGGGCATTGCAGACGGAAGAAGATGAAAAATATTGGATAAAACGGAATAAAATTTGTTCATTTTTCGGGTATTTAAAATATCGTCCACTATTTTTTCTGCGACCGAGATTTTATGAAGCGGTGTTTTGCACATACATAAAACCGCTTTTTGATTATAAAAAACCGATAATTAAAAATGATACTTTTATAGTTTGGGAACCCTGTTCAAAAAGCCACAGCGAGGTTGTTTCGGGATTTGTGAAGTATTTGCTTGATTTGGGCTACCACGTTTCGGTTATTGTTCACCCTGACCGAATAAAAGAAGGTTTGTTTTCAAGGTTTAAGAGTGAAAATGTTTCTTTGAACAAAATGTCACGGCGACAGGTTAAAAATTTCTTTTTGAAAAATGATTTGAAAGATGTTTCGGGCGTGCTTGTTACGACAGTCGGGAAACTCTGTGACAGCGTGCATTATGAGCAATGTTTCGAGAATTTTAATAAAAATGCAGATAAATCGAAGTTATTTTTTGTCGAACATGAAGTCGTCCGCTCAATTGACGCAAATACTTGGAATGAGGACTTTATAACTCTTCGGAAAATTAATTACAAGAATAAAAAATCTGTCGTTGTTAATCCTCACTATTTTGGGGAGGTAAAAATTACACCGAAAAATGAAAAAATTACAAATTTTATTACTATCGGAGGCATTCAGGCAAAAAAGAAAAATAACTATTTGATTGTCAATACCGTAAAATCCTTGCACGAAAAGGGTTTTGAAAATTTTAAAATAACGGTTGTCGGAAAAGGAAAATTGAAACATTTGCCGAAAGAAATTCGGAAATACTTTGATATAAAAGGAAGATTGCCGTTTGATAAAATGTTTGAAGAACTTGAGAATGCTGATTTTATGCTGACGGCTTATGACGATAAAAATCCGAAGCATATAAGATATAACACAACAGGCACAAGTGGGAATTTTCAGTTGGTTTACGGCTTTTTGAAGCCTTGCATGATTATTGAAAGTTTTGCTGAAATTAACGGTTTTGATGACGAAAATTCTATTTTGTATAAATCCGATAAGGACTATGAAAATGCCCTGATTAAAGCAATAACAATGACTTCTGAAGATTATTCAAAAATGCAAAATAATATGAAAATTTACACAGAAAAACTTTATCAAAAATCCTTAAATAATTTAAAAAAATTAATAGAACGAAAACAAAAATAAAAGGAGATTTTATGTTTTTTGTTAAAAGTGAAAAAAGAAAAAGAAAAGAAATTATAGAAAATCATTTGAAAATAAATTTATCGTAGAAGACTACTATTCTTCTGACTATAACGAAAAATCGGATATTGATTTTTATACTGTTTCTTGGAATACACCAAAACTGGTCGAGTTGCAAATAAAATTATTCAAAAAATTTTGTCACGGAAATTTTAAACAAATAATATGCGATAACTCAACAGATAAATCAGCAGTAAATGAAATTCAAAATATTTGCAAAAAATATGATGTAACATATATAAGAGTTTTAGATAAAAATATTCCTTATGGTTACTCAAATTCACATGAACTTGCACTAAATTGGATATGGAAAAATATTGTTAAATCAAGAAAACAAGACTTTGCTTTTTTAGATCACGATTTATTTCCAGTAAAAGATATTAATGTAAAAGAATGCTTAGGAAACTCTCCAGTTTGGGGTTGGTATTATGGAAATGCAAAAATATGGTATAGCTGGGCAGGTTTTGCATTTTTTAACTGGAATTATGTAAAAAATTTACCTCAAAATTTTCACAGATATAAGCTATTTGGATTTATATCATTAAAAGGAAAATACTGGGTTGATACAGGCTCTGCAAACTGGCGTTGTCTATATTCTAAATTAGATAAAGAAAAAGTGAAACAATGCGAAGTACACTTCGAAGATTTTAAAACAGGTAAAGTTATATCTTCTCTAAACGATTCAAATTCATATTGTCAGTATTTTGATCATAAAAATTGGCTTCATATTTTTGATGGGGCAAATAGACAAGAAGAACAAAATACACAAAATCGAGTCGAAGAATTGTATGCAATTTTGGAAGATAAATTAAAAGAATAAATGTCTAACAAGCACTCTAAAACCCTATCATAAGTAAGGTCTAAAATCGACATACAGGAGTTTTATGTGTTGTTTGGTAGGCTTAAGCCTACCAAACATTTTATCATTCTGTCATTTTGAGTGGCGAAGAATCTTGGAGAAACCTTTGCAATAAAAAATAGATTCTTCGGACTCCGTCCTCAGAATGACGGTGAATGATTAAACTTCAGGCAGGCGCAAACTAAAGGAACGAAGTTCCCTCGCAATGACAATGCTGTAATTCTGCAATAATATTATAAAACCTTATAATCAAAGGCATGTCTGTTGATTTTGTTTTTGTTTATGCTAAATTAGTATTACGACGGGTTTCCCGTTAGTCTATTGAACGGATGTGAATTAATCTGAAAAACATCAAAACTGCCAAACACTCAGGATTTTGCTACGGTGTTAAACGTGCGGTAGAAACGACAAAAAAATTAAAAAACGAAAACAATTCCGCTAAAATTTGGGTTTTGGGTGAACTTATCCACAACTCTCACGTGATTAAAGAATTAGAGGAATTGGGCATTCATACTGTTGATGAACTTCCCGAAAACGAATCGGGAATTTGTATCATAAGAAGTCACGGTGCATCTCCCGAAGTCATCAAAGACGTTACGGCAAAAGGATTTGAGATTGTTGATTTAACTTGTCCCGATGTCAAAAAAGTTCAACAAAAAGCAATCGAACTTGCTAAAGAGAATTATCTCGTTATAATTGTCGGAAAGCCCGAACACCCCGAAGTTGTTGCGATTAAGGCAAATGCAAAACAATTTGGCGATGATGTTTATGTTATTTCTGACATTAATTCACTCAAAGAAATTGAACCGCTCATTAAAGAGAAAAAGCGTGTGGGAGTAGTAGTTCAAACCACTCAAAGAATTGAAGTTTTGAATGAAATTTTGAATTATTTGACCACGATTGCCAAAGAAATTAAAATCCACAATACGATTTGTAATTCGACACAAATGCGTCAAAAAGAAGCAAGAGATTTGGCTGAAAATTCAGATTTGATGGTTGTTGTAGGCAGCAAAAAAAGTGCAAACACAACTCACCTTGCGGAAATTTTGAAAGACATTACAAAAACAATCCACATTGAAACTGACGAGGAACTTTCGCAGTTTGACGATATCATCAAAAACGCCGAAAACATTGCAATTACGGCAGGAGCCTCGACTCCCGATGATATTATACAAAAAGTTTATAATAAATTATCAGAATATTAATTAGGAAGGACAAATAAAATGACACAAACAATCAATGAACAAGACGAATTTGTAAGATTGCTCGAAGAAAGTTACAGTTACAAATTCCAAGTTGCAGATATCGTAAAAGGTATCATCGTTAAGAAAGAAAACGACGGATATTTGGTAGATATCGGAGCAAAAACAGAAGCATTTTTGCCCAATAAAGAAATTTCAAATTCAACAGATAAGGCTGAAGAATTGAAAGTCGGCGACGTAAAAGAATTTTACGTATTAAGAGAAGAAACTGACAAAGAAGACAGTTGCATCGTTCTCTCATTGAGAAAACTCTCTTGTGCTAAATCATGGCAAACTCTTCAAAACGCAAAACTTAACAATGAAACAATTATCGCAAAAGTTGTTCAAATTGTTAAGGGTGGCGTAATCGCTGAAGCAGAAGACTTGAGAGGATTTATCCCCGCAAGCCAACTCAGAACAGGTGCTCCTTTTGAAGGTATGTTAGACCAAGAAATCGAAGTTAAAATCCTCGAAGCAGATCCGCAAAAGAACAAACTCATCTTCTCACAAAGACAAGCAATCGCTGAACAAAGAGAAAAAGTTGTTGACGACGTTATCGTTAACCTCGAAGAAGGCTCTGTTGTTAAGGGTGAAGTTGTCAGAATTGCAAACTTCGGTGCATTCGTTGACATCAACGGCGTTGACGGTCTTCTTCCGATTTCTGAAATTTCATGGCAAAGAATTAAACACCCGTCAGATGTTATCCAACTCGGTCAAGAACTCGAAGTTAAAATCCTCAAAATCGATAACGATTTGAAGAGAATCAGCCTCAGCTTGAAGAGAATGGGCGACAATCCGTGGGAAGAAATCGAAAACAAATTTGAAGAAGGTCAAGTAATTACAGGTACTGTTAACAAAGTAACTTCATTCGGTACTTTTATCAACATTTTCCCCGGAGTTGAAGCATTGCTTCCTTCATCAGAAATGGAACCGGCTAACGCTAATCCGTTTACAATCTACAATGTAGGCGATGAAGTTAAAGTTATGATTAAGAAATTTACTCCGCAAGAACACAGAATTGCGTTGACTGTAAAAGATATGCCGAAAGCATAGTTAACTCAAAATCATAAACAAAAAGAGGGCGTCAAAACCCTCTTTTTTTATTCCAAAAAATAATCATTATTCAATTCTTTTTCCATATCGGCAATTATTTGCGACAACGGTATGTTCAATACCTCCGCAATTTTCCACAATGTCGTCAACTGCGGGTCACGCTTCCCCTGCTCAATTACCGACCAGATTGATTTCGACAAATCAATCTCATGTGCAGCCTGATTTATCGAAACTTTCGACTTCTCTCGATATTTCTTGACTACCGCTGCCAATACTTTTAAAAACTTTGCTCTTTTGTCTTGCATAAAAAATATTATTGTTCTAATATGAGAACAATATGTTCTTAATTAAGAACACAAATTAGAGGAAAACAATATGCAGATAGTCAGGTCAATATTTCTATTATTTATTGCTGATGCAATTATATTGATGTTTTCGGCTGTTTTTGCGTTCGGTTGTTTTAATTTTCAAGGTTTTTTAATCGGGATTTTGAATGTTATTTTGGGGTTATCGATTTTATATTTGAAAGATAATTACAAAATTCGAGAATTGAAAATTTCCTGCAAAAGTGCGTATCTTCTTTTTGAGGGAATGATTTTTTTGAATATTGTTTTGTTTGTGTTTTCGTTAATTTTGACGAAAAATATATTATTTTCGACTGAAATTTGCCTGAAAAATCTTTTTGTTTCTTTTTTGCTGTTGTTTTTCGGAAGAATTTTGGTCTGTATTTATAGAAAGTTTTTTGAAAAACACCGTAAGGTGTTGATTTTAGGGGTAAATAATCGTGCAGACAAGATAATTTCGACAATCAACAGCACACCTTCTTTAAAAGCGGGCGTTGTGGGAGTTGTTAAAGAATCTTGTGAAGAGTTTGATTTTGACGGAAAAATTTTTGATAATCCGAGTGAGATTTTTTCGATAATTAAAGAATATGGTGTCGATATTGTCGTTGTTACGGCGGAAACGAAGTATTTATTGGACATTCCGAAAAAAGTCAAATGCTTTAAAATGACTGATTTGTACGAAATTATTACGGGCAAATATTTTATTGATGCGGAAAATATTGAGGCACTTTTTTGGTATATTTCTTCTCATAATTCAAAATTTTATAATTTTTCCAAAAGGGCATTTGATTTAATAAGTTCGTTTATTATTTTTGTTGTGACATTGCCGATAACGTTTTTTGTATCAGTGGCGGTGTTTTGGGCGGATAAACATTCCCCTTTTTATGCCCAAAGAAGAGTTACAAAAAACAAAAAAATTTTTAATGCATATAAATTGCGGACAATGTATTTGAATAAATATGTGCCGACTTCGGATAATCTTGATAAGGCGGAAAATCAAAGTGAGGACAGTCGTGTAATTCCGTTTTGCAAATTCGTCAGAAAGGCGAGATTTGATGAACTTCCGCAAATGATAAACATATTAAAAGGGGAGATGTCGATTGTCGGTCCGAGGGCGGAGTGGGACGAACTTGTTAAGGTTTACGAAAACAATATTCCATATCACAATTGCCGCCATTGGGTCAAAACAGGCTGGACAGGTTGGGCTCAAATCAATCAGGGACACTGTTTTGCGGGTGATAATGAACAAATTAAACTTGAGTATGATTTGTATTATATCAAACATAGAAATTTGATTTGGGAAATCGGGATTTTGATTAAAGCCATTTTTATGGCTTTGGGCGGCAGACATGGCTAAGGTGGTTCTCGTCACGGGTGGTGCGGGATTTATCGGCTCTCACACGGTGAAAGAACTTCAACGCTGCGGCTTTTTTGTGATTATTTTGGACAGAAAAGAAAAACCGCAATGGTTTGACGGACTTTATTATCAATGTGACGTGAATAATTTGAGAGAAGTTGAGCAAATTTTTAAAAATAATGATATCGATTTTGTCCTGCATTTGGCTGCAATGCCGTCTGTGAGTATGTCTTGTCAAAATCCGCAAAATGATTGTGCGGAAAATTATTTGGCGACAGTAAACATTTGCTCTCTTTCTAAAAAATATTTTGTTAAAAAATTTGTTTTCTCTTCAACTGCTGCCGTTTATGCCAACCCGCAATATTTGCCCGTTGATGAAAACCACCCGACAGGCTTTTTATCTCCCTATGCGATAACAAAATTTGCCTCGGAAAATTTCATAAAATATACAGGTATCGATTATGTAATTTTTCGCTATTCAAATGTTTACGGTGCGGGGCAAAACTCTGACGGGGAAGCGGGTGTCGTTTCTATATTTTTTGACAATATGATGAAAAATAATAAAGTCACAATTCACGGCAACGGCGAGCAAACAAGAGATTTTATCTATGTTAAAGACATCGCAAAAGTTAACACGCTGACTTTTTTGACGGATATTAAAAATGAAATAATCAATGTTTCAACAAACTCAAGTATTTCTATTAACGAATTGTTTTCAATTATAAAAAATTCCCTCGGTTATGACCTATCTCCCGAATACTCGTCATCAAGAAAAGGCGATATCAAAAACAGTATTTTGGATAATCGAAAATTGGTTAAAATGATGGGGATTTGCCCATCTGTGAATATTTCTCAAAATATTGAAGAAATGAAAACGGCTATGTTTATGTAATTTGATAAATCGAAAAATTCCCCTTTCCGCAAATAGAAAACAACACTTTCGGCTAATTTATTTTCATTCCCGATTTGCCAAAATAATTTAAAAAAGGGGGATTTTATGAGAAAATTTATTAATTATACCGCTTGGATTTTGGTTATTGCCGGCGGTTTGAATTGGGGGCTTATCGGTTTGTTCGATTTTGACCTCGTCAGATTTGTTTTCGGACATTGGAATTGGCTCGTCAGATTGGTTTATGTTCTCGTTGCTATCAGCACAATCTACGCTGCTATGGGTACTTGTAAATGCGTTCGTGAAGAAGAAACCGCATAAACACGACCGTCTTGCGTTAAGACTTTAAAGACGGTATTTCATAAAACCCTCAAAGAAAAATCTTTGAGGGTTTACCCTTTTGTTAACAATAGACACAATTCCCGATTGTGCCGAAAATATTGTTTTTTTGTCTGTTTTTTATCCTGAAAAATACTGAAAAATGTTAACCATTGTAACAAAATTACGACATGCTGAAATTGAGGGTTCAGTTATATACTTTATATATATAGAGAGGTTTATAATCAGAGGGTTTAGATATGGCTAACGAGTACAATCATTTTGAAGGTGTTGTAATTACCGGTAATGATCCGAGAATGCGTTTCAGAAATTCGCAAGATCCTATTTATGTTGCCTATGATTTCGTTGACAGTCAGCCGTTGTCGAAACTCGCACAGTCGTTCGTTAAAGACCAAATTAACGGCATAATTAAATTTGTTTCCAAAATCGGTAAATAAAAAGATTTTTTGCACAAAAAAACGCTTATCGTTTGACGGTAAGCGTTTTTTTATTGATGTTAAAATTATTCTTCGTCCTTATCAGGATTTGATTGGCAATAATAGTTAATCGGGCAGAACGGACACATCGGTTTTGTCGGTTTGCAAATGTTTTGACCTAATGTGACAAATTCTGTATTGAGCCTAATCCAGTATTTTTGCGGGATAATTTCACGAAGTTTCATTTCTGTTTCTTCGGGAGTTTTTGTTTTGACAAGTCCGAGTCTGTTGAAAATTCTGTGAACGTGAACATCTACGCAGATTGCAGGCTTGTTAAAACCTTTTGCCAATACAAGGTTTGCGGTTTTTCTTCCGACGCCGTCAAATTTTAAGAGTTCTAAAATTGAGTTCGGAACTTTGCCGTCATATTCTTCGACCAATTTTTTCGACAAAGCGATGATTTGTTTTGCTTTATTTTTGTAAAAACCAACTGGATAAATCGCTTCAGCAAGTTCTTCCTCGTCAACATTCATCATTTCTTGAGGAGTTCTTGCCAATTGAAGCATTTTCATCGTAGCGGGATAAGTCGTTTTGTCGTTCGTTCTGAGTGACAAAATGCACGCAATCAAAACGATGAACGGGTCGTCTTGCTGCTCCATGAAAGTAACAAACTTGCTGCGTTTGATTCTTGCAAATTTCAAACTTTCAAATATTTCGTCAATAATTTCGTTTAATTCCATTTCTTCTTTCATAATAAATATATTTTATATCAAAGTAAAAATATCTGCAAAATTTTTTCTAATTTAAAAGCAGTATTTTTTTGAACTCGGATTTTACACAAAAAAAAGCCCTCGAATGAGGGCTAAAGAGATTTTAGAGAGAGAGAGTTTCGGCTTTCGCCGAAGAGATAGATAGTTTAAATCTTTGTTAAATTCTATCAAATAGAATCATACCATGAACAAATTAATTATTACTGAGAACAAGTTTAAATGTTGCAAGTTTCTTTATCGACAACATTTTATTCTCGATTTTTTGAGCCTTCGAGATATTCATAATCCGAACAATTCTTTCAATTTCTTGGCGATTTTTTCTCGATGATAAATCATATACATTTTTTTCGGGATCTGCAATAATGCCCATCATCGTCATCAATTGAGTTTCGTTCATGTTAAATACCTCTATCTCTATTTATAATCTCTACTCTTATATAAAGTATTTGTTCAGTAAATTATTGCTTTTATACTTTTAATTGTGTTAATATTTGTTTACAAAATGGATTTTTAAATAAACAAAATCCTTGAAAGGTAAGGTATAGCGTGATTGTTGACGACTTGAAAAATTTTGATAAATATATTCCTCTTAACAAAAAGTTTGCAAAAGTTTCTGAATTTTTGAAAAATAATGATTTGAAAAACATGAAATCAGGAAGTTATGAAATTGACGGAAGAGATATTTATGTAAATATTGATGAGTATAAAACCAAGGCTATGACTGATTCTTCCCCTGAGGCACATAGAAATTACCTTGATATTCAAATTATTTTGAGCGGGCATGAAAAAATCGGATATGCGAATATTGAAACCGCAAAGACAGTTGTTGAGTACGATTCGGAGCGTGATATCGAGTTTTTGACGGCGGATTGTGAGTATGTGAAGGCGTTTGACGGAAGATTTTTTGTCTTTTATCCGCAAGATTTGCACCACCCGTGTATGACAGATGATGTTCAGTCGGAAATTAAAAAGGCTGTTTTTAAAATAAAATTATAAAAAAAAGAGCGATTTCTCGCTCTGCTGTCTGGAATTAAGAATAGTTGGAAGTATGAAAAAGATACTTTAACTATAACTTATATAATTTATATAACAATTAGTCAGTCGGGTAATTTGCATGGACAAATTGCTTTTTTTCAGTTTCAATAATATTCTTAAAATGTTTCTTGTTAAAGATTTTGCAAATTTTTCCGAGAAAATTTAACGGATTGAGTTTGGACAAAAAAGACGGACATTGTATCCGTCTTTTGAAAAAATTTTTTATGAAAAATTTTATTTTATTTCGTAGGTTACATTTACGACTGCAGTAACTTTTTTGTCGATTGTGTAAGAGTCGTTAATGCCCATGTCGCTTACATTTGAAGAATCGGGAGCGGTAATTTGGAAAACCCCTGTTTTGACCGATAAAATTCTTCCTGTTTTATTGCCGTTGACTTTGAGGGTTGAATTTGCACGTTGTTTTGCATCTTGTGAGGCTTTTTCGAGCAATTTAACTTTTAAGTCAGCAAGTTTTGAGTATTGGTATTCGGGATTTTGTGAGTTAAGCAAGATACCTTTTTCACTCAAGGCTTCGATATCCGTTGATAACTTTTTGATTTTTTGAACATCGTTGGATTTAACTTTGATGTTTTGATTGTAGTTGTAAGCGGCGATATCGTCCGTTATGTTGCCGTTCGGAAGTCTTTTGTTTGATGTCCAATAAGATGCAGGTTCAAGCGAGATATCGTTTTCCGTGATACCGTTGTCGAGCAAAAATTTCTTTACGACGGGAATTTGTGTTTGAATTTGTTTGTAAGCACCGCCGAGTGTCGGGCTTTTTGAGTTAATTGTGATAGACCAAGTTGCTGAGTCGGCTGTTACGATTTCTTCTGCCGAGCCTGTCATGTAAATTCCACGTTGAGTGATGTTTTTTGTTCCGATTGCGACTGCAATGATTAAGCCCAATGCCAAAATTACAGCCAAAATTGTAAGTTGATACTCTTTAAGTTTTTCACAAAATGCACACATATTTTTCTCCTTTTTATCTCAGAATTATATTATAGCGATTTTTGATGTAACTGCAATAGTATTTGACAAAATATTTTAACAATAATATTATATTTTCAAATTACCCGATAAGGAAAGCAAGGGTGTAAGTCCCTCACTGGTCCGCAGCCGTTAGAGTCGGAATGCTTATCGACAAGGTTACCTCGTGACAGGAGATTTTTAATTCTGTAAATTTCTCCGATGGTGATGATTTTTTGCAAATGCAAAATTTTTCACGTTTAGGACAGAATAGTAAAGGAAAAGTATGAAAAGTAAGATTTTGACGGCACTGTTGTCGGCGTCATTGCTCGCAAGCCTGCCTGCTTACGCAATTTCCGAAACGGATATGCGAGATGACGGTCAGGAAACAGAAGTCAAAAAAGTCTTGTACGGAAATTTGACGGATAAGCAAATTTATTCTTTGAATAATTACGCTGCCGATGCAAAAACTACAGGTGCAAGCGTTGATGTTATTACAAGAGAGGATATCAAGGAACAAAATTCTCCTTTTATATCTAAATTATTAAACCAAACAATGGGTTTAACTTATGCTCAAGGTTCAGGCGGTATGGGACAACCCGCAAAACTCATCATTCGTGGTTCGGATAGAGTTTTGTTCACCGTTGACGGCGTCAGAATTGACCGTGTTGAGGGTACTGCAAGAACTACGGATATCCAAAACTTTTTGCTTTCGGACGACTATGAAAGAATTGAGGTCGTAAGAGGTGCAAACGGTACTATTGCAGGACATACTGCATCAGGCGGTATTGTCGCTATGCAAACAAGACGTGGTTCCGGAAGATTGAAAACGGAAGCGGAATCAACATTTGGAAGTTTCGGTGAATTTAAGGAAAGATTTGCCGTTATGGGTGGCGGTGACAAGTTCGACCATTACACTGCCATAACTTGGTTTAAAACCGATGACGGTACTGAATATGAAGGTTACGGAATGAGAGGAAATAACTCTTATAATAACCTTAATGTTGTCACAAACTACGGTTTGAGATTTTTGGACGGAAAGGCTGAAATCCGTAACATTGCAAGATATAATCGTGCCAAGAAGTTTATGGAAACAAATCCTGACCACGATTGGATGGGCATTCATCCCGAAAAACTTGATGACTATGCTCTCAATCATTATTTTACGGACAGTTTGACGTGGAAACATGAAGTCAATGACAGATGGGATTATGATTTGCACGCAAATATTTTCACATCAAGATACACTTCTCATTACGGAGAATACGGGCCTTATTCGTTCTGGGGATTTTCAATGACTGACCCCGCATCGACATCAACATATTTCGGCAACAGATTTAATCTCGGAACTCAACAAAATATTAAACTTGCCGATTGGAATAAATTGTCAATCGGTTATAATTACGAAATTGAACACGCCCGTTTCGGTGCAACAAATATGGATACAGAAACTGCAAGCACTCAGCAACACGATGTTTATGCTCAAGATTGCATCAATATCAAAGATATGTTGTTTATCCGTGGCGGTGCAAGATTGATGACGAACTCCAAGTATGGCACTTGGGTTTTGCCGAATGCTTCTGCTGCATTAGTCTTGCCGACATTTAAACTTGAAGGTGCAAAAACTACTTTGCGTGGAAGTTGGGGTATGAACGTTAATAACCCGACATTGTATCAAAGATACGGATTTGAGGGCTACGGTTATCTTCCTAACCCGAATCTCGACCCTGAACGTGTAAATTCTTGGGACGTAGGTATCAATCAAAGTTTCTTTGATGACAAATTAAGTTTTGATTTCGGTTACTTCGACAGCAGATACAAAGATTATATCGGCTATGATTATCCCATGTATAAAAATATGTCAAAGGTTAACATGAACGGTTACGAGGGCAAAATCACTTGGAAACCGAATGAAAAATTTAAGTTCGTCGTGAACTATACATACACAGATGCGGAAAACAAAGACACTAATGCTCAAGTCCCGCTCGTTTCCAAAAACAGAGTTAACGGTACAATCGTTTGGTCGCCTGTGGAAAGATTCAGTGCATACATCGGTGTTGAGGGCGGTGACGCAAGAAATTACGATGCCAAGGCAACAAAGAAATTATCAGGTTATGTTGACGTCAGCATCGGCGGTTTGGTAAGACTTTTCACTTGGAAAGATGCTAAATTCTACCTCCAAGGCGATTTGTACAACCTCTTGAACCAAAAAATCGCTTGTGGCTATCACTACGGCGGTGCAGGCGGAAAAATCTTCCGTCCCGGAATGACATTCAGAGTGGGCTTGTTCGTGAAATACGATTTGCCCGAAAAATCAAAAGAAAATCTCTAATTCGTGCTATAATTGCCTTGTTCGCTTGCGGACAAGGCTTTTTTATGAGGAAGTATGTCTAAATCAAAAAAAATTTTATTAATTTTAATACTTGCGATTATTTTTGTAATTACCCTCTATCTCTCCGCTTATGCGGGAAATGACGGTTTGGGCTTCGGGCTTTTGAAAAAATCTTTTGACCTCGGAAATGATACCGAAAGTATTTTGCTTGAAGTTTTACGGTTTCCGAGAGTCGTAAAAGCCGTAATTGCAGGGGCTTGTCTTGCTCTTTCGGGCATGATGCTTCAGGCTGTTTCAAAAAACCCTCTCGCTGAACCTTTTATTACTGGGATTTCAGCAGGTGCGGGACTTGGAATTGTCCTCTCTGTCTTGTTATTCAGCGGTTTTGCCTATTCCCTTTTCGGTTTTGTTGGGGCGTTGATTGCTTCAATTTTCGTTATTTTATTTTGCGGAATCGGTAAATTTTCGGTCACAAAATTAATTTTAACAGGGCTTTCTGTTAATATGTTCGCAAGTTCGATTATATCGTTTATAATGCTCACAAACCCCGATAAAACATACGTTTTGACCTATTTGTTGACGGGTAATGTGTCGGAAAATACGGGCGTTTCCGATTTGACACTATTTGTGTTATTTGCTGTTATGATTGTGCTTTCGGCGGTTATGATGCCAAAAATGAATTTTTTGAGATTGGAAGATGATTTTTTGCCCGAATTAAAAAACAGGAGAAAAATTTATAATGTTATTTTGATAATTTTGTCTTCGATTTTGGCGGGCATGAGTGTTTTGACTGTCGGAATTTTGAGTTTTGTCGGAATTATTGCTCCTCAAATCACAAAAATGCTTGTCGGCGTTGATTATCGATATGCGTTTTTTGCAAATATTTTAATCGGTGCAAGTTTTATTTTGTTATCGGATTTTATTGCAAGGGTGATTATTTATCCTATGCAAATCCCCTTGGGGCTTGTGGTTGCGTTTGTCGGCTCGCCGATTTTTGTATATTTTTTGGTGAAGAAAGGTGGGTTGCTCAATGATTAGTATTAAAAATCTCACTTTTTCTTTTGGAAGCAAAAATCTTTATGAAAATCTTAATCTTGAAATGCAAAGTGGACAAATGACCGTAATTACGGGACTTAACGGTACGGGGAAAACTACTCTTTTGCGTATAATTTCTGGTGAAATTAAAATTGGCGGGGTTAAAATTTCCTCGGATTGCAAGAAAATGTTTTTTCTACCTCAAAAGGTGTCTTATCCTGTCGGCATAACGCTTTTCGAGTATGTTTTGTCTGCTTTTTATTCAAATTCTTTCAAATGGTTTACGACAAAATCCGAAAAGCAAAAAGTGCTTGAAACGTTGGAATTGTTGGAAATTTCAGACAGAAAAGATATTTATGTAGAGAAATTGAGTTCGGGTGAGTTGCAACTTGCAAACCTTGCAATTGCAATGGTTTCGGGGGCAGATTGTCTGCTTTTGGACGAGCCGACTTCAAATTTGGATTTAAAAAATCAGGTAAAAATTTCAAAAATTTTAAAAACTTTAACGAAAAAAGGCATAACTTGTGTTATGATAACTCATGACTTAAATCTTGCGTTTGAATGCGGTGATTATTTTGTCGGAATTTCAAAAAACGCTGTCGTGCAAGGGATTAAGAGCGAATTTTTCTCAAGTGAAAATTTGAATAAAGTATTTGGTTTGAACTTCAACGTGGAGATTGAAAATGAAAAAATTTATCTCAAAACTATTGATTAGCGTGATGGTTATTGCGTTTGCAACAAATTTTGCAGATGCAAAAACATTCGTGAGCCTCTCACCCGCTTTGACGGAAATTATGTATGCAATCGGTGCAGATGCTGATTTGGTTGGGGTTTCAACCGAATGTAATTATCCTGCTGAGGTTAAGCAAAAAACTAAGGTCGGCAATGCTTATTATATGAATAAGGAAAAGATTTTGTCGCTTCACCCTGATTATGTTTTGTTGGCTGACGGTGCGGCTTCTGCTTCTCAAAAATTGGACAAAATCGGAACAAAACCGTTAATTTACAAAATGAATTCTGTTAATTCGATTTACGACACAATTTTGGCTCTCGGTCAAATGACAGGAAATGTTGAAAATTCAAAAAAGGTTGTTGCTGATTTGAAATCTCAAGTTTCCGCAACAAAAACAACTTACCCGAAAAAGATTTTGTATCTTATCCAACTCAATCCGCTTATCGCAATCGGCAATAAGTCTTTTATTTCTGATATGATAAAGGTTTCGGGACAAAAGTCCGTAACATCTGATTTGACGGCATTTTATCCTGCCGTTTCGGCTGAGTATATCCTCAAATTAAATCCCGATGTCATCGTTGTCAGCACAAAATCTGACGATAAATTATTGAAAAAACTTTTCCCGAATACAAAAATTATTTATCTCACAAAAGAACAAAATGACCTCATTAATCGTCCTGCTACAAGAATTGACAAGGCGGTTAAGTTCTTCGCTGAGTTATAATTAAAAAAATATTTTTTAAATTCCTTCTAAATGAGGGAATTTTTTTTTTGATTTTTTATTTTGAAAATCAATTGTAAACGATTGTAACGAAACAGATATACATGTAAGGCAAACATGGCAATAAATTTGAGTTCAAATACTTTATAAAAGAGTAAGCAAAATGATTAAATTTTGTTTGAGATAGAGATATTAGGATAGAAAATTGAACGTACAAGAAGTACAAATGAATAATATCAACGTAACGGCACCGAACCAAGCAGCACGTTTGAGATATGGTTTTGGCAATTATGCACAAACCAGAGTTCAACAAGATATCTACAAACTTTCGCACAACGGTCAAGGTCAAAAGAACCCTGTTGAAGCCCTTTACGAAAAATTCTTAGCAAAATATAATCCGAATGCTTTGATGAACAAGTATATGACAGAAGCATCGGTTGAAAAAATGCTTCAGAATGCACCTGTTGTTAAAGAAATTCTTGCAGAAAAGGGTGTTAACGCAATTGTTTGTATAAACAACTTGAAGGATATCAGAGATTCCCACGTTAGCACAACAGTTGATGTTGCAGTTTCTTTGGCAGATAAAATGAACCTTTCAAAAGAAGATAAACAGGCTGTTGCACTTGGCTCACTTTTCCATGATTTCGGTAAAATCATGATTCCGGAAGAAATTTTGAACAAAAACGGCAAGTTAAACCCGGAAGAAAGAGCAATTGTTAATACACACAGCAGAATCGGTTATGAATTGTTGAAGACCACAGGTATGGATTCTAAGGCATTGTCTATCGTTAGAAATCACCACACCGCTGCTTCAATGACAAACGATAAACTTTCAAAAATCGTTTCAGTTGCTGATGTTTATTCCGCTTTGACAGAAAAAAGAGCATACAAAGGCACAATGTCATCTGAAGATGCTTTGATGATTATGGACTCATTCGTTGCTGAAGGCAAATTGGACGGTGAAATCGTTGAAGTTCTCAGAAATTCTTTAGCAGAAAAAGAAGGAACTCAAGCAGCATAATAAAAGTTTTATTTGAAGACAATAAAGAGTGTGGGGCGATTGCCCCGTGTGAGTTTTATAATGACCCAAAATCGGGTCATTTTTTTTACTTTTGTGTGTTAATTTTGTATCTGAAAATTTATGTGTAAGATCTGGGTTAGAATTTAAAATCTGAAAAGTTGATAAGAAAATTTCGGTGAAAATTTGGGCAATAAAAAAGCACCCTTTCGGGTGCTTCAAAAATTTTTGTGAAGAATTATTCTTCGGAAGAAGTTTCTTCTTCGCCGCTGTTGTTGAGTTCTGCGACATCTTCTTCATCGACGCCGTATTCTTCTTGATTAATTTCATCTTCTTGAATTTCGTCGTCCATATCTTCTTCAACGGGTTCTTCGTATTGTTCTTCTTCTTCGTAACCACGAGAATTATCCATTGCTTCTGCTTGAGAAACGCTCTTGATATCAATCTTCCAGCCAGTAAGTTTGTGAGCAAGTCTTACATTTTGACCGCCACGACCGATAGCGAGGCTTAATTGGTCATCGGGAACGATAACGAGGGCTTCTTTTGAGTATTCATC
>CAKVJR010000012.1 GCA_934754855.1 uncultured Candidatus Melainabacteria bacterium
TTCCGACATATTATATTTTTCAGCGATTTTGTTAAGTTGAGAAGAAATTTCACTTATTGATTGAAAAACACGACCTTCATCAATACCCGACACAATCAGCCGAATTACTTGTGAAAAGGGCGGATAGCCGAACTCTCTTCGCATTCTTATTTCTTCTTCATAAAATTTTTGATAATTCTGTTCTTTCGCCGACTCAATAACAGAAAAATCAGGATTAAACGTCTGAAAGACAACAGAACCGCCAAATCTTCCCCGTCCCGCACGTCCTGCAACCTGCGTCAAAAGTTGAAATCCTCGCTCTGACGAACGAAAATCAGGGAAAACAAACGAACCGTCTGAATTTATTACCCCGACAAGCGTCACATTCTCGTTGTCCAAACCCTTTGCACTCATTGACGTTCCGATTAAAATGTCAACATCTCCGTTTTCAAATTCATTCAACATTTCCGCATAAGCGTTTTTGTGGTTCATATTGTCCGAATCAAAACGGGCAATTCTTGCGTCAGGAAAAAGTTTTTGGGCAATTTCTTCTACCCTCTCCGTTCCCGTTCCCGAAAATTTAAACTCCGAAGAACCGCAAGACGGGCAGGTTTCAGGCACACTTGTCTGATAATCGCACCAATGACATCTGAAAGTGTTGGATTTTTTGTGAAAAACCAACGGCACGGAACAATGCGGACAAGTCAAAATTTCTCCGCAAGACGGACACTGAATTTTTGTCGAAAAACCGAGTCTGTTCATCAAAAGTATTGTCTGTTTGCCGTTTTCAAGGTTTTCTTCGATTTTTCGGATTAAATATTTTGAAAATTGACGCTGTCCCTTTGCGGAATATTCCTCTTTCATATCGACAATCGAAACTGGAGCAAGCGGAACATTGTTAAAACGCTCCTTTAATTCAATCAAATTACCGCTTTCAACCGCACGAAAATAAGTGCAGACATCAGGAGTTGCAGAGCCTTTAACGATTGTTGCACCGTTAATTTTCGCCAATTTTTCGGCAACTTCACACGCATTGTAATAAGGGGGCGGAGCCGTCTGTTTATAAGAACTTTCGTGTTCTTCATCAATCACAATCAGCCCGATATTTTTAAGAGGAGCAAACACCGCAGACCTTGCTCCCACAAGGATTTTAACCTTATTTTGTTTCATTCTACGACGAATATCAAATTTTTCACCGTCCGAAATCGAACTGTGCCAAATTGCAACATTTTCAAGTCCGAACCTAAGAGCCGTTTTCTTCGTCAACATTGACGCAATGGCAATTTCAGGGGCGAGAAAAAGTACATTTTTTCCCTCACCAATGACTTTTTTCATCAATGCAAAATACAACTCCGTTTTTCCCGAAGCAGTAACGCCATGCACCAAAATCGGCTCCGTTTGCCGATTATCAATTTTTTTAGAAATTTCATCAAACGCAAATTTCTGCTCATCAGACAATTCGGGGAAATCTGTCATTTTCTCACCCGCATAAATTCCGAGCGGGTTACGATAAATATTTTTATCGAAAATTTCAACCAAACCCTCTGCCTGAGCCTTTTTCAGAGTTGGCAAAGTCGTATGAGCAATTTTCAAAAATTCGGACAATAAAAACTCATTTTCGACATCAAAATTATTTAAAAACTTCAAAAAAGTCTTATTTTCGGTCGATTTTGACAAAATTTTGACATATTTTTGAGTTTTTTCGCTGATTTTCGGTTCATCAGAAATATTTTCAGACTTCACAAGTCCTAAAGTTTTCAACTTTCTCAAAGCACGGGCGAATTTTTCTTTTGAAAGTTGAACTTTTCTTTTCAAAGTAACATCAGACGTCGGCACTTCAAAATCAAGAGCCGCAAAGATTTTACGCTCATTTTCATTCAAATTGCCGTCAAAATCCCGAGAAATTTTAGTAATTTTAGTTTTAAATTTACCAAACAATTTCGATGCCGCTGCAACCTGAATTACGGAATTTAAGTCGCACACATAATATTTTGCAGTCCAAAGCAAAAGTTGCATATATTCAGGCGTAAAAGCGACATCATCATCTAAAACGTCCAAAATCGGTTTAACTTTAAAATCACCGTCAAGAGTATCCGAAAAGCCGACAACGAAACCATTTACGGCATTTTTAACACCAAAAGGAACGACGACGGGAGAACCGTACTTGATTTTTTCTCTCAAATCGTCCGGAATTGAGTAACTGAAAGCCTTTGTCCCCAATCCGTTAACATCAGCAATAACAAGGGCATATTTTTTCAATATGCCCTTATCATCAACATTTTCAACCTTTTGAGTTGCATTTGTCATTAAACGTCTGCTTCCTCAGGGGTCAAAAGTTCTTCAATCGCAACGTCAACCGCATCTTTCAAAGTCATAAGAGCGTCGGGAGCAAACGTAACGCCTTTCTTAGTCGGGAGCCAAGTTTGACCGTCATCAGTTGTGTAAAAAATTCTCATATTGAGATAACTTTTACCTCTGTAATGACTGATTGAGATTTGTAATTGTTCTGTTGCACTTCTTGCAATGGTTGCAAGGATTTTTGATTCATCTGCCATTTATGGTTTTCTCCTTATAATCCGATAGTTTCAGCATAATTCGGGATTACAAACGGAACATTGTTTGCATCTTTGTCGGTAAATTCTTGGTAAATTACCGCCGATTTTGCTTTTGCATTGTCATAATATGCTTTGTCGATGTATTTCAAGTAAGTATCGTTCAAATCGCCCGAGTAGTTACCCAAAATTTTCGCAAAGTGCAAAATGTTTGCTTTGTCTGAACCTGCACCGTATGCCTTAGTTTTTGCGTCGGTACCTGAGGGTCTGATTTCGATATATTTATCATCAAATAACAAATATGTACCGTCACCTACGAACAAAACATCTTTGAGGTTTGAAAAATCGAGTTCGTCACCGAAAGTTGAAACGAAAATTTCTCTTGCATTATCAACCGTAATTTTGCCCTCACGTTTTGCCATTGCAATTGCGAGGTAGAACACATCGTTTTTCGTACGTTTTGCTTCACCGTCTTTCTTTGCGGCAGTAAGTTTTGCGATATCGGGTTCTGATTCGTTGTAATAAGCAATATCTTCACGAACATCAAATTTGCCGACGATTTTGTTATCATCAAACAATTTTACCAACGCTTCCGAGAGGAGCAATTTTTGTTCGTTCATAGCACTGACCATTGCAGAACCGATAAGAATTGCCTCAGTTGCACTCTTTTCTCTCATCGCAATAGCCATTCTGCCTGCTTTTGAAACAACGGGTTGTTCAGCACCGATAATCATACCGCCTGATTCTTCACCTGCAAATACAACCGCAGGATTTGCACCAAGATTTACGTCATAGCCGAACACATCAGTGATAACAACATCTTTGCCGTTATTTTCAGCAAGTTGTTTTTCAACTTTTTTCATAATATTTGCAATTTCTTTGAAACCGACAGGTACGTTAACGACCTTAACGCCGTTGTTTGCAGCCCATTCGTCCCAAGATTTTGCAGATGCGGTTGTTTTGATGATAAATCTTGTGTGATTATTCCAAAGACCTGCATCTTTCAATTGTTTTGCCCAAAAATCCATAATCAAAAGAAATGATTGGTTTGCAGTCAATACTGACAAAATTCTTCCTTCATCAAGGGCAACGTAATCAATACCTGTTTGCTTTAATCTGTCTGCGTTTTCAGCCTTTTCAATTTGGCAAACCGTAAATCTGTCGTGGTCGGGGTCAGTGATGAAAACTGCCGTACCGACAGGATATTTAGCCAATTTTTCTTTGTAATTCAATGTTTCAATTACGGGGAAGAACGGCTTACCGTCTTTATCCTTTGCAACAACTGTTGTATCAAGCGAATAATCATAGAAACATTTGTTTCCTTTGCTGTCGTGGTCAAACTTACCGATTCCGTGGAAGAACGGATCTTCTTCCGTATTGAACCAATCGTAGTGTTTTTCGATTTTCAAATCTTTCAAAACTCTCGACAAAGTTCTATATGCAGAACCGCCGACATTTTCGATAACAATTTTATCGTTGAGTTTATCAATTAATTTGATGTTATTTTCGTTTGCAACACCGCTTTGCAAATATTCAACATACAAATCAACACCGTCATCATATTTTTGCAAGAATTTTTCGTTGATTAATTTATCGTCATTTGCTGCAATCGGAATGTCGTAGTAGCCTTTTTCTTCAACTTCCGCAAAAATTGCTTTAATTTGATTTACAAAAGCCATAGATTCTTCGGGAAGATATTGGCTGCCTTGTGAATTTAAGTCTTTTGTTGCGTTTTTAACGCTGATACCGTGGCTTGATGTGATATATTCACCGCCCAAAAGGTCAAGTTTGAATGCCAAGAACGAAGCAAGCCAAATCGGCATAGACTGTCTGTCTTTTGTCGTGATAGTTTCAATGCCTTGTGCCGCTTGAACTCTCGCAATCATATCGAGGAAAAGTTCTGAATTGTAACGGACTTCACGACCTACCAATTTCAAAAGTTTTTTATTTTCGTAATTTTTCTTTGCAACGAGTGCTTTTGCGTGTGTTGCAAGGATAATACCGATAACGTTAATCGGAAATCTTGCATCATGCGGATACAAAATATTTTGGGGACCTCTGATACCTGCCGTTGAAACCGCTGCTTCCTTGGCATAGTTAGCAAGCCAGTTCGACAAATTCAATCCTTCGGGATTTTTTTCGGCATCATAAGGTGCCAAATGTTCTTTTTTAATACGCAACGTGAACGCTTCTTTATTGTGAAAATCCGGTAATGTACTGTGTTTTACATAATCCGGTGTATTCTTTTCAACTGAAGCAAAAAGTTCTTTTTCTGTTTCGCTGTGTGCTTGTCTTGTCATTTTACAACCCTCATTTTCTTTTCGGTAATTATAACACATCTTATCTATATCACAAACAGGTTTTTGAACACAGACCTCTGAGCAAAACCCCGATTGCGTCAAACATGCAACCGTAAAGATTGCAGTTTTTATTATATTAGTTTTTGAAATTTTAACCAATATTAAACCCTTTTCGTTTTCAAAATCCGTGAATTTTTAAAATTGCCAATCATGTTAACTTTTATTATTATAAATTAATGTAAAAATTATAATTCGCCCCGAAATCCTTTTGTTGTGGCAATTGTTCTGCCGATAGAGCGGATTTTCGCCTCAACACATTTGCGACATTTTTCTGCACCGTCATCAAGACAAATTTTTCCCGGGTAAAGTTGATATTTCGAGCGGTAAGATGTGTCGTTAACATTCGGCATAACGACATTTGCACCTGATTGCAATGCAATAATTCTGCCGTTAGGATTTAACGTTTCCATAGCAGTCGTGGCGGGAATATTCGCCGACGGGAGCAGCAATCTTGCAAGTGCCATAACTTTCAACGCTTTTTCAAAAGTTCCGCCGACTTCGTCTTTGAGCGGGGTTTGAGGATTAGGGATAAAAGGTCCAAGACCGACCATATCGGCGTCAACTTCTTGAAAAAACAACAAATCTTCCGCAATATGTTCGTCCGTTTGATTGGGCAAGCCGATTAAATCGCCCGTACCCGTTTCAAAACCTATTGATTTTAAAAATTTGATACACGCCATTCGTCTTGACAAACTCATCTCAGGGTGCATTTCTCGATAAAGTTTATAACTCGTCGTTTCAATTCTGAGCAAATATCTGTCTGCCCCTGCCTCTTTTAACGCACGATATTCGGCTTCGTCTTTTTCACCGATTGAAAGGGTTACGGCGATATCGAGCGATTTAATTTTGCGAATAATATCGCAAAGCGTTTCAATCGAATAAGTTTGGGTTTCTCCCGATTGAAGAACAACTGTCTTAAAACCCAACGTTGCTGCACGTTTTGCCGTTTCAAAAATATCTTCGGGCGTCATAGCATAACGTTCGACCAAAGAATTATCCCGTCTTATTCCGCAATACATACAATTTTGTCCGCAAATGTTGGTAAATTCAATCAAAGCACGCAAATGCACCGCATCACCGACCCTGTTTTTGCGAACATAATCCGCCGCCTTAAACAGGTAATCATTGCAAGTTTCGTTTTTTAAAATCTCAACAATCTCGGAATGAGAAAGTCTGCTCGTTTTAACCGCTTTATTAATAAGTTTTTCCATAAATTCATTATTGCATAAATGTTTGAATTTTTGCTATAATTATTTTGTGAATTTTAGTTAATTTTGGTCATAGAGGGAACATATATGAAATTTTTGCACGCAATGATAAGAGTAAGCAACTTGGAAAAATCACTCAAATTTTACAAAGAAATTTTGGGATTTGATATCGTAAAAGAACTCCGACTCGACGATTGCACGCTCTATTATTTGGGTTGCAAGGAAAGCGGTGATTTTCAAATCGAATTAACCGCAAATGACGAAAAAGTCGATAAATACGAAAACGGCAACGCTTTCGGACATTTTGCCTTTGCTGCAAACGACTTGAAAGAAATTGAACAAAAAATGAAAAAACTCGGAATTGATTGGCTCTATGAACCTTACGAACTCGATAAAATCAACTCTAAAATTGCATTTTTGAAAGACCCTGACGGCAACGAAATTGAACTTATCCAACAAATGTAAGGTTTTGTAAATTTTAAGTTACAAAATACAAAAAAGTAACAAAATTTTTTGTTCAGGAAACTTCAAACAAACGTGGAACTATAACCATGCGGAGTGTGTCAAATTGAAAATTAATTCATCAAATATCAGCAATATTAATGGTTTTAAACAAGTAAAAGAAGAAAAAGAGATTAAATCGACAAATGTCGAAAATCGCCAGTTGGCAAGCAAAGAAGCCGCAAACGGAATGCGTGCTTATGTTTTGCCGAAAAATAATATTTCTTTCGGTCGAAGAATAGAAGAACACAGAAGTTGGGGTGCAACCGTTCAACGAACAAACCGTGACGGCTCGCAAAACGTTGACTTTAAAGTTTGGGCTCCAAAAGTCGCAAAAGTTTTGGTCGAAGTTCGTGACCCCAAAGACAAAGTCGCTTTGACAGATGACCAATTTAAAGCAGAACATTTGAAAGATAAATGGGCAGGCGATTGGCATATCGATGCAAAAACCGATGACGGGAAATCGACATTTATTGAACTTAAAAAAGATAAAGACGGAGTATTTTCGGGCAATTCCGACATTCCGTATTCAAACGGCATGTACAGATACATTCTTCAAGATGCAGACGGAAATACGATTTCCAAAACGAAAGACCCCGTCGCAAAAGCACAACCGCACATTTTCTCTTGGTCACAAGTTTATGACAATAAACAATATCAATGGACAGACCAAGATTGGGTTGCAGGTAAAAATTCCGCAAGAGTTTCAGATTTGGCAAGACAACCGCAAGATTTGCTCAGAAAATCAGGACTTTCGGCAACAGGTGCCGACGGCAAATCACTTCAAAAACCGTCAAACTTGATTGTCAGACAGGTTAATATCCCGACTTTTACAAAAGAAGGAACTTTAGAGGCAGCAAAGGCTGAAATCGACAGAATTGCCGAAGACGGAATTTATAACGGTATTTTGTTGATGCCGATGGAAGGTACTTACGGCGAAAACTGGGGCTATGACGGCGTTGACAAATATGCAGTTTCAAGAGGTGTTGCATCAGAAGAAGGAAAAGAAGATGCAACAGTCAGAAACGACTCATTAAAAGATTTAATTAATTACGCACACTCAAAGAACTTGAACGTAGGTATGGATTGGGTTCCGAGCCACATTTTCAAATCAGGTCCGTCTGATGCAGATGCAAAAGAATTTGGCATTACAAATGGCGAAAAAATGTCAGGTAACAACCTCTCTGACCTTGCACCGTATGAAAAACCGGGTAAATGGGGCGGCAATCAATTTAACCTTGAAGACACTGACCAATCTGTACGTTCAAATGTTCGTGACTACGTTGTAAATATGCCGATGAATTGGGTTGATAACTATCACATCGACTTTTTACGTGCTGACCAAACTCCCGAAATGGGTTCAAATTTCGCAATGAAACAGGTTGCACAAGAAGTCCGTTTCCACTTCCCGCACACGGTTATTCATTGGGAAGACCACAGAACTCAAGACGGTTTGACAAGAAATTTGACAGAACAAGAACTTCCGTACGGTGACGTAGCAAAACACTTAGATGCAATTGCAAGAACAGATGCAAACAACGCATCGCTTGAAAATATCGGCGGAAATGAACATTGGGATTTTGCATTCTCACACGCAGTTGAAGCGGTAATGCTTGATAGAGAAGTTATGGGCTATTATCCGTCAATGCAAACTTTAGCCAATAATATCAAGGATATCGGCGGTACAAAATACTTTATGAGCCACGATGAAATCGGTAACGATTCAGGCTCAAGACTTATGACAAAAATTATCCACAAGGATTTGCAAGTTACAAATCACCTTGATGATAGAGCAGGTGAAACGCCCGCAGCAAAACACATTCGCAGTGTTGATACTGTTATGGAAATGTTTGAGGCTCACGAATTTGATAAAGATAATTGGGACTCGGAATTTTCAAGAATTGCAAAGAAAAACGGCTTGAGCGGAATTTCAAAAGAACAAATGTCGGCTGAAATCGAACACGCAAAAGATAAGCACAAAGAGGCAATCGGCTTATTGTTTATGGTTCCCGGCTCAAAAATGATTTTCCAAGGTGATGCTTACGGCGAAATCAATCCGTTCAGATTTACCCGTGAACAGGCTGTTGACGAACCGAATATCGAGAAAGAAAAGGGTTATAATTTTGACCAATCATTTGAAAAATCAAAAATCGACCCTGAAAATCACACGATTAGCGGTATTCATAAACTTTCGCAAGCAATGGCTGACTTGGTTAAGAGAAACCCTGCATTGCAAGATGTTCAGGGAATGGAATACCTCGACGCAATGACACCGCTTGTTGACGAGCAAAATAAAGTCATGGCGATTAAGCGTTTTGACCTTGAGGGAAATGAAGTTGTGGCACTTTACAATTTCGGCGATAAACCGCTTGAAAACTACGGTTTGAACAACCCGATGGCAGTTCTCAATAACGGCAGCAATTGGAAAGAAACAATTAACTCCAACGATACAGAATTCGGAGGAACAGGTGCTTACCAAAACGACGGAACGTATTGTGCAAATTATGGCGGCGTCAACTTGAATATTCCGGCAAACGGCTTTGTTATCTTGGAAAAGGTTGACGAGAACGGGCATGTTCAAAAAGGACAACCTAAGTTTTCATAGTTGATAAATAGTTTTTAAATGCCGACTCTGAGAATGAGTCGGTATTTTTTTGCGGGAACAGACGGGTGTAATATGGCGTTGTTAGGTTTTTTTTGTGCTTTTAGGGGAATAATTTTTTACAAAATGTAAAGTTAATAAAAATTTTTTGAAAAATATTGTTGCAAAATTTTTTTGGTTGTATTAGTATTAAATCACCAGCAAGGGGGATTAACTCAGTTGGTAGAGTGCCTGTTTTGCACGCAGGATGTCAGGAGTTCGAATCTCCTATCCTCCACCATTTTTAGAAAAAGAGCCTTTAAAGGCTCTTTTTTTTTGCCCTGATTTAATTTTAAGAGTTCGATTATTTTTAAGTGAACTTAAAAGTGTGATTTTCGTTGCGTAAAGTCCACCACTTAAAAACTCAAGAGCCACAAGGCTTTTCAGATAATAAAAATTAAGCCGCTAACTTAAAATTTAATCTAAATGTTCACAATATGTTCACAGAATTTTAGATTTTCTTCAAAAAGGTTAGCGGCTTTTTCTCTGACTGATGTCAAAAGTTCCGCATGTCTTTTCATTTTAGCCCTAAAATCTCAACTCATCTTAATCAGCCTAAAATTCCACAAGCAACAATTCATAACGTATCAGGATAAACAACCTTGCATATTCTCTTAACACTTTTTCGACATTTTCGCTCTCTGCTCGCTTGTGAGTAGTTTTTTTAATGTTTTTTCTTCTACTATATCAAACGGATTAACCGAAACTTTATTGAGTTTTAATGCATAATTATACATAGTTCTGCATAATCTTACACTATTTTTTAGTGTGTAACTTCCTGATGTGCCGACTTTGTTATCATACCAATTTTGCACAAGATACGGTTCAATGGTTTTGCTCTTTTTATCGTGCCAATATTTTAAGTGATTTTTATAAATATTTTTGTAGTTGTATATCGTATTTTCAGAAAAATTTGCTTCAACGTGTTTGATGAAAATTTCAAATACTTCGCTGAATGTTATCGAGTCCTTGACGAATGATTCACCATTTGCAATTTGTGCAATAATTCTGTCTTCTTCTGCTTTTGCTTCTGCTTTTCTTTAATTAGAGTTTCAACAGGAAGCCAAGCAAAAATTTCTTTCCATTCTTTCAAAATTACAGTTTGCCATAAACGCCCCATTATAGTTAAATTTTCTCATTGTGGCATAAAATATTTAATCTACTGTTTAAATAAACTGTATCGTTGGATATTTTAATTACATTTTTAGGTGAATTATTAGTTTTTTGAATAGAACTAATTTGGGTTTGTGCTGATTCATTGCAAAGTTCTTTCAATTTTTATACAGACACAGCAGAATCTTTTAAAACATATTTTGTGCGTTTTGAACTTATTTTATAGGTTTACTTTCATTACCTATAGTCCATTTAAAGCCGAAAGTTAACGCAATACCGTTTCTTCCACCCTCTCTCAACATAGATTGCAAAAATCCGCTACATTTATCATTCCAATTTTTTTGCACACCTACACCGTATTCGACATAAGGTTTTATGCTCATTTCCGGCAATCGAATGTCGTTTGCGGTAAATTTTGTTTCGTTTAGAATATTCCATACCATACCGGCCCTTGCGTATGGTTGCCAGCCTTTTCCAATATTGCCCATAAATTTAATACTCGGGTGAAATTGTATAGAATGCAATGGGTCAGAAGATATTTTTACACCGGCAGAATTCGTATAATCAAAAGTATTTACATAAGAGTATGCCGTCAATATAGACGGTTGAATAATAAATTTACCGTTATTAAATTCAAAATTGTAACCTGTTTTACTTCCAATGCCAGCCATTAATGCTGTATAATTTTCCTTACCATACATCGTATGCGATTCACCGTTGCTGGCTCCCGCATTTATAGTCAGTGCCGTAAAGAATTCTCCATTGTAGAAAGTTTGAGTTAATCCTAATATTCCGCCATTTGTGGTTGTTGAAACACCAGAATAGCTTTGAGATGTTCCATTATAACCAATATAAGGAGTGATTACTGTTCCCCAACCTCGTTTAAACTGTTTATATCTGCTGTCACCACCTATTAATGAACCGTATGATTGAATATCTACTCTCGGACCGTTTGACAAACCGACATTTTCAAAATTTGCGTATGGTTGATACCAAGTACCACCAGCTTTAGAATAATCATTTTTGTATTGAATTGCTCTTGGTTCTGAGATTGCATATCGATTACCCAATATTCTTATTTTCTTTGGCAATGGCATAAATGAATAATCAGCATGCCTAAATGCGTAACTAAATGTTTCATTTATAGCGGAATACGCTCCAACCTGTGAATTCACAGCTCCCGATAATACAGCCGGATTAAAATCAACGGAACTTTTTCCGCCACCACGAGAGAATAAGAAATTTCCGTTGTTCGGATTATAACTTACATCATATTTGTATATTGGTGCAAAAGCTGTTGTTTGATATTCATTGTTAACGTCTTTGCCTACTGTTGTTATATTTGTTTGAACCTTATCTTTAAAATTATCATATGCAAACGGAATATATGTCTTTTCACTTGCAGAATCAGATAACAAATTTATTCCCTTAACCGTAATAAGTCCGTTTGCAACAGTTGTTGACGGAAGTCTATCCATCACTGAATTTTTTAAATCAGCATCTATTAATAGATTAACGTTTCCGCTTATCTTAAACGAATTCGCTGACAAATTATTAATACTATTGTTAATTAAGTTTAACGCTCCGGAATTCACATTCACATCATTAAACATATTTGTTGTATTTGTCGCTAAAATGTTTAATGTTTGATTATTTATATCCAAAATTCCTTTAACAGCCGCTCCATCTAGTATTGTAAAACTATCACCGGCAATTTTTGTCGTTCCGTTACCTAAAATTGCTTTGTCCAACGCCCCTGACAAATTTAATATTCCGGAATTATTTACAGTTCCGGTTAAATTATTTGCATTTGAACTAACTTCTCCTCTGTTTGTTAAATTTCCTATATTTGCTTCAACTGTTAATTTACCTGTTGAATCGACATTTACATTTTGAGATACTATTGCATTGTTTGTTACTGTCCCGATTATGTTTGTTGTACCTGTCCCTGAAACTTGTGACGTCAATGTTCCATTCGTTAATGTTAAATGATTCTCGTTAATTATTCCATTTGTTGCAATAATTTTATCCGCTACTGTTGTTATGTTTCCTGTATTTTCAATTTTATCCGTAGTTGTAAGTGTTCCGAGCGTATTATCTAATGCTCCTGATACTTTAATAATTGATTGAGAAATATTCCCTGAATTGATTGAATCCCCAGAGATTGCCAGTTCCCCTTCTCCATTAATTATTCCGGAATTTGTCAAATTTTTTATTTCTGATCTCAAACCGTTATTTGTAATAGAACCTGTATTATTCGCATTCGTTGATATTTCCAAATTATTTACATTCAATTTTCCGGTATTTGTTAATTCGGTTTGCATTAACTCTGATACAATTACGTTTCCTGTTGTATCTATATCTGTTTTACCTGTACCTGTAATTTTTGATACTAACGTTGAATTTTTAACACTCAAATCGCCTTGATTTAAAACATCTCCTTGCAAAGTTGCATTATCCAATGTAATTTTCGCTTTATTGCTTGTTGCATTAATAATTAATCCGTCAGATGAGATTTTTACATCTTTTACTGTTAAAGAATTTGCATCTGCTATTGTAATACCTTGCTTGTCACCAAGTACAATTGTTGATGTATTTGTTCCGTCAGATGTACCTGATATTCTCAAATTATCTGCTAATATTCCCAAATTCTCTTGCACTGTATATATGTTATTTGCGTTTGTTGTTGTAAATGTTTTATCTTTTGAACCAGCAACCGTATTTTGAATTATTAGTGCCAATGTATCACTGTCTGTTATATATGTCTTAATTCCTTCATTTGTCTTTTTTACTTCATACTGAATTGTATCATTTACCAATGATCCATTTGACTTTATGGCTGATGTTGTTTCGCTATATGTATCTGTTCTTTTCCATGCTCCGAACTTATCTGACCAATCGACATTTGCTCGTAAATCATCTGAACCGAGAATTTCTTTTTCTTTTTCCCCTGTTATTGTATCTAAAAATATTCCAACGCCGCCATTTGTTATTCGAATTGTTTTTGTATCCCAAATATTTTCTGTTCCTGTTTGATTTAATGTTAAATTTAACACTCCTCTTCCAGATGTACTATTAAACGTGTCTGCTTTTGAATTTGACCAATCGACATCTATTGTAGCATTTCCGACTCCGTCTATTGTTTTAATATCATATTTTGAATAACTTAAATCGCTTGTAGATATTGTTCCATTATTCAAATCTAATACACCATCAATTATTGCTGACGGTGCCAAATTTAATATTCCGTTTACTTTTGTCGTTCCGTTACCTAAAATTGCTTTGTCCAACGCCCCTGACAAATTTAATATTCCGGAATTATTTACAGTTCCGGTTAAATTATTTGCATTTGAACTAACTTCTCCTCTGTTTGTTAAATTTCCTATATTTGCTTCAACTGTTAATTTACCTGTTGAATCGACATTTACATTTTGAGATATGAAAGCATTGTTTGTTACAACATCAAGAATATTTGTCAAACCACTTCCGGTAATTTCTTTTTCAATATTACCTGCTCCCAAATTTAAAGTGCCATTGTTAATTAAAGCAACATCCAAATTGTTTGCATTAATCCCCAAAATGCCGGTATTTGTTGCTGATGTTCCGGTAATTTTGCCATCAATAATGTTATTATTTGCAAAATTTAAAATACCATTATTGTTTGTAATAACAGTTTCATTTCCTTTGAGTTTTATGCCAGAAATATTTAAAGTAGAACCTGAATTTACAACAAAAGAAGATTTCCCGTTCAAGTCTAATTCAGATAAGGTAATTTCGCCAAGTGTGTCTGTTTTTGTTGCTCCGACAATGTTTAAATTTTTGTATATTGATCCGAGATTATCTGATAATTTATAATTCGCAGGAGTTTTATTGCCGAGAGAATCTTCGTCGAAAAGATTAAATGTTTTGTCTAAAATATTACCGTCATTATCTTTTAACTCGGTATTAGTCAATGCAACCAAGGCATCTGATGTTATTGAAACGATATCAGTATCAATTTTAGTAACTTTTAAATTTAGACTGTCATTTGTTGTATTTGTTTTATTAAGCCCTAATATTCCATAAATATCTTTTGTTGTTGTGATACTGCCAAATACATCTTTATAATTTGCTGTCGGCGTTATAGAATTAGTTTTGGTTGTAACAATATGTTTTATTTGTCCGGCAGTTGACGTAAGCGGAGCTAATTTATCACTCAATGCAAGTTGCAAATCATCAGTATTCTCATTGTTTTGAATTATTTGGATTTTTAAATTTTTATCCAAAAAATCCTCAAATGAATTCCCTAAAAAATTCAAACTGTCAAGGGTTATTATAGAGCCGTTCGAAGAGGCTTGTGTTGTAAATCCGTCTGCAATCTTGTCACCTATTGTGTAATCTAACTTGCCACCATTTGCTTTTGACAAATCTATATCAATATTATATTTTGCACTTGTACTAGAATTTAGCGAATTAAATTCAGAAAAATTTTGAATTATTCCATCTGCTGTATCAATAACAACATTTCCGCCGACGGTTACATTTGCCCCACCTTTAATGTCGGCTTTATTAAAAAGTTTAATTGTACCAGTGGAATCACCGGTCAATAATACATTATAACCATTTACGCCATTAATATAATCATTTAGTAATATTGTACCGTGTGTTGTTGCATTTAATGTAAGAGTTTTTCCTGCCGCACCTACATTAATTGCTTCATAGTTTTTTGTTACTCCATCGTCAACAGTAACATAATTCCCAGTGAATTCAGACAATCCATTATTATTTGCATTAATAACCAAATCTTGTCTTGTGTATATCGCACCACCATGAGCACTACTTCCATTAACAGAGCTTGCATAATTGTTTTTAAAAATAGAATTATTTATTGCTTTAATAGTTGCAGTATTAATAATTGCACCACCATACGCACCTTTTGAAGCATCTGCAGATTCGGTTTTTGCATAGTTATTTTCAAAAATGCTATTTATTGAATCAATAATAGCATTTTTATAATCGTTTTCTGATTTTGCGTAAAAATTTGCTATTGCTCCGCCATATGCACTATTTTTAGTGGATAAAGCATAGTTTCCGCTAAAATAAGCTTTGATATTCCCTATTTGAGCAATATCATTATGCTCCGGGCTTTTTTCAACATGGTTTGCTATAACACCGCCATTTGAGGAAAGCTCTGTTGATTGCACAGAGTTATTTTTGTAAGTTCCCAAAATCGCATCTGCGACAGGAATTATTTTATTATTTTCATCAAGAGTATAACCAATTCCGACAAAAGCATTTCCATTTCCACTAATAGAATTAGAAATTACACCACCGCTTGCATCCATTATTTTTGAATTTGAAACAAGTGAATTGCCTATATATTCACCATTGATACTTTTAATAATAGCATTCCCCTGACAAAATTGAATTGAATTTGCAATAATTCCTCCGGAAGCATGCCTTCCTCCTAAAGCCTTTGCGTTATCTGAATCTGAATCTGAAATTGTGCTTTCTAAACGGTTATTAGAAACTTGTTTTAAATTTATGTCTCCAATACTAACTGTAGTGTTTGTAGTTTTCAAACCACCATGAAGAAAGTTATAAATCATTCCTCCACGAGCATTCTCATCACAATCAGTAGCAACTAAATTATTATTACTAATTTCATCAACAGTTACATTTCCGTTTTTTGAAATAACAGTAGCATTTTCCACAGGAACCAATGCAGAACGAAATAAGAAAGAAGTAATGTTTTTTGCTCTTATTGTGTTTCCAGTTATTTGCCTTACGGTGAGATTACCTATATTAGATGAAATTTTTGAATCTGTTGATGACTCTCTTAAATACAACACAAAACCGGTGGAAGTAGAGTTTTCATTTCCTATAATATTGTTATTATTAATTTCGCCAATAGTTATATCATTAATATTTGCACCTTGAAGATTAATTACTCCGCCACGCAAAAAATTCATTTCAATATTGTTGTTTGAAACAGAACCTATTGAAATTGAATCAATATTTGCTGCAATATTTGTAATTAATCCGTTGAAATCGGTTTTTGCTTTTATAGTGTTCCCAATTATTTGCTCAATTTCTAGTGTGCTGTTAATCGTTCCGTTTTCGTTGTATATTAATCCACCATCAATTTTTAAATTTGAATTAATTTCATTATTAGAAAAAGAACCAATATGTAAGTTATTAATTGTTCCAAGTTTGTTGTAAATAAACCCACCTATAACCGAATTATTAGTGGCAGTTATAGTATTATTTTTTACTTCATTCCAATTTATTGATTGAACACTGCTATTCTCATTATTTAAAATTCCGCCGTAAACAACAGCTTTTGCAGTAATTTTATTTTTATTTACATCACCGTTCAAATTCAATTCGCCAATAGGTGTTAGTGTTCTTCTATTGTAAATCAAACCTCCATAAACATTTCCTGCTGATGTCATTTCGTTCTCAATTAAATCTGTTATAACTCCTTTAGATTTTGCCGTTTGAATATATATCGTTCCTCCAGAAAAATTATTAGTAGTATTTACGCTGCATGAAGAAACACTAACCTTATTCAAAGTTGCATCACTATCTTCTATTAAAAACAAAACAGACCCATTTGGATAGGCAGATGTTGTTCTACCGCTAATATCAATATTTTCCAATAATATAGTTGTATTTGCTTTATCAACATTTATACTGGAATTCTTTCCGGTATATTTCATGTTTTTAAGGGTTAAATTTGAATTATTTGAGAAAATAAATCTTGCATCTTTTTCATTTATTAAACTTTTTCCATTCCCATCAATTTCAATTGCTTCAGTTCCAATTTTAATTGTAATCAAACCTGTGATATTTATATTATCTTCAAATTGTATTCTAGTCGGTTCGGTTGTTTTTTGTATTATACTTTGTAATTCAGTACCAGTAGAAACAGTAACATCTTTAGCAACTACAAAATTATTGCCACTAAATATTAATAGCAAAAGAGTTGAATATAATAGTTTTTTCTTTTTCATTTCGGCTATTTCTCAGGTCTTTTATTAAAAATTCATTATAATATAAATCGAGTATTAATGCAACTAAATCAAGAATCACTTCTTACGCCAAAATCATTTATTGCATTTTCGTCCTTTTCCACAAAAAATCTCCATTATCAAACAAAATTAAAACAAACGTTTGATTAAAACAATGGAAAAATAAAAATTTACACACAAAAAAAAAGACCCTATGAAAATCATAGAGTCTTTTAAGAATTTGTTTATGCAAACGGATAATAGACCGTGAATTTGCCTTCCAATTTCAGCCCTTCGGGGATTCCGTCCGTCAAGTTCGAGCCGTTTCCGAGAGAAATTGAAATATGTCCGACACCGACATTTTGTTGCCAAAGAACGATAGAGCCTGCGGGCAAATTAGCCAAGTCATCGAATTTTACCGACGTATCTTCGATAAAGTGTTTTGCGAACTCAGCCGCTTCGGGAGCGTTTGTTTTGATGTATTCAATCAAATCGGCAGTGGTTGAAAGTGCCGTCGGGACGACGTTTTGTTCAAGATAGTCAAAGCCCTTGTTCAAAACATCAAGCACCCCGTCTATGCAATCGCCTGCGGTTTCTTTTACCTTGCCTGCAATATCCGCCAATTTTCCACCGATTGCATTGCTATATGCGGCTTTTGTGTTGGCAGAATATTCTTCTTGTTTTTCTTCATTTTGTTTTTGAGAAATTGCAGTGTTGATTTCGTTTATGCGATTTTGCGTTTCCGAGATTGCACTTTGAGCGTTAGAAATTGCCGAAGATTTAACGTTTTGCAATTCTGCTTTTGCATTGTCATAAGCGGCTTTTTCCTCATACAAAGCCTGATTTTCGTTTTGAAGTTTTGCTTCAAATTCTGTTTTTTGTTGCTGAATTTCAACCAATTCCGCATCGAGTTGAGTTTTTTCCTCTTCCATTTTTGCGAGCAATTCTTTTTGGTTGTTCAAATCCTCTAATGCAGCCTGTTCTTCTTGTTCTGCCTGTGCTATTTCCTGAGAAATTGCACTGATTTGAGATTCAATCGAACTTCTGAGCGAAGCAATTTGGGCATCTTGTTCTTCATCGCCCGTAAAACTGCTCAACGCACTTAATTGCGACTCTAAAGAACTTTTTTGGGATTTCAAAGATTCTGTTGTAGATTTAGCATTTTCATATTTTGTTTCACAATTTGAAATTACAACATTTTGGTTGGTAATTTCCTGTTCTTTTTCCGTGATTTGTTGTTCTTTTTCGGTCAAATTCGTTTCAATTTCTCTGAATTGGTTAGCGAGTTCGACGTTAACTTCCTCAAGTTTTGCTGCATAAGCGTTAAATTCGTTTTCAACAACCGCTTGTTGTGCTTGGATTTCAGGTGAATTACCGTTAACAGCATCAGCCAAATCCTGTTGTTGAGTACTCAAAGTCGATTCGGCACTGCTGAGTTCAGAATTTAACTCTTCAATGCTCATTGAACTTAAACCGCCAGTTTGAGCCGATGAGATTTTATTTTTACCTGCAACTGACGACCCGCCGCCCGATGATGAAACAGATGATGTCGATGTTCCCGAAGTACCTGATGTGCCCGATGAACTTGCTGCTCCGCCTGTTGAGCCTGCTGAATTTGTTTTATTTGTTGCATTTGAATTTGTGCCTGATGAGATGTTGTTTGCGGCATTGTTAACTAATTTTTGAGCATTTTTCAATTTTTCTTCCCAAATAGGACCCTCAAGTCCTAAATCAGCGAGGTTTTTGCCCTCTAAATAGCCTGATTCGCCCATAATTTGAAAAGCGACTTCAATAAATTTTTCGTTATAATCGGCAGAATTGGGGTCAATATCGCCTAATTTATCATTAATTTTTTCCAAAAGATTATGAGGAAGAGATTGTTTCAAAGAATTGACGGCATCAGCATTTGAGGTACTTGTTTCTTTTTGTTGTTTATCGTTAACACCGACAGCAAGTTTATTTTCAACATTTTCCTCGGCTTGAGGTTTTGCCTCTAAATCGTCAATCGAGTCCAAATCAAAATTTTGGGTATCTATTTTTGCGGTTTCATCAACCGTTTGAGTAACAATATCAGTATTTTTCTGCTGATTATTTTCGACCTTTGTTTCTGTATTTTCATTATTAATTTTAGACTTTTTTATTTTAAAAAGGTCAATCATCTTGCTGTCAGCATTAAAGAATGTACTCATAAATATACCCCATTTCTACTTTATATATAAAGTATATCAGCCTGATAAAAGTTTCAAAATAATTCATTTTATTGAGATAATGTTACACAAATACTACAAAAATTAAAAGTACAAATACAAAATTTTTGCAAAAAAAAACTATCCTATCGGGCATAGATGATTATGATTGTCGTAAACCTAATCAAATGTTAAATTTCGAAATACAAAAAGAAAGGAATTTTATGAAATCTATTACAACATTTGATTTACAATATGCTCATCGTTTTTATGAATTCAGAGGTGAGGCTCAATATCTTCACGGACATACCGGAACGTTAACAATTGAAGTCGAAGATTCAATAAACACGGGCGTAAATATGGTTTACCCCTGCAACGAAATAAAAAAAGTTGCATGGAGTATATTACAAAACTTTGACCACGCTTTGATTTTGAGAGAAGATGACCCGATTTTGCCCGCAATACTTGAAGTTTACGAAAAACAGGGCATCAAAAACGGTGCACCTCAAAATACTATGAAAGGGGAAGCGTTCAAAACAAATCTTGCCGTTGCATACCCCGATTGCAGACTCGTCGTAACAAAAGAATCTATGACTGTCGAAGGTATGATTAAAATTGTTTATGACCTTTTAAAAGATAAATTAAACATCTCAAAAATAACCTTTACAAGCGGAGATAATGCCGCAAGCGAGGAATACGAAGTTAACAAAACAATCGAAAGATGCCCGAGATGCGGAATTTCGTTAAACGAAAACGGCGTTTGCCCGAAATGCGGGTACAAAAAATAAGAAACTTCAACCACCGCCTCAAAAAGCGGTGGTTTTATTTTTCAGAACTAATCAACAACCACAATAACTTTATTCAGATTTTGATAATTTTTCGGGATATCAAATTTCCAAACGGTATTTCCGCTATCGTCCTCCCGATATTTTTCAAATCCCAACAATCGGTAAAAATCTTTAACCATCGAATTTTTAGCCGTCGGAAAATAATAGCCGTAAATCGTTTTGATATTCTCTGAAACAGCCTTCTCAACGAGTTCGTCCATCATCGCAAATTCGACATTCCTCTTTATAACACGACAACTCATCAGCCAAAGATTAATATGCAATTCATTTCTATCTTCGCCAATATTCCCGATTATTGCACTTACGACGCCGTTATCGCCGAATTTATCGCACAATTTTGCATACAAAGTCACATATTCATTATCGTTTGCAATATTTTCAATTTCTGCCTGAGTATATCTTTTTGTCGTAAGGTTAAATTGGTTGGTTTTATTTATCATTTGAGCAATTCTTGACATATACATCGGCTCGAAATTTTTAATTTCGCATTTCATTTCCAATGATTTTAAATAGTCCTCATAATTTACGAAATCAGCCTGAAAATCCAATCTTTTTTTATTTTCATTATACATTTTTGTTCGATTTGCATCATCTTGAGAAAATGATGTTACCTCAAAAAATCCTGATTTATCAAGGATTTTGACATAATTTTCGGGCTTATCCATATCAAGAGTACTCACCTCGGGAAATTGCATTGAAATCATTTCACGCTCTGCCGGATTATCGTCAACAAAAACAAAACTTTCAGGCAAAAGATTTAATTCCGTTGCCGTTTCTGACAAATTTTGGCTTTTGGGATTCCAATTTGCTTTAATTGAAACGAAATCATCTTTTTTCAACGCACAATCAGGTCTGTCAAGTCCCGCCAATGCGTCCTTTTCCTCATTTTTAGAATTAATCGAAAGAACGACACCCAAATCTTTCAACTTTTTCAAATATTTTTGAAACTCAAAATATGTTTCTCCAAGAGGTGTTCCATTTCCTGTTTCAATATTTTCAACCCCGTCATCGGCGACAATTCCGCCCCAAATAGTATTATCCAAATCCAAATTTAAAATCTTTTTATTCTTTCCGAAAATCGATTTAATAATATTCGCCACATTAAAAGACAAATAAGGAATAGCAGGCACGGACACCGCATATTTATACAAATGCCAATAATAAGGCTCTGACCATTTTTCCAAGCCGTAACTTGACGAAATGTAGTTTATGTCACAAATATAAAAATTGTCATTTACCTGTGCGTAATCATAAAATTTGAGGTTCAATCTCGTTATGAAATTCACATAACCGTGTATGTCGCTCGCATCTTTGTTTCCTAACAGGCGGAAATACGGGTATTCAAAGTTGTTTTGAATAATCGGACAATGGTATTTTTCAGAAAGATTTGACCAAATTTTTTCAAATTTTTCATAACAACCGTCAAGTTTTTGCTCAATAATGGCTTTATCGTCTGAAATATCGGGGAAATCGACAATATTTCTGATGCTTGTGCATAAATATATTATATCGGGCTTAACCTCTTTCAACTCCTCGTTTTCAAACATTCCGTCTTCAAAAAATCTGTTATATTGAGATTCATAAAAATTCGGCTTGATTCCGTTGTTTAACAAAAATAATTCCAACACTGATTTAATGTCATTGGTCATTACTCCGCCCAAAATGGCGATGTTTTTTTCTGAAAAATTTGTGTTTTTTACAAGCAATTGCCGCTTTATCGACTTTTTATTTTTCAAAATTTCTTCAGGGTTAAACGGGTAATCAAGTTCTTTCATCTGTTATCCTTTTGCGAAAATTAAAATTGTAAATAAATAAACTGAGAACTGCTTATTTTTCCAAAAACCATAATACACAATATTTCTACATAAATCACGGAATATTTTATAATAGGCAATTGTTTGTCATTAAATTTGAAAATAGAGGAATTATTGTTTTGCAAATAATCGGAAACGAACAAAACCCCAAGCCCGATAATCATCATATACAGGCTTATATAGCCGATATTAAACATTTCAAAATTATCCGCTAAATTTGTTGTAAATAAATTATGAAAAGCGTGATTTATGACAGCAATACTGTTTTTTGTACTCGAAGAGCAGACAAATACCCAGCAAATGCTTATCAATAAAACAGTTTTTACGCTCATAAAAATACGATAGAATATATTTTGAGGGTTAATTTTGAATGTTTCAAGGAATTTTTTTGTCGCAGGATTTAGCAAATCGGCTAAAACTATCAGAGCAAAAGGAACAATCCCCGTTGCAATAAAATAATACCCAGTTCCGCCGTGCCAAATTCCGATTAAAAACCACAAAGCCGACATTGATAAATATAAAGTAATTTTTTTGCTGACATTTTTGCCGAATTTATTTTTTAATTTTTTGCCCAAATTCACCATAAACGTTGACATTTGCGTCGGATACATAACATAATCCTTAAACCACAAACCGAGTGTAATATGCCATTTATGCCAAAAATCACGGACATTTTTTGAAAAGAAAGGTGCATTAAAGTTTTCGGGAAGTTTTATTCCAAACAGTTGCGACGCCCCGATTATTATGTCCATACAACCCGAAAAATCCGTATAAAGTTGCACGGCATAACACAGCGTTCCGAAGACAATATCTATTGCCCCAAAATCGGTATAATTTGAATAAATTGTCGTTGTTAAAACGGCAAATCGCTCGGAAATAACAAGTTTTTTAAAATAACCCCACAACATTCTTCTGACGCCGTAATTGATATTTTCGGGATTAAAAAAATGTTTGTTGATAAAATAATCTTTCATTTCGGAAAATCTTGTTACAGGGCCTGAAATGACTTGAGGAAAGAAGAATAAAAAATTTGCAATCGTGACGGGATTTTTCTCCGCCCTGTAAGATTGCCAATAAACGTCAATTATGTATCCGATTGCCGACAGAGAAAAATAGGAAACGCCAATGTACGGAACCAATTTAATAAATGAAACATCACTTTGGATATCGAAAATCGAAAATATTAACGACAAAAGGTTATGAGCATATTTAAAATAAAAAAGAATAAAAACGATTGTACCGATTGCAAGACATAGAATTGTACGTTTCCAAGCGATAGATTTTAACTTTTCTATAATCAATGCGGAAAAATAAGTTGCCGAAAAAATAATCAGTAACAATAACCATATTTTTTGCGAACTTACGGATTTGTAGAATATCAAACTTGCCAAAAGCAAAATATATTTTTGATATTTCGGAAAACAATAATACAAAATTAAAGTACAAATCAGAAATAAGAAAAAACAGGTCGAAGTCAGTGTCATTTCTATTTTCCCAATTCTAAAACAATATCAACAATTTCACCGACATTTTTAAGATTTACAACCTTGCTCATCGGAATTTTAAACGAAAATTCATCTTCAATCGCAACGAGAAGATTAATATGCTCAAACGAATCCCAACCGTCAATATCTTTCGCCGTGGTTTCGTCGGACAAATTGATATTTTCATCGTCAAAAACATCACGAAAAACCTTATTTAAACGATTATAAACATCAACTCTGTCCATTTTATAACCTTTTTAACCCAATACGCATTATAATATTAACATAAATCGGGTTGTAATTTTCGTTTTAAATTTTAGTTTTAAGTTATGTAAAACAGAGTAAAAACAGGTAACTAAACCTTAAATGGCGGAGTAAAACAGAAGATAAAGTTATAACTCTTATAAAAGAGTGCGGGAATACGTTTTTCAAACAGATTATTCAACGATTTATGCAGAGATAAAAAAGTGAAATTTTCAGCAGTTCAAGATATTGTAGATTTTATTGCTGAAGATATTAAATATACTATTTCAGAAATCAAAGAATATGACAATTTTGACGGAAAAGACAGAATGACTGATTTTCAACACGTAAAGATAAGTATAATTTCTTCAAAAAAAAGACCCTAAAATGTTTTTTGCTTTTAGGGTCTTTATATTCTAAATTATGTTCTATAACGAACTAACTTTATTATTTTGAATTCGCTTTTTAGAAAGTTTATCAGAGTTCTTTTTTTGTATCATCGTTGCTCTTTTTTCAGTATTTACAACGTCAATAGAATTATTGTTTGTAATCGCTTCATCAACTTGATTTTTGACTGAACTTTGTAAAACAAATCGCTTAACATAAAAATTATCATAATCAAATTGTGTCGGCATTTCATACAAAATTGAATTTCCACTTTCGACGGGTTTTTCTGATGTAGGCATCTTTTCAACCATTGAAGCACCTGCTGTCGTCGAAGAATTATTCATACTTGTATAATATTTACTGTCATTTACAGAAATATGCCTATTTTGACGAAGAACATTGATTGAATCTGTAACAATATTATTCGTTTCATCAACTTTAATACTTGAGGGAGATTTATTCAATCTCATTTGAACATCAACATAAAGCAATGGTTGCATATTCGTATTATCAATAACAATACATTTTTTGCCGATGTTTAATGTTCCTTTTTGTTCTATTTCCATATTTTCAATAGACAATTTAGGAGCGGAAGTCGTTATTTTAACATCTTTAACTTTTAAACTACCGATGTTTATATTAGAATCTGTATCCAAATTTAAAGTGTCTGTTCTCAAAGCAGTATAATTTGCTGTCGTTCCACTCGTAGAAACATGTATTCCTTCTCCAGCAGAAAGATTTAAATTATTACCGTCAGAAAGTTTTATGTTAATTGGCTTATTATTGCTTCCAATACTCTCATCAGCATGCAAGTTCAAATTTTTAACATTGAAATTGTATCCTGAATCCAAACGACCGTTATAAATAGATTTATTTGAAGATAACTTCACTTTTTCAACATAATCATTTGAATAGCCATTAACATTTCCTATTTTAATATTGTTTGCCGTATTAATCTTTAAATCATCGACAGAAGCATTAAGATTACCATTCAAATCAACTTCTTGAATTTCAATGTCTTTTGCATTTATGTTCAAGTCTTTCTTCAATTCTGCATTTGCGATAGAAACTGAATTTTCTACATCAAGGTTCGTATCTCCATTTACAGTCAATTTATTTGAAATTTCTGTATTCTTGGATTTATTTACAAAATCACCTTGAACATTTGCTTTTGCAATTTTTGTATTTTCACTTGATGTAATATTTGCTTTTCCGTCAACAGTCAAATCTGATATTTCTGTATTTGTTGAATTGTTTGTCAAGTTACCGCTAACATTTGCCGTACCGATTGTTGTCTTTTCTGTTGTCGTAATTTCTACATCATCAGCAACTGACATATTTGAAATATTTGCCGTTGTTGACGTTGATTTCAAATTCTTCAATTCTGCATTTGCGATAGAAACTGAATTTTCTACATCAAGGTTCGTATCTCCATTTACAGTCAATTTATT
>CAKVJR010000013.1 GCA_934754855.1 uncultured Candidatus Melainabacteria bacterium
TCTTAATGCCGATGACCCGACGTTAGAGGGAATTGCCCCAAACAACAACCTCATCTGCTTCGGCATGCAAGATGTTCAATACAATTACGAAACAAAATCCTCAAACGCACCCGCCGAAAACACAACTTGTCGAAAATGCGGTCAAACTTTGAAATATGAAAAAGTTTTTTATGCCCATATCGGTCACTATTCCTGCGATTGCGGCTACAAACGCCCCAACCCGAAATATCAGGGTTATGCAAAAGTTTTCGACTCCTACTCGGATTTAACCGTAAAATATGGCGACAAAGAAGAAACTTTCCGTCTTAACATGCCCGGATTATACAATGTTTACAACGCTTTAGGAGCGATTTCCGTTGCACTCGAAGTCGGCATTTCTCCCGACGTAATTCGCCACGGATTATTGACATACTCATCAGTTTTCGGACGTGCGGAATCCACCGTCATAAACGGCAAAAAGACATTAATTCAATTAATCAAAAACCCTGTCGGTGCAAGCGAAGTCATAAGACAAATTCAAGGATTTGAAAAATCAAAATTAGTCGTAATTTTAAACGACAACTACGCTGACGGACGGGACGTTTCTTGGATTTGGGACGCTGATTTTGAGGCATTAAGCAACTACAAACAAAAAATCATCGTTTCGGGAACAAGAGCCGATGATGCCGCTCTCCGCCTAAAATATGCAGGAGTTGACGTCGAACTTTTGCAAGTCGAAAAAGACATCAAAACGGCAATCGACACCGCCGCTCAAAATACGGCAGAGGACGAAACCCTTTTGATTTTGCCGACTTACACCGCATTATTAAAAATGCAATCAATTTACGGAAATAAAAAATAATAAAAAAACCGCCTCGATTTCTCAAGGCGGTTAATTTTTTACTAAAAACTATTCTGCTTTTTCTTGCATTTCGTCATATTTATGTGCTTTTACGAATGCTTCCATTTCTTCGATTGAGCCATAAACTGCGTGGCAACCACAATCGACATGGATAACTTCACCCGTAACGCCCGTTGAGAGGTCAGATGCAAGGTAAAGACCTGTTTTTCCGATATCTTCGAGTGTAACGTTTCTATGCATAGGAGCCTTCAAAACTGCTGCTTTCAACATTTTGTTGAAACCGCCGATTCCGCTTGCTGCAAGTGTTTTTACAGGACCTGCGGAGATACAGTTAACTCTGATGTTATCTTTGCCCAAATTATCTGCCAAATATCTCATTGATGCTTCCAAAGCAGCCTTTGCAACGCCCATAATGTTATAGTTTGCAACTGCTTTTTCCGAACCCAAATATGTCAAAGCGAAAATTGAACCGCCATTTTTCATAAGAGGTCTTGCGTTTCTTGCGATTGAAACCAATGAATATGCACTGACGCCCATTGCCAAGTCCCAACCGTCTTTTGACGTATTTACAAATTCGCCTGTCAAATCATCTCTGTTTGCAAATGCAACTGCGTGAACAACAAAGTCCAATTCGCCGTAAGTTTTTTCGTATTCTGCAAAAACTTCCTGCAGTTTTGCTTCATCAGTAACGTCACATTCAACAATCATTTTTGAACCCATTGATTCTGCAATCGGGCGAACTCTCTTTTCCATTGCGGGGTTTGCGTATGTAAATGCAATTTCTGCTCCCGCTTCGGAAAGTTCTTTTGCGATGCCGTAAGCAATACCGCTTGTGTTACTTACGCCAAAAATTATACCTTTTTTACCTTTCATCAAATCCATAATTTTTCTCCTTATTATGTTCGACTAAATTCATAACCGAAGTTATATGTCATTTTACGTTAAAACAATCTCGTTTGCAATAAATTAATATTCCGACTCAACAAAATTCACTGTTTTGTAACGAATATCCCGATAACGTTACTTTTTGTCACTTTTTTAACAATAATCAAAATTTCTGCTATTTTAAATATATAGATAATAAGGAAATATATGAAGAAAAAAGGATTTACGCTTGCCGAGGTTTTGGTTGCAATGGTGGTTTTAGGAGTTGTTGCTGTCGTTGCCATACCTCTTTTTACGGAAGCAAAACACGACAAAGAAACAGCCGCAAAATTGAACGTTGCTCACACAATTCTGTCCAATGCAACTGAAATGGCGGAAATTAATTGCGGAAAAATTGATGACGATGCCCTCGAAACTCGAACCGCTCACGATGTTTTTATAGATTTTTACAGAAATAATATCAAACTCAATACCGCTTGCGAAAACGACAATTCAGGCAACTGTTGGACGCCGACAAAAGATTTCTTCCAAAAAGGAATGGCATCAGGCGGTGACAAATACGGCATCACAGGAACCGTTAAAACGGGCTTTGCAATGCAAGATGGAATGAACGTCACCATGACCAAAGTTCAAGGCTTAGACGAAAGATTTGGCATTGACACAAAAGATAAATACTCAATCGTGTTTATGGTCGATGTCAACGGAAACAAAGAACCTAACACAATGGGACAAGACGTTTTCGCATTTGTTCTCGATTCCAAAGGTCGGGTTGTTCCCGCAGGAAAAGACAATGACTCTGCAAATTGTCAACGTGGCTGCGACTTGGACGACGATTATTGGGATTGCACCGCAAGCGTTCTCGTCAACGGCAAAAAAAATTATATGTAATTTCCCATTTCATTAACTTAAAATTTGCACTAAAAAAGCCCCGTTTGGGGCTTTTCTTATTAACCGAAAGTTTTGAATGATTTATCAACGTTCTTTTCGATAACTTTTTTAACAGAATCGATTTCGGTTTCGATTGCATTGTGTTCTGATTGGATTTGTTGCAATTGAAGTTCTAATTCCTTATCTTTTTGTTGCCAGTAATCAGTGAGGTATTCATAAGTTGCTGTAACTGAAGCGTCATCTGAAGTATCAAGTTCATCAACGATGTTTCCAACGTATGAGTAGTTGATTTCTTCGTAACCTGTTTGATCTTCGTTCGGCTTCAACAATGTCCATTCACCGTTTCTCAATTGAGTTTCGAGGTAGTCATTGTCGTTGCATCTGTCATCGTAGCAGTAAGGTTTGCTCAAGATTTCTTCTGCTTCTGCATACATCTTATCTCTTGCTTCTTTTGCTGCTTCCATAACTGATGCATCAACTTCAGGGAACATTTTTACGTTATCTTTGTCTGCGAATTGGTATCCGCCTTCGTTCCAGAATTTGTTTAATGAAACACTATCCATATCTTTGATAGATTTCAAGAATTCTTCTTGGTTAACTTCGTTACCTTCTGCGTTTAATACAGGGTTTTGGAAACCAACCAATTCAGCGAAGTTGTTGCCTGTAACTTTTTCTTTTGTTTCAGTATTGTGTTCGCCTGAAACTTTTGTGTAGAAGTATTTTTGGTCGATTTTTGCAGCGTATTCTGAATCTGCTTGTTCTTTCAATTGTGCTGCCAATTTTGCTGCATTTTCTGTTACAGGTCTAACGATAGCACCTTCTTTGTTAATCAAAGTGTAACCCAAACCTGCGGGGTATTGTGCTGTAATTGTTTGGTAATTCAAAGCAACTTTGTTTACTTCAGTTCCGTTGCCAACAGGTGTTGAGAACATCAATCTTCTGTTGTTGATGCCTTCTGAGTAAGCCAATGAAGCATCTGACAATCTCTTTGCAATATCGTTTCTTCTTTGGTTAATTTGTTGTGCTTGATATTCTTTATCACTTTTTCTTGCTGTCAATTGTAAATATCTTGCTTGTGATGCTGAAAGTCCCATTGTACTTACCTTTTTCTTACCTTACACATTTGTTATCGGCATAAAAACATGAAACTTTAACACTTTGAGAGATTTTGTAACAAAATGTTAACGATTTTCCCGAAAAATTTTCCTTTTTGAAAATCAAAAACATAATATCATGTCAAAACATGCCCATATCATGGTTTTTAGGTACTTAATAAAAATTTACAAATAAAAAATGATTATTTTTTAAATCTGACCATAAATTTTTGGAAACCTGATAAGTGTTCCGAAATTTTTTGGTTAACAAAATCTGCTTTTTGTAAAATTAAATTTTTTGATTCATTATCTGTTGCATAAGTCAACGCTTGTTTCAAAACGTCGAGAGCAGTTTTGTAATCTTCAATATCGCAAAGGCAGTTACAGTAATCGATTGCGAGGTTAATATCTTGCGGTTTCAATCTTTTTGCAACCGAATAATCCGCAATTGCCTCATGCAATTCGCCCAAAATATGTTCACATTTTGCGGCACGATATCTGAGTTCCGCCGAGGTAACGTCGTACTGAGCAGCCTCTTTATAATATTTGCAAGCGTCTTTAAATTGTTTATTATCAAAATAAATATCAGCCACCATAGCGTAATATTCATTTGAGTCGGGAGAGAGCGTAATTGCTTGTTTTACAAACTCGATTGCCTGTTCAAACAATTTATTTTCCCGATAAATTTTTGCCTTCATAATGTATGCTTCAGGCGTATTCATATCGAGTTCCAAAATTTTGTCGATATTCTCAAGTGCTTCCGAAAATCGTTTTTGCTCAACATAAATTTCCGCAAGTTTGATATAAGCAAAAATAAATTTGTCATTAAATTCTATCAATTTTTTGCATAATTTTTCCGCTTCGGAGAATTTTTTTGCCTCAAAATTGAAAATTACAGCCTCGCTGATATATTCCATAGACATCGGAGAAAGTTTCATAGCAAGGTTTATCGCCTCAATGGCTTTTTCCCACCAGCCTAATTTTTTGAAAACTTGCGAACGAATATAGAGAGCCTCATCATTTTTCGGATCTTTTTGCAAAACGGTTTTCAAAATTTGTTCAGCCTCAACAACGTTATTTTCGTCCGTCAAAATTCTTGCTTTCAAAACAAGAGCATTGATATTTTCCGAATTAATTTTCAAAATACTTTCAATTTTCTCTTTCGCCTTGGAAATTTGTTTAGTTTGATAGAAAACCAAAGCAAGGGTATAGGCGTAGAATAAGTTATTCGGGCTTAATTTTACCGCATTATGATAATTTTCTTCCGCCTCTTTCATAAATCCTTTGACAGAATATGCTGTTGCCAAAGAGTAATAATAGAGCGGATTTCGGGGATTTAACTTGCAAGCCTTTGAAAAATTATTGATGGCACCGTCGATATTATCCTCAGCAATACAAATTTCACCCAAAAGATAAAACGTTTTATGATTTGTTTTCGCAACGGGAGAGGACAAAATTGTTTGAGCCGCCTCTTTATATTTTCCCTCATCGAACAAAAGATTTGCACAACTGAAAACAATATTATAGTCCGATTTATCGTATTGAAGCGATTTTTGGTACAATTCCCGAGCCTTGACCGTATCACCCAAAGCAAGATATGATGCACCTGCGTAAAAATGGATTTTCGCATTTGTCGAATTATGAACAATCGGTTTTTGGTAAAATTCAACAACGCCCTCAAAATCACTTTCCAAATACAAAACGTTCAAAATTTCAGCAATATATGCGGGATTTAAGTCTTTTTCGCAAATCGAACGCAAAAGCGGAAGTGCTTTTGAAACCAAATTTGTTTGTTTATAAACTCTTGCGAGTTTAAATTTGACGGAAACATTGTCAGGGTCGAACAAAAGAGCCTGTTCGTAATATCTGATTGCCTTATCCGTATTGCTCAATTCCAAATAAAGACCCGCAATTTCAGCCAAAACTTCGGGGCTTTCGGGTTCAATTTCCAAGGCTTTATAAAGATTTTCTATCGCCTGTTTAAAATTCCCCGCAGCCTTATATTCAAATGCTCTTTTTACATATTGTGTTAAACTGCTGTCCGTCATAGTCCAATTATAAATCTTAATTTAAATTCGGTAAAGTGAAAAAGGTAAACTCGTACAAATAGAGTATAATATTTTTATAAGTTCAATTTTTTAAAACTAAATTTTGACTCACCGTAGTATAATTTATTCAGAGGTAAAAATGGGCAAAAAATTCAAAATTCATTCACCATATTCTCTTTCCCCAACCCAAAAAGAGTCTGTTAACGCTCTCACCAAGGGTTTAAACGAGGGTATGGACGCCCAAACTTTACTAGGAATTACAGGTTCGGGAAAAACTTTTATCGTTGCAAATGTTATTGAACAAATACAAAAACAAACCCTCGTAATTGCCCACAACAAAACGCTTGCAGGGCAATTATACAATGAATTTAAAGAACTTTTCCCAGAAAATGCGGTCGAATATTTTATCAGTTATTACGACTATTATCAACCTGAAGCATATATCCCGAGAACCGACACCTACATTGAAAAAACGGCATCGATAAACGACGAAATCGACAGACTTCGCCACAACACAACAAGAAGTCTTTACGAACGAGATGACGTAATCGTCGTTGCATCAGTCAGTTGCTTATACGGTTTAGGACTTCCCGAAGCATATTTCAAAGGCTCAACAACAATCAGTGTGGGCGATAGCATTGACCGTGACGAATTTTTACGCTACCTCACAAACATTCGCTACACAAGAAATGACCTAGAACTTCAACGCTCCACATTCCGTGCAAAAGGCGATATCGTCGAAGTTATGCCGTCTTACGACAATAAACTCATCAGATTTTCGTTTTGGGGCGATGAAATTGAGGCGATTTTCAGAATTGACCAACTTACGGGAGAAATCCTCGAAACACCCGACAAAGTCGTCATTTTCCCCGCCGTTCACTATCTTTCCGATGATGATGACATCGACACAACAATTTCAATGATAAGACAAGAATTGCAATCTCAAGTTGCTCAATTTGAAAGTGAGGGCAAATTAATCGAGGCTCAAAGAATTTCCCAACGTGTCAAATACGACATCGAAATGATGAAAGAAATGGGCTATTGCAACGGCATCGAAAATTATTCGAGAATTATTGAACGACGTGAACCCGGAACACCGCCTGCAACGCTTTTGGATTATTTCAGAGGAGATTTTCTGACGGTAATTGACGAATCGCACGTTTCTATCCCGCAAATTAACGCAATGTACAACGGCGACAGGGCAAGAAAAGATACGCTCGTCGAATACGGTTTTAGACTTCCCTGTGCAAGGGATAACAGACCGTTAAAGGCTCAGGAATTTTGGAATAAAGTTAATCAAAAAATATTTATTTCCGCAACTCCTGCTCAATACGAAAGAAAAACCTCGGCACAATTGGTTGAGCAAATCATTCGTCCGACGGGACTTTTGGACCCCGAAATTTTTGTTCGTCCGACATTAAATCAAATTGACGACATCATCGCCGAAATTCAAAACACGACAGGCAAAAAAGGTCGGGTTTTGATAACAACATTAACAAAAAAAACCGCCGAAGCACTCTCGGAATACCTCATCAAAGAAGGCATAAAAGCAAGATATTTGCACAGCGAAATCACATCAATCGAAAGAATTGAGATTTTAAGAGATTTAAGACTCGGCGAGTTTGATGTTTTGGTCGGCGTAAACCTGTTAAGAGAAGGTTTGGACATTCCCGAAGTTTCCCTCGTAATCATTACCGATGCGGACAAAGAAGGTTTCTTACGCTCGGAAACAAGCCTTATTCAGACAATCGGTCGTGCGGCAAGAAACGCAGAGTCTAAAGTAATTATGTATGCCGATAAAATCACCGACAGTATGAAAGTTTCTCTCGAAGAAACGGCTCGAAGAAGAAAAATTCAGATTGAATATAACAAAAAACACGGCATTACGCCAAAAACAATCATTAAACCTGTCGAAAATAATCTTCTTTCAATGCTCGCAAGTTTCAGAAACGTCGAAGATGTCGTAGCGGAAACAATGGCTCAGGGCAAAGTTGAAACGAAAGATTTGCCAAAACTTATTTCTCAACTTGAAAAAGAAATGAAAAAATCAGCGGGTCTTCTCGATTTTGAAAGAGCCGCTGAAATTCGTGATAAACTTGCTGCGTTAAGAAATATGCAGTCGTAAATTTTTGTGATTAATAACCGCTTCCTCGGTTATCATTGTCTTCATCAAGGAGCAATTGCTTATCCATAATTTTACCCGCATCATCATCGTATTCAAGTTTACGGTAAAGAACAATGCTTTCCATAAACATTTGAGAATAATATTGCGTAATAATAAGCAATGACAAGGTTAAAAAGAAAATAACCACAAGATAAAATACATATTGATAGCCATTGTCAAAAAACATCATGTGAGCAAGGTATCCGAACGGATAGAAAATAACCGCCGTAGCCAATGCCATCATAAATATAAGCGGAATTGTTTTTCCGACAAATGATGAGAATGATTTAAACAACGAAATAAGTTTATAAGAATGTAAAGGGTTGTATTTGTTGGTGAACAAAGTCATTTGCACCATCAAAAAGCCCCAGAAAAGCAATTCCACAATTGATACAACCGAAATAGTCGTTGCAATCGGAAGACTTTTGTTAACCCCAATCATATAGAGGCAATAGCCTACATAACCTGAAATCGCAATCATCGGGGCGAGTGCGAAAATTGATCCGATACCTGCAAATAAAAATTTAAACGGATTTAAAAATCCAGGAAGAACAATATCTTCTTCGTTAATTAAGTTATGTGATGCGACAAAAATATAACCGAAATAAAACAGCAGCACAGCATAAGCAACAATTGCCCATGAAGAGAACCAATCACCCCAATTTGTTACAACTTGAAAAATCGGGTATGAAACTATTACCGAAAGGGTTGCAATTTTTAACATAGAATGTTTTGCCCCTAATACGGTACGAAAAGCATCAATTACAGAAGCCATAATAATCTCCGTTTTTCTACAACAACTCTTTTATATTATAACCCATATTTGTAATTTTGTGCAAGTGAATTATTGTTGAATATTAAAAAATGAGTTATTATATATAGTATATCTTGGAGAAAAACGTGAAAGTTAACAGCCGAAAAATTATTCTTTTAGCAACTTGCTTAATGTTCACTATCTGTTCATTTTCGCAACAGACGGTTTATTCGGCAGTCGATGAACAAGACACAATAACAATAATTGAAGTCGAAAATCCCGAAAATCTCGAAGAAAACACAGAAGAATTATCGGAAGAAATGCCTGAATTTCCTCAAGAAAGCATTGATAGCGAACTCTTTAACGATAGTGAATATGAAGAATATGACGTTTACACGGTCGAGGACGATACCGAAGAAGAGGAAGAAGATACAACAGAGATGATTGTTCTTGCTCCCGAGAATTTGCCGAGCAGAAAATCGAAAAAACTTCTCAATGCGACAATCGAAAAAAGTTACTCTTTCCGTTCTGTTGAGGCGTTCAACACAATTTGGGACAACTCTGATAATTTCAGAACAACTTTCAGAACGACTCCGTCTTTGATGCAAACGGCACCGTCAGTTATTCATGCCGCAAATTATCGGCTCAAACCCGATGAAAACACGGCTGTTTATTGGGGTCACTCCTCATTGTCAAACCAAGATGATGTTTCTGTCGGATTTGTCGGCAGATTGGAAAGTTCATACGACACAGGTATGAAAATCAACACAAAACTTGGTAAACTCAACGTTTCAACGGGTATTTACGAATCTTTAGAAACAAACAATCCCGCAGGCGGTGTGGTATTTTCGAGCGATTATATGAACATAAAAGGCACAAAAGGTGCAATAAAAGTCGGCGGAGGATTTTACTCAAACGAATGTTTTGACAACACTTCCTCAAGAAATTCGGGCGGATTTTTCGCACAATACAAACAAGGCAAATTCTCTCTTGGTGCTCAAATCGGACAAACCGAAAGTTCAAGCAGAGAGGGCAGTTACAACACGAGCCTTTACATAACTCCGAAATATCAACTTTCAAAATCTCTTTCAATTTCGAGCAAAATTGCCTCGCACGTTGACGAAAATTACATGCAACAGGATATCGGAATAACTTATAAACCTTTTAAAAATAACCCGAACGAGGTTTCTTTCAGCGTAAATGCAACTCTTTACAACGGCGAAGGAACAGATAACAAACAACGTCTTAAATTCAGTACGGAATTTAAGTTATAATTCTTTTGTTTCATCAACCGCATATAGCATAATATTTCTGCGATTAAGCCAATCAGCGGAAGTTTCATAAGGTCCGTGATTTTCAAGATAATAAGAATAATTGGGATTAAGCGAATTTAAATAAGCAATGATATTAAAAAAGTCATCAGGCTTGTGATAAATTGCAAGAACCAACTTTGGTTTATGCTGACGGATAATATTTTCCGCCCCTTTCAAAGCCTCTGCTTCCGCCCCTTCAATATCCATTTTTATCAAATCAACTTTTTTAATATTATTTTCTTCAACAAAGGAATCCAAAGATACAAGTTTTACCTTAACTGTCGGGGGATTGTCATAACACGGTAAAACCAATGACGACGCCAATTCTCCGAGGTACAAATCCATTGTAGTATTTTCGCTCCAAACTCCGTAAGGATAAATTTTGGCATTTTTGTATCCGTCAACTTTTATATTTTGCTCAATCTCTTTTGCATATTGAGGCACGGGTTCAAAACCGAAAACAAAACCTTTTGCACCAACCATTTCAGCATAATCCAAAAACGGAGCCATTGCTTTCCCGTTAAATGCACCGACTCCCGCATCGATAACTATATCACCGTTTTCAGGCAATGTTTTCGGGAAAAAACTTTCAGGATATTCAGAGTTAAATTTTTGAGGAATTTCCATTCGATAAGAGAGGAAATTAATATAAGCCCGATAAAGGTCTCTCGATTTTTTATCTTTTATCATTCGTTCTGTTTTTATGATTTTGCCGTAATTGTCAACCAAATAATTTCCTTTGTATTCTTTTTTCACAACGAAAAGTAGCGAAACGAGTGCAATTACAACACCTAAAACAAAGAATGCAAAGGAAATTATTTGATTAGAAAATAACTTTTTCAAAAGTTCCTCCAAATAAAACAAACGAAACCAAAAATATTATAACAAAAAAAAACGGAGTTTTCGCTCCGTTTTTCAAAAAACGATTTATGAACTAAGCCTCGATACCTTCCTGACCAAGCCCTGCTTTTTTGCCCAATTTTTTGAGCAATTCTTCTTCATTTGCACCCTCATCAGTACCTGCAACGGCATTCAGAACAGGAGTTGCAACCTTATCAACGGCTTGAGTAACTCTCGATGCCGCACCGTTTGTAACACCGTCTATCGTGTTCATAACAGTGCCGATTTGACCGTTCGTGACAGTATCAGCGGCTTGGAACACACTGTTCAATGCTCCGCCTTTGCCCTCTTTTTCATTTTGAGCAAAAATACTGTCCTGATTAATGCCTGCCGCTTTCGATGCAGTATTAATCATATCAGAGGCTTGAACGACTTTGCCTGCAACTTCTACACCCTTTTTTATCATAGCCGGATTAATCATAAATTTACTCCTTGTTTATTTCACTTACTTAATTATATAAACAATTTTTCAGAATCATAAATTCAGCATGTGAAAAAATTTTTACATTTAGCAACAAAAAAGAGAGCCTTAAAAGACTCTCTTTTGAAAAATTTAGGTGAAATTACATAGCACCTTCAACGATTTTAACGAAACTGTCTGCTTTCAAAGAAGCACCGCCAACCAACGCACCGTCGATGTCTGATTGAGCCATTTGTTCTTTGATAGTTTCAGGTTTTACACTGCCACCGTAAAGAATTCTGATTGCATCAGCGGCATTTTCACCTGCAACTTCTTTAACAGTGTTTCTAATCATAGCGATAACTCTGTTTGCTTCAGTTGAGTCGCAAGTTTTGCCAGTTCCGATAGCCCAGATCGGCTCGTAAGCGATGATTGATTTTGCAACATCTTCTGATGACAAATCTTTCAACGCTGCTCTGATTTGAGATGCGATGTGAGTATCAGTAACGCCTGATTCTCTTTGTTCCAAAGATTCGCCGCAGCAAATGATAGGAACCAAACCGTTTGCCAAAATTGCTTTTGCTTTTTTGTTAACCATTTCGTCAGTTTCTGCGAAATATTGTCTTCTTTCGCTGTGACCGATGATGATGTATTCGCAACCTGCATCAACCAACATTTCAACTGATGCTTCACCTGTGAATGCACCGCTCTTTTCAAAATAACAGTTTTGAGCAGCGAGTCTGACTTTACCGCAACCGCAATCTTTGAGTGCTTTATTTGCAACATACAATGATGTAAATACAGGAGCAACAACAACTTCAGGGAGTGCTTCCTTGTCGTATTGCTTCAAACCAGCCATTACGTCATTAACTAAATCTTTTGCTTCCGCTTGCAACTTGTTCATTTTCCAGTTGCCTGCAATAACGGGTCTTCTTGTCATATTTCAAATCCTCATTTTAAGTACTTTCGGGATAAACCCACACCCTCAAAATACCTCAAACAGATTTTTTTCGCAACTTTTAAAAGTACAAATCAAAAATTTTTGCCGATTAATTTTTACCCATATTTCTAAAAAGCGAAATAATTTTTGCAACAACGACTGTTTTAAAAATTTTCCAAATAATTTCAAATCGCATATAAAACCGCAATGTCGAAATATTCTTTGCTTTAACAAGATATTTTGCCGACAAAATTTCAGCATTTTCCGATTTCTCATCGGGCGTTTTTTCATCAGGAACAGCACTCAAAACATTAAATTCCGCAAAGGTTAATTTTGAACTCAAAGCATAATCCACGGTATTTTTAACCGTCTGTTTTGTTTCTCCGTCAAGCCCGAACAGAAAAAATCCTTTCGTCAAGATTCCGCATTTTTCAGCCATTTCAACGGATTTTTTTATCAAATCGAGATTTTCCTTTTTGCCGATTTTTTCTAAAATTTCATGATTTGCAGACTCAATTCCGTACGAAATGCAATAGCAGCCCGCATTTTTCATCATTTTCATCAACTCAAAATCAACCACCTCTGAACGAATGCCGTTCGGGCAGGTGAAATCAATTTTTATCTTTCTCTCGACAAGCAATCTGCAAATTTCATAGGCATGTTCCCGATTTAGCGTAAAATTGTCGTCCTCAAAATGAATTTCTTTCACCCCAAAATTTTTGACGAGAAATTCAATCTCATCAGCAACATTTTCAGGTGAGCGAAAGCGGATTTTTCTGTCGTAAAAAGCAGGGCTGACGCAGAATTTGCAACTGAAAGGGCAACCTCTTGTTGTGGCAATAATTGCCGTCGGATAACTTTTTGAAATTTCCCCGCTATTTAAAATCGGGTATGAAACAGGTGCCATTTGTGACCAATCGGGCATCGGCAACTCATCAAGATTTTCGACTCTTTCACCTTTCAACGGATTTTCAGGCAGATTATCAAGATTATAAATCCCCTGAATGCCCTCACCGTCAAAGTTTGCGTCCAATAATTTTTTAAAAGAAATTTCGCCCTCTCCGATAGAAACATAGTCCGCCTCAGAATCAATCAATGTTTGCTTTGGATTAAAAGTTGGGTGAATGCCGCCGATAAAGACCTTTTTGCCGATTTTTTTCAATTTTTTCGACAAATCTATAACTTCCTCATAAAAAATCGAAAGACAAGTTATGCCAACCGCCGAAATATCAGCAGAATTAATCATTTCTACCACTTTATCATTCGGGAGATTATCTCTCAAAGCATCAATTATCACAACTTCATGTCCGAATTTTTGAGCATAACTTGCCATATAGCCCAAACCCAATGGAGGCACGACATAATTTGAATTGTAATTAACCCTGACAAGTGCTGTTTTCATCTGAAAGCCGATTTTTTTCGAGAGTATTTTTGTCTTTATGAACAACGATTATCAAAACGCCCAAAAGAATTGCAATCATGCCCAAAATAATTTTGAAAGTAAGTTGTTCGTGGAAGAAAATGACGCACAAAACCATTGCACTGACGGGTTCCAAAGAACTTACAATCGCAGCTAAAGTCGGTCCGATTAATTTTATCGCTTTATTCAAGGTATCAATCGCAACAATCGTCGGCAAAATCGCCAACATCAATACGTCAATCCACAATATCGGCTCACTTATCGGTTTTAACAATGTCAAAAATTTCAAATTATAAACAAAAACCGAAAGTCCGAAAAACATTACATAAAAGGTCAGTTTGACGGTATTAAGTTTTTTCAAAACAGAATTTTTCTTAATTCCGACCATATAAATTGCATACGCCAATGCCGACAAAATAACATAGGTCAAACCCGTCAAATTCAAGTCCTGACCGTCTTTTCCTTTATAGAAAAGAAAAATTCCGACAAGAACAAGTCCGACTGCAAACAAAGCAGATTTTTGCAATTTTTCGCCAAAGCCGATTGCCATAATCAAAGCGACAAAAACAGGATAAATAAACAGAATTACAGAGGCAATTCCGCCGTCAATGTACGAATACGACATAAATAAGAATACGGACGAAAGAGCAAACATCAAGCCCGCAAAAAACATCGGCAAAATTTCGTTGCGATGCAATTTCAATGGAACTTTTTTTACAAAATTAGCCCACAAACCGAAAAGAACAACCGCCGTAATATATCTGTAAAACAAAACAGAATTTGCATCAAACCCTTTTGAATACATGTGCAGTGCAAAAACAGGGTTTGTACCATAACAAACCGCACCAACAGTTCCATTTAAAATTCCTGCCATTTTTCTTTTCATAAAATCAGAGTAGTATAAAATATTAAAAAATCAAGAATAATCGTTACATGTCTTGTAATTTTGTAAAAAAACGGGCATAATAATAAGTAGTAATATTTTGATAAACAAAAAGGATTTAAAGTGGGTTTAAGCGATACACTTTTAAAAGAGAGCATTGACACCTTTATCAACAATGACATGTCCGACACAAAGCCGACAATTTTGATTGTTGATGACGAAATTAACAATCTTCAACTTTTGAAAAGAACATTCAGAGGCTCATACAATATTTTGACTGCGTCAAACGGATTTGAGGCTCTCGATGTTGTTGAAAAAGAAGGAGATGCGATTTCTCTAATCGTAAGCGACCAAAAAATGCCACAAATGGAAGGTACGGAATTTTTAAAGAAGGTCAACGAAACGCACCCCGATATCATAAAAATCCTTTTAACAGGTCATCAGGATTCTGATATCATCGTTTCAGCAATCAACGATTGCCAACTTTATCAGTACATCTTGAAACCTTTTGAGCCGGAAGAACTCAAGGTTGCGGTAAGTAACGGTTTAAAAAAATATGAACTTTCTTCTCGCAAAACCTTGATTATGAAAGATTTAAAAGAATTATTTTACAAAACCATCAAATCAATTTCCTGTGCACTTGATGCGAAAGACCCTTACACACACGGTCACTCGCTTCGTGTAACTTTGTATTCATTGATTTTGGCAAGCAAATTGGGCTTGACCGATTCAGCACTTGAAGAAATTGAAACGGCGGGACTTTTGCACGATATTGGCAAAATAGGCATTCCTCAAGCGATTTTGTGCAAACAGGCAAAATTGACCGACGAAGAATTTGAAATCATGAAAGACCACACAAGCCGTGGCGAAAAAATGATTAAAAACGTCAAAAAACTTCACTCGGTTGCAAGTTGGCTCAAATCTCACCACGAACGTTGGGACGGTCGAGGATATCCCTGCGGACTTAAAGGAACCGAAATTCCTCTGTTTGCAAGAGTTATCGCCATTGCCGACACATACGACGCAATGACTTCCACAAGACCGTACAGAAAAGCACTTCCCCACGAAGTCGCAATCCAAGAAATTAAGCGTTGTGCGGGCATGCAGTTTGACCCCGAACTTGCGGAAATTTTTGTCGCCAATGAGGCTGAAATTAAGGCAGCAAAAGAAAACCCCGAAGAGTATTATGAAAAATTGAGTTTTCTCCAAAAATATATCAATTCGGCAGAAGCAACGTTGCACCTTAATCAACAAAATTAAAAAATTTTTCAAAAAGAAAAGACAGGTTTTAAAGCCTGTCTTTCTTAACGTTTTGGGATTTAACGTTTACTTATTTTTTAGATTGAATTGTTGCTACTCTTGTTTTCGCATATTGAGTGTATTTATTTTCGTCCAATTCCATCTTCAAGAATTGTTCATAAGCGAGTTGCGAACGGTTAAATTCTCTGAGTTTGTCATACGCAAGACCCAACGAATAGTAGGAAAGTGCGTAATTCGGATTATTTTTGATTGCCATCATGAAGTTTCTTGTCGAATCTTCATATTTTTCCGTTGCATAAGCAATGTGACCCAAATAGTAATATGCTTGGAAGTCGTTTGGATTAGATGCAACAACCTTTTCCATAAGTTTCTTCGCATTTGCATATTCGCCCTGATTCATGTAAGTTACAGCCTGATTCATAACTTCGTTGCTATCTTGAAGAGAAAGGTGTTGTTTCAACTGTTGAGCATTTGCGTTTTGCGGATCGGCAGCGATTGCAGCGTCAACATATTTTTTCGCTTGTTGAATATCGCCACGGGTATAATACAAATAACCCAAAGAATAGAGGATTTGCGTATTGTTCGGGGACATCGAATCTGCTCTGTTGTAGTATTCAATAGCGGTTTGAGGCTGACCGAGAGCACTGTAACAAGATGCAATAATCGTCAAAGAACGCAATGTCGGAGGATTTACACCCTCTAAGACCTGAATTGTTCCTCTGTAATCTTCCTGAGTCAATAATTCGTTCGCTCTGATGTACATATCTGTATTCTCTTGCGAAGAAGTTACAGGCTTATTATCAACCTTTGTCTTCTTGTTATTTTTAACTTTTTTATCTGTTTTTTGTTTCTTTTCAACTTTCTTTTCTTTTTGTTTTTCAACTTTTTGTGTCGGTTGAGAAGAAACATTTTGTTCAGAAGATTGAGTATTTGCAGACGGTGCAGATGTTGAACCCAAAGCAGACGCATTCGGGTTAACCATCTTAATCACACGTTTTCCGTTTTGATATGAAACGTACATAACAGGTCTGCGGTTTTGTGAATTAGTCAAAGACTTAACACTCGGATCACCTTCAAGAGTAGTTCTTGTGCCAATTTCTCCCGATTTCGGAGTTGTGTCGGCAGTTTGATATTTTGAAGTTGATTGATAACTTGTCGGCTGAGTTTGCGGTTGAGAATATTCTGTTTCCGACGGAGCAAAATCAATCTTGTTCGACTGTTGTTTTTGTCTTAAATCTTGTTCTTCGTATGAAGAATTTGTATTTTCGAGTTGATTTTCAAAAGTTGCCGATGCGTTTTGAACTGCATTCATAGAATCGTTTTCGGTATTTACGTTAACAATTCTGACAACACGACGTCCGTTGACATAAGTAACCAAAATACGTTTGTTACTGTTTGTTCTCGGAGCGGGCTGCGGTCTGTAATTGCCTGCATTATCCGAGTGTGAATATTTCAAGTTTCTTCTTTGTGTTGCCTCTTTTACGTTCGGCATTTTTCTGTTTTGAGAAACTTGTACCTGTTGAGGTGTATTTGTCGTAACTCTTCTGTTATCAACCGTTTCGTATTTATTTTGTTGCGATTGTTCAAGGTTTTCGTCAACTTCCTGTTCAATTTTTCTTGAACCTGATGAAGAAAGTGCCATCATCGTCGGAGAAACCTGTCTTGTTCCGCCCTGTTGATAATTTTCTTCGGGAGAGGTTTGAGAAACAGTGCGTTTAGGTCCTCTTGAGTATGCAACATTTGTCATCGGGTCATAGAAATTTTGACCGCCCATTTCAGAATAATAAGCATTTACAGCCTCATTAAGAGCAATAACCGTTTCGTTATTTGAGGGTTCAAATGCAGACGCTACACGGTATTCGTGGATTGCTTTGTCGTATTGACCCGCTTGAGAATATGCTTTTGCAAGTGCAATTCTGAAATCGACATCGTGCGGATAACCTTTTTTCAACGCTGAATATATTTCTATTGCCTTGTCATAATCGTTTTTATCAAGGGCAAATTGAGCGTATTCAAAACGGTAATTAATATTTTGAAAGTCGAGAGCAACGGCTTTTTTAATTGCATCAAACGCTTTTTCGTTTGAGCCGAAATTTCTTTCCCAAAGAGATTTTTGATAATATCTTCTTGCATTGTTGGGTTGGTCATTGATACCGTCATCAATGAAAGAAGTCCACTTTGCAATTTCTTTATCTTTTGCTTTGCCGTCCAAATCTTTTATCATGCCGATAAATTCGTTGAAAGCCTCATCAGCCTCAATATATCTGTGGTTTCTATCATAATAGTCAAAAATGGCTGCTTGTCTGTCAAATCTTTTATCCGGAGTTGAATATTTTGTCATAATTTTTTTCAACGCATCGGTGTTTGTTCTCGGCAACTGTCTTATGATAGCACCGTTTGTGCCGTAAACCGAACGAGCCTGAACAGTAGAATCGTCAGCAAACATGCCCGTTACGAGTACCGCTGAAGCCAATAACAATAGTGTTCTCTTTTTCATTTTATTAAATTGCTCCGATAATTCACATTATACTTTCTATATTTTACAGTATTATTCAAAATTTAACAAAGATGTTAAGCGGATTTAACGTAAAAAGATGATTTTGTTTAAGATATGTTATAATTCATGTGTCAAACAGAATAGGATTTTCAAAATGTACAGAAAAACTTACGAGATTCAATTTCACGAAACAGACTGCAAAAACAGACTCAAAGAAGCGGTGTTGTTAAATTTTTTCCAAGACATTGCAGCCGTTGACGCAGAAGTTATGGGAATCGGATACTCACAAATTCAAAATAAAAATATAGGTTGGTTTTTAACTAAATATCACATCAAAATTTTTGACACAATTAAAAATTGCGGAAAAATCGCCCTTGAATCACAATCCAACGGGATTATGAGAATTACATTTATTCGTGACTTTGACATTTTTGATGCGGATAACAAAAAAATCGGCGAAGCAACGAGTTCATGGGCAGTAGCCGACTTGGAAACGGGCAAAATCATTCCGCCTGCGGAAGTTTTTGAGGGATTTCCGAATGTAAATCGTGACGAACTCCGCTCGACTTTTCCGAAAATTCCCGCTTTGAAAAAAGTTGATTTTCAAAAAGAATTTGTCGCAGAATACAACAATCTTGATGTAAATTGCCACGTTAACAATGCGGTGTATTTGACTTGGGCAGATGAAGTTTTGCCGTTTGAAATGCTTGTTTCAACGAGAATTGCGGAACTTGAAATACAGTACAAACAACAGGTAAAATATGGCGAAAAAGTTGTCGTTTCGGCAGATTTTGACGAAGAAACCATGACAATAACGGAAGAAGTCAAACTCGAAAGCGGAGAAACGGCATGCCTTATCAGACAAAAAAGAGTCAAAGCCGAATAATTTTACAATTGTCAAACACACTGTAAACAAAGGTTTTGTCGCCAATATCGCCAATTTTTACAATTTACAAAATCGGCAAAAATTGCTAAAATAAAGAAAAATTTTAAACACGCAAAAATATTTTGTGTAAGGAAGGATTTAAGATGAAAATCGGTAATATCATTCAATCTTCGGTTGTAAATAACCTTAAAAAAGTTACGGATAATTTTCCCAAAACGAAACCTATGCCGGCAGATAGCGTTGAATTTTCAACAAAAGCCGCACCAATCAAGACAAACGACGACAAATTCGTCGAATTGAGAGAAACGATTTCTCCGAAAATGCAAGAAGTTCTCTCAGGTTCGGAAGAAGCGGGTTGGGATTTTTACATCAACAGTACCGAAGAAAATATGGATAAAATGAATGTTGCACAAGATAAGGTCAACAATTTTTATGACGACCCCGAAACTTATGCAAAACTCAAGGAAATTAACGAAGCAGGCGGAGTTAAAGATGAAAAATTGCAAAAGCAACTTCGTGTTTTGACGAGTGCATTCGGCGACGGAATTGAATACAAAGCCGACCTTGAAGCAATGAATAAAAAGGAAAATGAAATTTCACAAAAATTAAATTCTTTCCAAATGCAAATCGACGGCAACCCCGTTTCTAAAGCACAAATCCAAAAGATTATGGAAACGGAAACAAACCCCGAAGTCAGAAAAAAAGCCGCAGATGCTAAGATTGCATCGGGTGACTTGATTGCGGACGACCTCGTTGAACTTGTTAAAATGAGAAACGATTTTGCTAAGAAAAAGGGTTACGACAATTATTTCGATATGAAAATTTCGGAAGATTACGATATTAAACCGCAAGAATTGGATAAACTTTTATCAGATGTTGCAGAACAGACAAAATCTTCAAACGAAAAAGTTATGGCAGAAACGAAAGCAGATTTGTCAAAAGCCTTTGGAATTGCCCCTGAAGATTTGAGAAGTTACCACTATGGACTTATTTGCGGCGAAGACCCCGAAAAAGCAGTCAATGACGCAATTAAAACAAAAGAACAAGTTGTTGAAATTTCCAAAAAGGCTTACGAGGGAATGGGCTATAACATTGATGAAATGCCGATTTTACTCGATTTGTTCCCGAGAGAAAACAAAAACACTCACGGATTCTCGTTCCCGATTACTCCGGGTTCAGATGCAAGAATTTTGGCTAACTTGACGAACAATGTTTCAAGCGTTGATACATTGATGCACGAATTGGGACACTCGGTGTTCACGGTTCAAACAGACGCAAGTTTGCCCTATCTTGAACAAGATACAACAAGTACAATGACAGAAGCAGTTGCAATGATGATGGGCGATATGATTAGAACAGAGGGACTTGCAAAAGACCTTGTTACTCCCGAAGTCAATGCAAAATTTGAAAATTCTTTGGGCAAGGAGGAATCGAAATTTGTCGGCTCAAGTATGGCAATTATTGACTTTGAACGTCAAATGTATGAAAATCCCGACCAAGATTTGAAAGCCTTGTGGCACGATATGGGCGTAAAATATAAAGGAAGAAGCGAACAAGATACCCCGACGAATGAATGGGCAACAATTCCGCACTTCCTCTCACACCCCGGCTATTATCAAAACTACTTCCGTGCATCGCTCATCAAGGCTCAATTGTATGAATCATTGACCGAAAAATTCGGCGGTAAATTGACCGAAAATAAAGGCACAGCAGAATATTTGGACAATAATTTGTTCCAATATGGCGGCTCAAAAACAGATGACGAAAACCTCATCGAAATTACAGGCAAACCGCTTACGGCAGAAGCATTCTGCAACAGATTGAATAAACTTGTTGAAAAAAGCGAAAAACAAGAAAACGAACAAGAATAATTAATTGTAAATAATTCTTAATTGACAAAATCTCTTTCTTCGGGAAGAGTTTTTGTTGTTTTTGTTGTTTTTGTTGCATTCCTTGTCATTGCGAGGTGGGCAAAATTGAAAATATTATCAACAAATGTATAAGCACCATTATTCATTTTCGTGGCGGGCATGCTTTGTTTGTTGTAAAATATTTCTGTCGAAAGGAATTGAAATGTCATACGTTCCATTGCATTTGCACACGGAATACAGTTTGTTAGACGGTGCTATCAAGATAAAAAAATTGGTATCATTTTGCAAAGACCAAGGTTGGCCTGCCGTTGCAGTTACTGACCACGGAGTTATGCATGGAGCGATTGAACTTTACAAAACCGCCAATGAGGCAGGTATCAAGCCGATTATCGGGATAGAAGTTTACGTTTACCACGGTGATATTACAGAAAAAAAACCGGGGCAAAACAGACTTTATCACCTTGTTTTGCTTGCAAAAAACAATCAGGGTTATAAAAATATCGTCAAAATTGCCTCAAAATCAGCGGTTGACGGATATTATTACAAACCCCGATGCAATCACGAATTAATCGAAAATCACAGCGAAGGGGTAATTTGTCTTTCTGCTTGTATTGCAAGTGAAGTATCGAGAGCGATTTGGGACGAAAAAGATTACGACAAAGCATTAGAAGTCGCAAAATATTACAAATCGATTTTCGGCGACGATTATTATCTTGAACTCCAAGACCACGGTTTGCCCGAAGAAGAACTTTCGAACAACGGGCTTTTGAAAATTTCAAAAGAATTAAACATCAAAACCGTCATCACAAACGACAGTCACTATATGAAAAAAGAGGACGCATCGTGGCATGACACCTTGCTTTGTATCCAAACGAACTCGAGCAAAAAAGATGTTGACCGTTTCAAATTTTCAAACGACGAATTTTATGTCAAAACTCCCGAAGAACTGCGGGCAGCGTTCAAAAAATTAGACGATAAAACTTTTGAACAATCGATAAAAAACACCGTCGAAGTTGCCGAAAAGTGTAACGTAACAATCGAACTCGGCAAGTCTAAATTGCCTCACTTTGACGTACCGCCAAATCATACCGTCGAAAGTTATCTTGATTTCAAGGTTCGAGAGGGTATGAAAAAACGTTACGGCACTGTCACAAAAGCCCTCGAAGAACGTATGAATTACGAACTCGGCGTAATCAATCAAATGGGTTTCCCTGCGTACTTTTTGATTACATGGGATTTTATCAATTGGGCAAAAGAACACGACATTCCCGTAGGTCCGGGACGTGGTTCGGCGGCGGGTTCAATTGTCGCTTATGCACTCGGAATCACCGATATCGACCCGATTTATCACAAATTGATGTTTGAAAGATTTTTGAACCCTGAACGTATCAGTATGCCTGATATCGACGTCGATTTTTGTATCGAAGGACGGGAAAAAGTTTTTCAATACGTTGTCGAAAAATACGGTGCCGACAAGGTTTGCCAAATTATCACATTCGGTACTTTGGCGGCAAAAAATGCCCTTAAAGCCGTTGCGAGAGTTTTGAACGTTCCTTTCCAAGTGTCAAACAACATTGCAAAATTAATCCCGAACTCCCCCGGAATTACATTCGTGGACGACGGAAAACACCCCTATGTTTTCGCTGAAAGTCCCGAATTTAAAGAATTTTACGAAAATAATGTCGAAATCGAAGGTGACAGCCTGATTGAGGGGCAAGTTTTGACCTCAAGACAACTTGTCGATGAGGCGATGAAACTTGAGGGTATCAAGCAAAATACGGGCATGCACGCTGCGGGCGTTGTAATTTCGCAAGTTCCGCTCGATGACCTTGTTCCTTTGCAAAGAGGTAAAGAAGGAAATTTAATCACCCAATACGAAAAACAAACTTCGGAAGATTTGGGCTTGTTGAAGATGGACTTTTTGGGTCTTTTGAACTTAACAATTATGCGGAATGCCTTGCGGTGGATTAAAAAACGCCACGGCATCGACCTTAATTTGAATAAAATTCCGTTAGATGACCAACCGACTTTCGATTTGCTCCAAAAAGCAGATACCGACGGCGTTTTCCAACTTGAATCCGCAGGTATGAAAAAACTTGTCAGCGAACTTAAACCGTCTGTTTTTGAAGATTTGGGTGCGTTGGTTGCAATCTTCCGCCCCGGACCTTTGCAAACGGGCATGGATAAACACTTCGTCGCAAGAAAACACGGCAGAGAACCCGTAACGTACGAACACCCGCTCTTGGAGCCGATTTTGAAAGATACTTACGGAACTATTTTGTATCAAGAGCAGATTATGCAAATCGTACAGGATTTGGGCGGTTTCACCCTTGGACAAGCAGACTTGATGCGTCGTGCAATGGGTAAGAAAAAAGTCGATATCATTCTTGAAAATAAAACAAAATTTATCGAGGGTTGCTCTAAAAATCACGTCAGCAAAGAAATTGCGGAAAGCATTTTTGACCAGATGGTCGAATTTGCGAAGTATTGCTTCAACCGTGCTCACTCAGCCGCTTATGCGTTTGTTTGCTACCAAACTGCATACCTGAAGGCTCATTATCCTGTTGAATATTTTTCGGCACTTTTATCGAGCGTTAAAGACAACAAAGAAAAAACACAAATGTACATCGCAATGGCTCAAAATCGAGGCATTGAGGTACTTCCGCCCGATATTAATAAATCAAATGCAGACTTTACTCCCGACGGAAATCAAATTCGTTTCGGCTTAAACTCGCTCAAAGGTGTGGGCTTGCAAATCTGCGAAATGATTGAGGAAGAACGTGAAAACGGCGGTGAATTTAAGTCACTTTACGACTTCATTACACGTTTGAATACAAAAGCAATCAACAAAAAATCGCTTGAAAGTTTTGCAAAAACAGGCACGCTTTCTTGTCTTGAGCCTTGTCGCAAAAAATTGATGAACAATATCGACAATATGATTTCCGTTTGCAACAGAGAGGCGAAAGCAGCCGAAGTCGGTCAGGCAAGCCTGTTTTCAATGTTGGGCGACGATAATCCGATGACCGAAAATTTCCAACTTTACGGCTCTGACGAAGAATATACCGACAAGGAAATTCAGGAATTTGAAAAAGATATTTTGGGATTTTATTTGACCTCAAACCCACTCGATTGCATAAGAAAGAAAATTCCGTTCATCGCAAGCCACAACATCAGCGACTTGTCAGAATTGCATAGCGAAAAAGAAGTCATTCTCTGCGGTATGGTTACGGCAATGAGATTAATTCCGACAAAAAAAGACCCGACAAAGTTCCTCAAGGCGGGCGTTTTTGAAGATTTGACAGGCAAAATCGAATACGTTGCATTTAATAAAACCTTAGAAAAATGCGGTTCTCTGATTGCGAACGACAAAAAATTGATTATAACGGGCAAATACCAACCAAGAGAAGAATCCTCGGGACAAATCGTTATCGACAATGTTCAGGCAATCGACAGTATTAACCTCGTGAGAATGAATATCAAAAAAGAAATGTCTTTTGAGGACGTAATGGGCTTGAAACATATTGTTTCGGAATTTAAGGGCAATGACCCGCTGTTTTTCATCGTAAAAACTCCCCACGACAAAAATCCCGTCAAAATTCTCTCGGGCATACAGGCTTGGGTCAAAACGGATAATAATTTTGTCCAAACAATAGAAAAAATGTATAAAGATAATATTTCTGTCGAAGTCGAATCTATTGAGGATTAATTATAAGGTTTCTCAATGACGATGAATGTTGAATTTTAAGCAGAAAATGTCATTGCGAGAAACGAGCAAGCAGAGTACATAACCGTCATTCTGAGCGTTAGCGAAGAATCTGTGAAATATCAAGGGAATCAGATACTTCGGCTTGTTTATCACTTCGCTCGCATTAAACATGCCTACAGGTTGTCGATTTCAAAGACTTTGTCTTTTCATCGCCAAGCCTTTCGCACTCTGCTCGCTCGTTCCTCAGTATGACGAAAAATGCAGGAAAAACAACAAGCACTAAATTGAAAAATAAAAAATTTTCCACAAAAAAGGCAATTTTTTCTGACAAAAATACTTATTATAAATGTAGATGTAATTCGTCTGCGTCTAAAAACACATGTTATTTACGCAATTTTCTTAAACCCCTATATTCATTGGGTTAAAGATATTTTGTTAAGTTTTGTTGCGAGAAATATATCAAAAAAAGCAATTTTTTGAAGTTGAAATACTTAATATAAGAGTAGAGAGAACGAAAGAGAGTAGATT
>CAKVJR010000014.1 GCA_934754855.1 uncultured Candidatus Melainabacteria bacterium
AAGTTGTAGATTCCGCAAAAGAACACCACGTTCCAATCAGAATAGGTATAAATGCAGGTTCTTTGGAAAAAAATCTTCAGGAACTCGACATTCCGCTTTCCGAAAAAATGGTAAAAAGTGCAATGCGACACATACAAATCCTTGAAAACAATGATTTTGACAAAATTAAAATTTCATTGAAATCAAGCGATGTTTTGACCACAATCGAAGCATACAGATTGATGTCAGAAAAAGTTGATTATCCGCTCCACTTGGGAGTTACAGAGGCAGGAACTTTGCGTGGCGGAATTATAAAATCCTCTGTCGGATTGGGAACACTCCTCGCTGAGGGAATTGGCGACACAATAAGAGTTTCATTAACGGAAAACCCTGTCGAAGAAGTCAAAGCAGGTTTCCAAATTTTAAAATCATTGGGAATAAGAAAGAAAGGGGTAAATTTTGTTTCTTGCCCGACTTGCGGAAGATGCGGAATTGACTTAATTTCACTCGCAAAAGCAACCGAAGAAAGATTTTTAAATTTTGACAAAGACATAACAATCGCCGTAATGGGCTGCCCCGTCAACGGTCCCGGAGAAGCAAAACATGCCGATTTCGGTATTGCCGGTGCAAACGGAGAGGGCTACATTTTCAAAAAAGGTGAAATTGTCTGCAAAGTCGATGAGGACAAACTCCTTGACGAATTTGTAAAAATTGTCTATGCAGAAACTTAACAAATACACTTTTTCAAAAAAGTACTGTATAATAAAAATATAACCAATATGAGGTGTATATGAAAAAAATAATTTTGTCTTTAATAATTTTGTCAGTCAACGGTATGGCTGCGTTTGCAAACATTGACACAAACCATACGACAACAAGAAATTACTTTTTAAATGCAGGTTACTCGTCAAATATGGCTAAATATGCAGAATTTACAACTCGTGACCCTTACGGTCCCGAAGATGAAATTTATAAAAAAGACGGCACGACAATTTGGAAACAAATTTGGAAAAAGATTGATGCAACTGCATTTGAAGACGAAAACGCAACTTGGCACGATATCAAAATGGAAACAAGCATAAGCGATTTTTAACAACAAAAATATTAAAATACACGACAAACCGCTCAAACGAGCGGTTTTTGTTTGTTAAAAAATTTAATTTAACTTTCTAAATTCCGAGTGCCGCAAACATCGAACACCAAACAACCTGATTTGCAAAGAAACATGTAATAATCGTCATTATCGTACAGAAATAAAGAACGACTTTCGTATTCATTTGCGGAGAAGTCATAATCGTCGGAATTCTCGTTTTTTCAAACAAAGTTCTTATCAAATTCATATACGCAAATACACCGTAAATGGTCAATATTATTGCGATTACAACAACGGGCAACCCCGACAAATCCATTCTTGTCAAAGATGAGAACAAAAATATTTTTGCCAAAAATCCCGCCGTCGGGGGCAAACCCGCAAGAGCAATAAGACAAATTACAAAAGCGGTCGTATAATAAGGTCTTACATAAAAAATACCTTGATAGTCTTTTATATTGTCACTTCCGACGCATGCGACAAATGTAATTCCTGCAGCCCACGCACCGAAGTTCATAAACAAATAAACAACCGCATAATAAATAAATGCCGCCACTCCAAATACCGAAAAAATACTCAAAGCCAAGAGCATAAACCCGCAATGGGCAATCGACGAATAACCCAAAAATCTTTTTATATCGGTTTGTTTAATTGCACCCAAAAGTCCGAAAGCAACCGTCAACAGTGCAATAAACGAAATAACGATTTGTAACAACGGCATTTCTGTCAAAAAATTCCCGATAATTCTTGCCAAAATACCAAACGCCGCCAATTTTGGAACAACAGACAAATATGCCGCAACAGGATACGGTGAACCTTGATACACGTCGGGAACCCAACGTTGAAAAGGAACACAGCCCGTTTTAAACATCAAACCCAAAATTATAAATACAGATGCTAAAAGGAACAAAACAGACGAATCCTGTCCGTAATAATGTAAATTCAGCATTGTAAATCCAAGTTCACCCGAAATTCCGTACAAAATAGAAACGCCAAAAAGAAATATCGCCGTCGCAACAGATGAACTTATCAAATATTTTATCGCAGCCTCTTTCGATTTATATTTATCCCAAAATCCAACAAGCATGCAACATGACACAAATAGTGTTTCCATTGCGACAAACATTGAAACAAAGTTATTTGCACTAATCAAACACATTGCCGAAAATGTACCGATAAGCATTATTAAATAATACTCAAACGCACGGTATCTGAGTTTTTTAATGATATTTTGAGATAATAAAATCGTGAAAAAAGTTCCAATCAAAATTAACAATTTTAAAACAATCGAAAAGTTGGATTGGACATACATTTCTGCGAAAAAAGAATATCCCGTATGAGCCACGCCCATTGAAATAGCAAGCATAGGAAGAATTGTTGCAATAAGTGCCGTTCTGCTCGACAACTTGTAAAGCGGTCTTGAGAAAAATAATTCCATCAAAAAAATCACAATTATTGCAAGCAACAAGGTCAATTCAGGTAAAAATACATTTTTTAATTCAAATAACAATAATTCCATATTATACCCTCAAAACCTCCAACAATGCGTCTGTTACCTCACCGTAAATGCTCATCAGCGAATCGGGATAGCAGCCGAACAATATCAAACAAATGCAAATTACAACAATCAGCATAAGTCTGTGTCCCGTAATATCATTGAATTTACGCTCGGGTGACGGGGTTGAACAAAATATTCCGTGATAAAATCTCAGCATATAAACAGCCGTCAAAACCAATGATAACACGGCTGTCAACGTAACGAGTTTCGGCAGTAAAGCATTTTCAAAATCAGCAGAAAATGCTCCGACAAAAGTTGAAAATTCACCGACAAACCCCATTGTCAAAGGAATACCGATTGATGACAAAACAATTATACAACTTGCAAACATCAATCTCGGCATCGAACTTCCCAAGCCCGAAATTTCTTGCAAACTCTTTGTTTTCGTCGCTTGCTGAACAAGACCCGCAACCAAGAATAACCCTGTTACGGCAAAAGCGTGGGCAAAAATTATAAATATTGCACCGTCAATTCCCACTTTATTCAACGAGGACAAGCCAATCAAGAACAATCCCATTGCAGAAATACTTGAATATGCAATAATTTTTTTAATATCACCTTGTTTATAAGCCGCCAAAGCCCCCCAAAGAAGCGTTATTGCACCCAAAATCATTATAATCGGTGCATATTGAATAAATAACTCGGGGAACAAATCGAGGTCGAAACGAATTAACCCGTAAGCCCCTGTTTTCAACATTAACGCCGCCAAAATTATACTGACGGGAGCAGGTGCCTCGGAATGTGCCGACGGCAACCACGTATGGAACGGGAAAACAGGCAATTTAACGGCAAATCCGACAAAAAATGCCCAGAAAAGCAATTTTTGTAAAAATAACGGATAAATTCCGTCAGCCTCGTAAACACGCAAGAAATCAATACTTGAACTCAATTCCCCGTTCAAATGATAACCGTAATAATAAAGCCCAATCATTGCGGCAAAAATAAACAAACTTCCCGCAAAAGTATAAATCACATACTTCATTGCGGCCTTTTTTGCCCCTTCCGATCCCCATTGAGAAATCAAGAAGTACATCGGGATTAATTCCGCTTCCCAAAACATCAAAAATACAAACATATCTTTTGTGCAGAAAATACCCAAAACTATACTTTCCAAAAGCAACATCAAGGTATAATACATTTTATGTTTTGTTCGGATAATTGTTTTTGAATAAATCAAAGCAATTAAGAAAACTAACGAGGTCAAAGCCACAAGCAGCACGGAAAAACCGCCAACGCCAAATGCAGCCGAAACGCCCAACTTACTGAGCCAACCTTCGCCCAAAACCGTCAATTCATCATAATAAGTACCCTCTCCGAAGTTGCAAAACGCAACAAACAAAAGGGAATACAGGAAATGGCAAGTTGCAAAAGTCTTTGCAAATCTTCTGATATAAATCGGATTTGTACCGAATATCGGCGACATCACAACAATTGCGGCAAATATCGGAGCAAATATTAATAATTTTAATGATAATAAATTAAACATCATACCTCTCCGATTCCGATTGCCATAATCAAGCAAAATACAAGTATCACAATAATTACAAATACCGAATGAGCAAGGTAAGATTGGATATTTCCGCCTTGCGAATACGATACAAACCAAGCAACCGTCTTAGTTGCAGTCGCCTGAAAATTCACAAAAGCATCAATTATGCACTTGTCAATTTTTTTCGTCAAACCTGCTATCGGATCAAAAATATAATCTCCGAAAAATGCATAAATTTTATCGATAAACCCGCCGTTACGGGCAAATCCGTTCACAACAGGCGGCAATGATTCCCATTTTTTCAAAGATACTCCAAACGCCGTCAAAGCACCCAATGTGGTAATTATAATCAAAGAAAGCACGCTTTTCGGTTCGGATAAAATTTCAAAAGCATCGCAAAAACCGTCGAAAGACAAATCCTTGCTGATAAAATACGTTGCCCCGATAACAACAAACATCATAAAAACAACAGAACATTGTTGAACTTTGGGCAATTTTACAACGGGAATATCACGCTCAAAAATCAAGAAATAAGACTTAAACAAATAATATGCCGTCATAAAACAAATTATGCAAAATACACTGACAACCGCAATACTGTTTGAGATTTGCAAGTTTTCAAAGAGAATTTCTTTTGCAAAAAATCCGCCGAAGAAAATTCCCGACAAAGAAAGAATTGCAATAAAATAACAAAGTGCAGTAACAGGGTTATTTTTTCTCGAAATTTTCATATCCGCATACTCGGCACTGCCGTTTGCCGTGTATTTAATCAAAGATGCGGCAATCAAGAACAAAAGAGCCTTTGCAAATGCGTGAGAGAATAAATAATACACCGTAGCAGAAGGAGCCAAAACGCCCAATGCCGTAAACATCAACCCGAGTTGCGACGAAGTCGAGAACGCAAGCATTTTTTTGATATTTGTTTGAGCAACCGCAAAAAACGCACAAATAAACGCAGTAGCCAATCCGAAATAAAGCATCGTATCAGCCATCATCTCCGACAAATCGAACATGGGTAACAATCTTACGGACAAGAAAATACCTGCCGAAACCATCGTTGCAGCGTGGATTAACGCACTGACAGGCGTCGGGGCTTCCATTGCATCAACAAGCCATACGTGGAGCGGAAATTGTGCCGATTTGACAAGTGCCGCACCGAAAAACAACATTGAGGTCAAATAAAATCCCGCATCTGAAAAATAAACATAGAAATCAGACGAAGATTCAGGCATTGCTGTGTATGAAAGCAATTCACCGCTTTCTGAAATCGGATAATTAAATATGAAATAAATCAAAATTAACAAACACGACAAGAAAAGCATATCGCCTATTCTGTCAATAATCATAACTCTTTTAGCCGCATTTGCGGTTTTCGGTCTTTGAAAATAATAATTAACAAAAAGATAACTGCAAATTCCGACAATTTCCCAGAACAAGTACGTTTGCACTAAATTTGAACTTAAAATCAACGCTGTCATTGAAAAAACGAACAAATTTAAAAGCAAATAATATAAATCGAAATCTTTGTCTTCCGACATATAAGAAGCAGAATACCATTGCACCGCAATGCTTACGAGCATTAATATCAACAAAAACGTCGTCGAAACAGAATCAATCAAAATCCCGAGAGAAACATGCAAAGAGCCTAATTTAAGCCAATTCATCGAAACTTCAAACGGTTCGACAACTCCGCTATGGTAATAAAAATACAGAGCCGCCGCATAAATAAGTCCTACAACTGTTGCAGTTATTGACGAATAAACGACTGTTCCTCTTGAAAAAGAGAATTTGAAAAATTTGCCGACAAAAGCAACAGCCATCGCAATCAACGGCAAAATGAGGATTAATAAAATATTGTCAATGAAAAATTGCATTATCCTTTTAATTCTCCGATTTCTTCGACATTTACAGTTCCCTTAAATGCGTGAATGTTCAATACTATCGCAACTCCGACCGCAATATGCACCGCCATCATGACCAAGACGAAAAGTGCTAAAATTCCGCCCTTGAAATGTGTGCCGTCGCTATACACGGAAAACGTTGCTAAATTAAGTGTAATCCCACAAAACATGATTTCAAGCGAAATCAATATTCTAAGTAAATTTTTTGAAATAATTGTCCCCAACAACCCTGTCAGAAACAAAAACAAGCCAAGAAGCAAAAAATGATACATTCCGATGTTAAACAAAAAATCCATTATTTTTTACCTCCGATTTTGATAGAGAGAATTACCCCAAAACCCAATATTGTCGCCAAAAAGAATAATCCCGTGAAAACAAACGGTGCCCCGTAATTCAGGAAAAGTTCGACTGCGATTGACTTTGTTGCAGGAATAACACCATTTGTTGCCTGAGCAATATTATCCGACATAAATGAGCCTATTCTCAGGAAACACGCCAATAATCCCGTCAAAATAAGCAGTCCGACAATAGTCAAATAAGTTCTCGGTCTGTGAACTATCGGGGACAAAATTTCTTCTTTTTTGCCCGTCAAAGCGATTGCAAAAACGAACAAAATCGACATTGCAACACCGCAAAGCGAAAGTTGAACAACGCCTAAATACGGCAGTTCCAAGGCAAAGAACAAAAGACCGACAGCAATAAAACACAAAAAAGCATAAAATACGGAATAAAAAATTTTCTTTGTAAAAATAGCCCTAAAAGCACCGACAATGGCAGTTAGAGCGACTATATAAAAAATGATTGCCTGAATTTTATCCATTAAACAATTTTCCTTAATTCTGATTTTATATCCGTAGCAAGTTCGTACTCTTTAGTGAATTTCAGGGCTTTTTGCGGACAATTTTCGACGCAATTTCCGCAATAAATACACTGAGCCTCATCACGTTCATAACGAATATGCAATTTTCCGTTATCTTCGGTTTGTTTTTCGATTTTTATAACGCCTTTACACGGGCAAACTCTTTGGCACAAGCCGCAACCGACGCATAATAATTTATCGTTTTCATCTTTAACAATCTCAATTTTTCCTCGAAAATTATCCGAAACTTCCCGTTTTTCCTCGGGATATTCCAACGTAACACGCTTTTCAAAAGCCTGTTTCATTACGGTTTTATGCCCGTTCCACAAGGATTTTAAACCTTTTAAAATATCAGAAAACATAAAGCCCTCCGAGTTTTATAATGCAGACTATCAAAAGATTTACAACAGAAATCGGCAAAAGATATTTCCAGCCAAATTCCATAAATTTATCGGTTCTCATTCTCGGCAAAGTTGCCCTAATCCAAATAACGACAAACAAAAGCAGACAAGTTTTCAAAACAAGCCAAAAAATTTGCTCACAAGTCAAAACAATGCCGTAAAATATTTCAGATTTTGAAAAAATATCGGCAATGCTTATTTGCAAAGGAGGCATATAACCGCCAAAAAACATAATTACCGTAAATGCACAAATGATAAATGCCGCCGCATATTCCGCCAAATAAAACATCGCAAACTTCATGCCCGAATATTCAGCCGTATGCCCTGCAATAAGTTCGCTTTCAGCCTCATGAAAATCAAAAGGCGTTCTGTTCATCGCAGCAAGAGATGATATGAAAAACACCAAAAAGCCCAAGAACGACGGGAAAACATACCAACTGAACAAACCGCAGCGATATTGTTCATTTACGATTTCAATAAATGACATAGACCCCGAAAGCACAACCACCGCAAGCGTTGCAAACATCATCGGAATTTCATAACTAATTAATTGCACAACCGAGCGAAGTGCCGCCAAAAGGGAATATTTATTTCCCGAAGCAAAGCCCGCAATCAAAATTCCCAAAACGGGAATCAACATAACCGCCATAAAGAAAAGCACGCCGACATCTGATTTGACGGGCAAAATCGACATCGAAAACGGCAAAAGCGTCCAAACGAACATAACAGGTGCAAACACAATGACAGGTGCAATTCCGAACAAAAAACCGTCCGCTTTTTCAGGCACAATATTTTCCTTAAAAAGCAATTTTAAAGCATCGGCAACCGTTTGCAGGCAACCGCCCAAACCCACTCTGTTAGGACCTTTTCTGACAGTAAACAATGCCAAAATTTTTCTTTCGGCAAGAATAAAAATCAAAACGGCAATTAACAAAAATACCGAAATCAACAAAAATTCAAGAACATACCAAGCGGAAAACGCCGCCACATAAGGAACTTTATGCTCTATCATAAATTCTACATAAGGTTGAATTACAAATTCCATTATCTGTCAACCTCCGATAAAATAACATCTAAACTGCCGAAAATCGCCATAATATCGGCAAAATTTCGCTCTTTCAAAAGCACGGGCAAAATTTGAACGGAATAAAACGACCCCGTCCGCCATTTGACACGATAAGGTTTATCGCAGCCGTCCGCCGTAATCGTACAAACCATAAGCCCTCTCGGTGCTTCAACAAACGAACTTGCAACCCCTAAAGGTCTTATATCAAGAGGGTTTACAGCAGAATTTTTATATTCGCCGTCATTATTTTTCAAATAATTCAAACATTGCTCAACAATCCGCTGAGATTGCTTCATTTCGGCAATTCTGACCAAATATCTTGCATAACAGTCACCACTCGATTCAGTGGGAACATCAAACTCGATTTTGTCATAAACAAGATACGGTTTTTGTTTTCTAAAATCAGTCGCAACGCCTGACGCACGGAGATTTGCACCTGTTATTGAATAATTAAGTGCAATATTTTTCGTCAAAATTCCAAGACCTTTTGTTCTCGACAAAAAAATCGGATTATCGGTCAAAATATTTTCATATTCTTGCAATTTTTTCGGGAAAATTTCAAAAAACTTTTCAATTTCATCAAGAATTTCAGCACTCAAATCACGCTTAACTCCACCGAAAACGTGGAAATTATACATCATTCGCTGACCCGTTAAATTTTCAAAAATTCTCAATATCATTTCTCTTTCACGGAACGCATAAAAAATCGGTGAAGATGCCCCCAAATCCATTAAATACGTGCCAAGCCAAAGCAAATGAGAGGAAATTCTGTTGAGTTCCATAAGCAAACAACGAATATATTTTGCACGCTCGGGAACTTCAGTTTTGCAAAGGGTTTCAACCGCAGAGCAAAACGCTTCCTGACAGAAAAAGCCCGAAAGATAATCAACACGGTCAACCATCGGCAAATATTGCAAATAAGAACGGCTCTCAGCAGCCTTTTCCAGCCCACGATGCAAATATCCGACAACAGGTTCGACGGATTTAACAGTTTCGCCGTCAAGTTCCGCAATTAACCTTAAAACCCCGTGTGTTGAGGGGTGTTGAATGCCAACATTGATTTTCAAAAGTTCTTTATTCATTCCACGTTAGCCTTTCGTCTTTGAAACAGGAATTTTTCAAAAGCGGATTACCGACAACCGATTCAGGCATCAATAACCGTTTCATACCATCATGCCCGTCAAAATCCACACCGAACAAATCAAAAATTTCACGTTCGTCAAAAGAGGCAGACTTAAAAACCGAAACAACACTGTCAGCAACGGGATTGCCCGATTCCAAATATGTTGAAACAATTTGTCTTTCTTTTAATTTTGTCGAATAAAGTTCATAGGTTAACTCAATTTTATCAACCCAATCGGTTGCTCTGATTGAAAGAAGCATATCTGTTGAAAATTCTGCCGAGTTTTTAAAATGAGAAAGGCAATTTTTGACCTCATTTTTCGGCAAAACATACCGAATTGAACCGTCAGCCTGTTCAATTTTATCGATAATATTAAATTTTTCAGTAAAATTTTCCACCATTTTCGCCCGCTAATTAAGTTCTCTTTCTTTAACCAAAATATCCTCTCGATAAGCCAATTTCGGTCGATTTTCAGCAAGATATTTTCTTCTGTGTTCAACAGATTCCGTCTTGATTTTTTCCTGCAATTTCATCAAAGCATCAAGCAATGCCTCGGGTTTCGGGGGACACATCGGCAAATAAATATCGACAGGGATAATTTTATCCACACCGTAAACGACAGAATACGAGTCATTTTTGAACATTCCGCCCGTGCAGGCACAAGCCCCCATTGCGATAACGTATTTCGGCTCAGCCATTTGCTCATAAAGTTTCAAAAGCGACGGAGCAGCCTTGTGAGTAATCGTTCCCGCTACAATCAGCAAATCCGCCTGCCTCGGAGAACCTCTGAAAATTTCCGAACCGAATCTTGCAATATCATAATCGGAACAAGCCGCACTCATCATTTCAATTCCGCAGCACGAAGTCGCAAATGTCAACGGCCACAATGAATTTGCTCTTGCAAAATTATAAATTTCATCAAATGCGGAAGTCAAAATATTTCCCATTATTTAAACCTCAACATATTTTTTTGTGTTGCATAAGAAAGACTCAAAAACATTAAAAACAAAAATATTATGCCCTGTACAAAAACAAATCCGTGCAAAACATCAAACGACAATGCAAACGGGAACAAAAGCATCATTTCCGCATCAAAAACTACAAACAGCAATGCACATACAAAAAATTTCGGGTTATAAAATGTTTTTTCATCAGAAAAAACAGGCATGCCGCATTCGTAAGTCGAATTTTTTAACTCGGAATCAGATTTTGGAGAAAATTTTATTCCAAAGAACAACATTGCACCCGCAAATAATAGTGCCAAAATACCCATAAATACAATGACAGAAAGACTATGCACAACATTTTCCTTATACTGCAACAAAAGTTATTATTATATTTATATCATGTATTCTCGTTGCTATAATAATTGTAAAGAAGAGTTCATAAAGTTTTTTTAATATGAAAAAGTTAATTCTGAAAACCATATTTAAGTTATCTTTAACGCTAATTGTCATCGTTGCGGTTTGCGAATTAACAGGCATGCACAATTTTAACAAAAACTCTTCAACTCCGAATACAAAAGCCCAACAAACGGAAGAAGAGCAATATATTCCGCCTCATTTGGACTACTCGGAAGTCATCAAAAGCATAAAAGAGGAAGAGGGAATCGTAGATGAACCCGAAGAAACTCCCTCAGAAATTGCCAATGCACCCGAAGAACACGTCCAAAATGACGACTATATGTTGACGAAAGAAGAAGAACCCTCAAATCCCGCAGAATATATGGAAAAAGCAAGACTTTGCGTAAGAACTGCCGTTCAGGCAAAAGATGAAACGACAAGAATCCGTTTTGTCCGTAAGGCTTTAGAATATTATTTGAGATACCTGAAATACTACGAGGGAGATTTAGATGCACTTCTGGGAGCAGGAACGACAGCAACGTTTTTGGGCAAAGAAACTCAAGCCCGTCACTTGCTTATGGAAGCGTATGCGACTTACCCGAAAAATCCCAACGTGCACAAGGCTTTGGGCGATTATTGTTTTAAATTCAACAACTTCAACAACGCAATCGAATACTACAATTTGTCTTTAAGTTCGGGCAATTTGATGGATTACAACACAAACATCGCAACCGCCGTATGCTATGAAAAATTGGGCGACATCGAAAAAGCAATCGCTTACTACAAAGTCGCACAGCACATTAACCCCAATTCTCCCATCGCAAATCAAAGACTTGAAATGTACGAAGCGATGGAACGTGACGGATATCACGCAGATTCAAGACTTTATAACAATTCCCGCCCTGACGACGAACAAAAAGACGTCGAACTTGAAACTTTAATGTTAGATTCCCAAAGAATAAAATAGCAAAAAATAACGGGTTGAAAAAAAATTTTGTTTATTTTATAATGGGTTCACGAAATGCGGAAGTAGCTCAGTTGGTAGAGTATCTGCCTTCCAAGCAGACTGTCGCGAGTTCGAGTCTCGTCTTCCGCTCCATTTTTTTTATGGCGACTTGGCCAAGTGGTAAGGCAGAAGCCTGCAAAGCTTTTACCCCCGGTTCGAATCCGGGAGTCGCCTTTTGCTTATTTTTTTGTGTGTTGTGACGAGGGAATTTCTTGCACAATTTTTTATTGCAAAAATATCGTTTTTTGACAAAAACAGGTATAAATTTTATGCTAAAATGAAATTATACTTAACAATAAGGGCAAAAAATGACACAAAAAATATGTTTGAAACCATTTAATAACCTTGAAATAGATATTCAGGGAAATGTTTACACCTGTTGCCCTTGCTATATTGATTATCATAATATCGGCAATATTTTTGATGAAAACGTCAAGTCGATTGATGACATTTGGTATTCGGAAAAAGCAAAAATTCTTCGGGAAAAAATCCTTAACGGAGATTATTCCCTGTGCAATTCCGAAATTTGCAGAGAATCGGCATTTGTTGAAAAAGATGATACTTACACAACAATGCCTGATTTGCCCGAAACCGTTACGCTTTCTTATGACAAAGTTTGCAACATTCAATGTATTACCTGTCGGAACGAAATAATCAAAAAAGATGCCGAAAATGAAAAAATTAACGAAAAATTGGACTCAATAATTTTGCCGTTGTTAAAAAACACCAAAAATCTCACAATCAGCGGCGGCGGAGAAGCCTTATTCAGCGAGCATTCTCGGCAATTAATCAAAAAACTTACAAAAACAAATGAAACCATTAAATTTGTTATTTATACAAACGGAATACTTTTTAACAGACAAAATATCGAAATTCTCGGGCTAAAAAGACGAATAGAGAGCGTTTTTGTTTCAATGCACGCTTTTCATAAAGAAATTTACGACAAAATAATGATTGGCTCGAACTTAGACACAGTAATGAAAAACCTCGAATATATTTCCGAGTTGAAAAAACAAAAAGAAATCAATCAGGCAATAATAAATTGCGTAATCTCGGATATGAATTACGGGGAAATTCCGTATATGATTGATTTGGCGAAGCGTTTGGATATCGTTATATCTTTTTCGATTTATACCCCTTGGGGAGCGGATTTGGACAAAAAATACGATGAATTGTCAGTTTGGGTGCCGACACATAAAAATTATTCGGATTTTGTAAACGTAATAAAAGAAGCCAAAAACATTGACTACGATAAATTCTACTTCGCCCCCGCAATTGAAAAAGTTTTACACTGACCGTCACCCCCGACCGATTTATACGTCCGAAATTGACGTTACCGATATCTATACTGAAGATATTGAAAGGGAAACAAAATGACAGATTACAGTAAAGGATTTATTTGTTATAAGTGCGGATACGACCATTTCGGAGATGGAACGATTTGCCCGAAATGCGGGACGGATAATAAAGTTTCAGGACTTATGAATTTTTATATGATACTTTTATTCATAACCTTTGCATCTTTGTTTTTGATTGTCGTAAACGAATATTTTTGGGTTTTACTTTTTTTCTGTGCAATTGCAAACATTATCACTCTTCCGTTTGTGCTTGTAGATTGTTACAAGAGAAGCAAGGTAAAGAACGGTTTAAGAGTGCCTGCTGACACCCCGACTGAAATTACCAAAAACAAAGTTCGTGTTGCCGATTTGATGAGTTTTCATTATGAAGAGGGATTAAATTTTTCTCACCGAATATCAGAAATAACTTTAGACATTTCTCCTGACGGGTTGGTAATTTATAAAGATAAAATGGAAGAGGTTGTGACGGTTGACTATGAAGACATTGCAAACATTGAAATTTCAACGGAAAAAGAACCTCATACATCTTTTGCGAAAGGTTTGGCTGGCGGAGTTGTCGGCTCATTTTTCGGAATAGGCGGAACTGTTGCAGGAAGTATCATAGGCGGAATGAGCAGCAAAAAAGTCACCTATATGGAAATTTTTGTCAAAACGGAAAACGACATCAGAAGTTTGCTCGTTAGCGGAGATAAGCACAAAATCGAGAAATTTTACTCAAAAATATACGGCAAAATTCCCTCATAAAGCCGAGAGCATTACGATTTATATTCGTCAGGAATATATTTTTGCCAATCCTTATCCAATTTTTTGATAAATCTGTGAGCATCGATAACATCATCAGATGAAATCGGCTCGGGCAAATCTTTGACTTGAAGAGCAAGTTTAGCGTCAGTTTTTTCTTCATCTTTAACGGCAATGGATTCCATGCCCAAAATTGCCACCCCGAAAGATTTTTGACACTCGGGACAAACCACTTGCAATACAAAAAGCCCTTCTTCTTCTCTCAGAACGAAAACGGAGTCTTCGTCAAAATCATGCCCACAATTGGAACAACATAAATCTGCAAAAAGTTTGTTAATATTAAGTCTGTTCATAGTTCCCTCTTAATTTTATTATACTGATTTTTTTGACAAAGGCACGAAAAATAAAAAAATTTTTCATATGAATGAGGTAGTTATAAATTCAAAAAAAAGGGTATTATACAATTGGCAGAAAGATGGGGTGTTCACTATGGATATCACAAATGTTCTCAATCTTGTAATCTTTGGCATGATTGTTTACATAGGTTTGCTCGTTGTACCGACAATGCTTGAAAACAGAGAAGCATAGCCTACCAACAAAAAACTTGTAAAAGAGTTTGCAAAAAATTTTCTCGCCATGTGTGACATGCTTAGGCTGTTATACAATTTTTTATAATTGTACTTGATACAATTAATCCTGTGGTAATCAAACTATCTTTTACAAAAATTAATCAAAAAAGTGTTAAAGATTTTCAGAAAATAACCGACGAATAGAGAGTAATACATTAAGGATTATTGATGAAAAGGGGTTTCACTTTAGCAGAAGTCCTAATCACGCTTGTAATTATCGGCATAATAGCATCGATGACAATACCGAGTGTCATAAATGCACAGCACGACAAGGAAATTCTGGCAAAATTAAAAAAATCATACTCGACCTTGGCACAGGTCTTAATGTTGTCTCAATCTTTTAACGGAACTTATACAAGTTGGGGACTTCAGGACAACAGTAACGAGTCGAGCCAAAATACTTTTGATACCTACATTGCACCGTATTTGAACAGTATGAAAAGATGTGTCTATACAGACGGTTGTTGGTCAAGCGAAAAATCGAAAGGTTTTGACGGCGGAAATGAATCAGAAGCAAGAACTTCGGGCGTTGGAGGAAACAATGTTTCATTTATTCTTGCCGACGGAACTTATGTTTCAATGGATATTTACGGCGGCAACGTCGAAACGGTTTTCGGAGTAACGGAAAATCTTGTTTACCCGACATTAATTTTTGCGGTCGATTTGAACGGAGATAAAGGACCAAATCAAATCGGACGGGACGTTTTCATGTTTGTTTTGACAGAAGGAGGACTTGTTCCTGCAGGAAAAGACAATTCTTCAGCCAAATGTTATACGGGAGCAACAGGTGCTTACGCAGGATTTGACTGTGCGGCAAAAGTTTTAAAAACAGGCTCTGTCCAATACTGATTACCAGGAAACATCTTCTTTTAAATAGTCCATATTTCCTTTTGTGATAACCCAAGCAGCACACGAAAAGCCAAGTGTTCTGCAATTTTCGAGCGGGTGGTCATTATCAAAAGGACTTCCAAAAGGAACAATTCCATATTTTGTTATCCAAAAAGAAAAATTATCTTTTCCCATTGTGTTTGGACCTTTATCGCCGTTTATATCTACCATAATCCAACCGAAAGTACTATCCAACCCTATACTTGTACCTTTAACCAACGGCCCGCTATAAACGGAAAACAACACAGAGGAGCCATCACTTAATCGCATTTTGAAATAATTTGAATTTGAATCATAATCTATTCCGTCTTGCCCCGACATCAATTTATTGGGAGAGGGAAAACAACCCTCATTCACCGCCATTCCGCAAACCTGTTGAGTGTTGAAATACGGGGTAATTAATTTACCGAAATTTTCCGTTGCCTCTGTGTTATTACTTCCTAACGAATAAGTCGTTATCTCACCCATATCAGCTATTAATCTTTTGTATGCTTGGCTTAAAACAGAGAAAGATTTTTTCACGGCAACTACTTTTTCTTGTTCGTCCGTGCGATTAATCAAATTCGGAATTGTCATTGCGGCAATAATACCGATAATAACAAGCGTAATCAGTACTTCCGCCAAAGTAAAGCCGTTTTTTATCATAAAATTCCTCTTTATTATTATAAAGCACCTATTGATTGTAGTCAATACTTTAAGGTCAATACCATTGTAAAATTTAAAAATGCAAGATGAAGATTTTGATATCAGCGAACAAAAGAAAGCGATACTTTTTCAGGCGATTGGAAAAGTTGTTTTTAGAAACAGAAAAAAATTAAACAAGGGAATAAACAAATTTTCTTTTGAATATGATGTTGGAAACGGTTTATTATCAAGGCTTGAAAACGGAAAAAGCGATACAAAGATTTCAACATTGTGGAAACTTTCTAACGCTTTTAATATAAGTTTTGTAGAGTTTGCGAGGCAGATTGAAGAGGAACTTCCCAAAGATTTTTGTTTTTACGACTAACCTTTTTCGGACATTATAACGATTTTGCCGGTTTTAAGTTCATATTTAGCCCCGACGACTGTAATTTCGCCTGTTTTAACTTTTTCGGCAATGAAGTTATCTTTTTTGAGCAAATCATCAACCTGATATAAAATATTTGCCTTAACGGATAAATCCTCAAGCGGTGTTTCACAACAGGGACAAACGATTTTGTCGATTGCGGGATAAATATGTTTCATGATTGATTGCATATAGGGGGAAAGTTTTTCAAAAGATTTTTCCTTGTATGACTTAACGGCGGATTTGATTGCACCGCAATTTTCATGCCCCAAAATCATAACAAGATTTACGCCCAAATGCTGAACGGCATACTCAATACTTCCCATAACCTCGTCAGACAGTACGTGTCCCGCCGTTCTTATGACAAAAACATCACCAAGTCCGACGTCAAAAACAATCTCAACGGGAACTCTCGAGTCCGAGCAGGAAAGAATGACGGCAAAAGGTTTTTGACCGCTTAATAAACTGTTTTTTGTTTCATCGCACCGATTAGGGTGAGTAGATTGCCCCGAAACAAACCGTTTATTGCCCTCTATCAGACGTTTTAAAGCCTCTTTTGCATCAATCATAAATTTTCCTTTTTTGAATTTTAAACCGAAAGCAACTCAAAAATTGCCTGTTAAAAATTGAAAATAATCACTTTAAATTTTTTCTCACATAGTGTAAAATCGAAAAAAAGGAGTTTGTTGTGAAAAAGATTTCAAAAATTTTCTTCAGTATATTTTTGTCTTTAATCATTGCTAATGCAGGGTTTGCACTGCCGTCGGACAGAGGAATAACAAATGGCGTCGTCAAGGAATTTAAAAGTTTTTCGACAATTCCTCACTGCACTTTTAATGAAAAAGAAATAACAAAATTTCTCGAAAAAGAACTGAAATCAATGGGAGCAACCGTTCAAACCGACGAGGCGAACAATATAATCGCAGATTTTCCCGCAACGAAAGGCTTTGAGAATGCCCCTCTCACGATTATCCAAGGTCATACCGACATGGTTTGTGCCCACACAGACGACTTTGACCCGATAAAAGATTCTATTAATATAAAAGTTGACAAAAATCTTCTCAAAACAGACGGCCGCTCATCTTTGGGGGCTGACTGCGGATTTAATAATGCCGCTTTGTTGTGGCTTTTTAAAACCCAAAAATTTGACCACGGGAAAGTCAGATTTATCCTGACTTCGGCAGAAGAAGTCGGACTTGTCGGAGCAAAAAAACTTGACCCCAAACATCTTGAAGGAGCAAAATATTTGATAAATCTTGACGGATTTTACATCGGCAGAATTGTCACGGGAAGTGCAGGCGGACGCCGTATTCAGTACATTCACAAAAACGAATATACAACACCTGAAAATGACACCGCTTATGAAATCAAACTTTCAAATTTAACAGGCGGACACTCCGGCTATGATATCAACAAAAGCCGTGCAAATGCGATAAAATACCTTGCTTATGCCCTGATGACAGTCGATTGCGACTTGGCACCCAACGGTCAGGCAGGAGAAGATTTAAACCTTGAATTGGCAAATATTTCGGGTGGCGAAAATCACAACGTCATACCGAGAGAGGCAAAAGCCACCATTGTCATTAATAAAGACAAAGAACAAATTTTTCTCACAAGAGTAAAAAAGGCTCAAGAAATTTTGAGTAAATATAACTATGAAACAGGCAAAAACGACCTTGCGAAAGAAGATAGAGGTCTGCTCGTCACAGCAGAAAAAACTACCGTTCCGAAAAAAGTTTTCACTGACGACACAAAAGATGACGTAATTTTGTTCCTCGCCGAGCTTTATAACGGAAAATACAAAAACATGGAAATGTACCCGTCACTTGTCGATACGTCCTCAAATTTAGGTTTGATAAAAACAACCGACGATTCCGTCATTTGCACACTTATGATGAGATTTAACGAAGATAAATTCAAAAACGAACTTCGTGTAAAACAAAACGAAACCGCAAAAACTTTCGATTTTACAGAAAATCTGCTCGTCGAATACGGTGCTTGGAAACCCGTCGAAAACAACCCGCTCGTTGAGATTTTCAAAAATTCTTACAAAAAAATCAGCGGCAAAAATGCAACCTGCACAGCAGAACACATCGGGCTTGAACCGTCAGTTTTACTCGAAAAAAATCCGAATTTATTGATAATCAGCACGGGCTGCACAATTCAAAATGCCCACTCTGTATCGGAAACAGGCGATATAACAACAATTCCGCCGTACGTTAAAATGATGAAAAATGCACTCAAGCAAATAGCAAAAGAACAATAACACTATTTGTGTTGTTTAAAATTTACACAAAAACACTATTAGTGTCGGTCACAAAAATGCTACAAAACACTATTAGTGTTTTTAGTTGCAATTATTAAGGATAAAGGCATTAAATCGACATTCTGCTTGCGGCTTTTGAGAGCGTATTGCGATAGAAAGAAGTGTCGATGTTTAATTTTTCGCCAAGTTCCAAAATTCTGAGCATTTTGTGCTGATTAGATTTAATATCACGGGAAGCCAAAATTACACGTGACATCAACTGAGTGAATTTTGAATAAATTTCTGAGAAATAGATATTTTGAGCGACAGAAATATCAGGCGAAAGTTCAAGCATAGTCGTATATTTGAATATTTCAAGAGCCTTGTCGAGTTTCTCTGTTTCAAAAGTTGAAACAAAATTTTTGACCCGAGTGGTAATTTCTTCCGCAAAAAACTTGTCGGTTTCTTCCTTGTGCAACTTAACCTCGAGTTCTTCCGCCTCTTTGATAATGTCGCACGCAGACTGAATTAAAGATTCATCGTCAAAACAATTTTCGTGTTTAAAAATGGTATTAAACTCTTGTGACAGAGTATATTTTGCCGCAAGTTTAAATTCAATCGGAACGTCAAGCCCGAGATTTTTCAGGTGCAAAACAGAACCTTTGCCCTCTTCGTAAACATCTTTGTAAAGTGATTGAATTTTTGAAGTTTCGTTTTTGAAGAGCGACTTGAGGATTTCCCGTCTTTCTTCGATGAGAGTATCTTTGAGGGTAAAATATTTTTTGCCGAAATATTCATCAAGCAGCCTGATTGTTTCCGTCGGCGGGTGGAGTTGATAAGCATGAATAAGGTTTTTGATAATATTCATGTAATTTTCTTCTCCGTCGTAATTCCTTACGGCACAATGGAAATCGCCGCCTGAATATTGCAAAAGGGAAAACATCATATCTTCTTTTTCAAGCGTAACTTTCGACTGAATTTCAATGTGACCGACGATTAAATTCGTATAACCTTTTGAAATTTTTTTGTAATGATGTTTTATAATTTTATAGCAATACAAATCGGTCTTTTTGCCGTAATCACGGTACATTGAAGTCACTGCCCAAACGCTTGCAAGTTGTTTAAAATCAATGACAGACGGTTTGACATAATTGTTCCAAATGTCCTTGCCATTACCGTTTCCGGGGATATTACTTTTTGCATCTTTTAATGTTTCAACAAACTGACCTTCCAAATCCTCGTCGGAAAAATCTTTCGCAAGTTGCATTGCCCTTGCCGCATATTTCATAATTTGTATTGTTTCAATGCCCGAAATTTCGTTGAAAAACCAACCACAACTTGTAAACATCAACATTGCCTGACGCTGAATTTCCATAAGTTTCAGAGCATTTACAATTTCTTTTTCGCCAAGATTTTTAAAGGCATTTTCTTTCAAAAACTTGTCGATGTTATTGCGATTAAGGACAACATCAATGTAGTTATTTCTCGCTTGCCAAACGTCATTAAAATACTTTTTGCCCTCTTTTTCGGTAAGAACAACTAGTTTGTCACGAAGATTGTCAAGAGCCACTCTGAGCGGTTTTCGCCATTTTTGATTCCAACCTGCCATACCGCCTGTTGAACAACCGCAATCCTCTTTCCAACGACCGACTCCATGGCAGCAACTCCAAGAAGATACGGGCTTTATGACAACTTCATCGACGGGCGGGTGTTTTTCAAGATATTCACCGTAATTTGTAATGGTAAAGCCCTCGTCGCCTGCTTTAATTCTCAAAACATAAGCAAGTGCCATATCGCCGAATTTCGTGTGATGACCGTAACTTTCGCCGTCTGTTGCAATGTTCACCAATCTCGAAAAATCATTGGCAGGAGAAATTCCTGTTTTCAATTTTTCAACAAATCTTCCGCCGTCTTTCAAGAGTTCTTCAAAAGCAACTGCTTGAGAAATTTGAGCATTGTAGAAAAACAGGTCGATTGTCTTGCCGTTTCTGCATTTGATGTTATATCGATAAGGTTTTGTCGTATCGATTTCCCCATGAGAAACATCGGTAAAATCCGTATCGTTAAAAGATTTCACCTTTTCTGCCTGATAGGGTGACAAAACAGTAAATTTAATTCCGCAATCGGAAAGAACGCCCAAGGTTTCATCATCACAAGCAGTTTCTGCAAGCCAAATACCCTCGGGCATTCTGCCGAAACGTTTTTGAAAATCTTTAATGCCCCAAACGGTTTGAGAAACTTTGTCACGCTCATTGGCAAGCGGCATAATGATGTGGTTATAAACTTGAGCCAAAGCGTTTCCATGCCCGCTAAACTCTTTCACACTGTCGATATCCGCCTGAATAACGTGTTCATAAGTGTATCTGTCGTGATTTTCGAGCCAACTCAGCAAAGTCGGCCCCATATTAAAACTCATGTGAGCGTAGTTATTGACGATATCAAGAACTTTGTTGCCTGAACCTACGATTTTGGAAATCGAATTCGGGGCGTAACATTCCGCCGAAACACGCTCGTTCCAATCGTGATAAGGCGAAGCACTTTCTTGCAGTTCAACCTGTTCCAACCAAGGATTTTCTCTCGGTGGTTGATAAAAATGTCCATGAACAGTAAGATATTTTTTTAAAGCCGCCATACCCAAACTTCTTTTACCCGCAAATGCACAATATTACTACTTTTTGCCCGTATCTTTCGGCAAAACTTTCAATTCGATAACATCAACCCACGGATCGCCAAGAGCCGTCGAGAATACTTTTCCTTTGATGAAAATTCTGTCACGAGACTCGAGGTCAGTGAATTTTTCCGCATCTGAACGTTTAACAAAAATTTTCATTTCCGAAAGAGGAATTACAACCGACGGATCAGCAACATCGTCACGTTCGATTAACATACCGATATATGATTGAGATGGTCGCATTGCAGGCTTATAATCCAATCCCAATGTCGAAAATTTGTTAAATCTTGCAGGAAATTGAACGTATTTGTTCAAATAATTATAAGGATTTAACACAATAGCCGTCGGGGTTTGCAACGTAATGTATTCAACCTTTTCATTCAAAACAATAATCGGTGATTTCGGTTTGTATTGATGTTGAGGTGCCGCCGCAAAGGACATGTTTCCGGCAGAAACAAGCAAAATTAACGCTACTAATGTATTAAAAATTTTTTTCATAAAATCCTCTTTTTTGTTCATTGCTATTTTAGCACAGTTTTTTTAAATATAAACTACCCTGTTTCAAAAATTCACGGTAATTTTAGTCAAAAAGTTCGGAAATAAATTTTTTTGCCACTGAAACAGCCTCGTCAAAAACTTCCTGATTTTCCCAAAAATCTTCTCTTCCAAGGTATTCGGCTACGATTTTTCTTGAAAAAGACCCAACCGCAACTCCATTTATATCGACTCCGCAAATCTTTGAAAGTTCCATCGTTTTTGAGTTTGTACCGCCGGAAACAATTACATATTGATGCAAATCAGCCCTTTTAACAAGATTTCCCGCCGCAACAGCCTGCAAAGTGCTTTCGTAATCATCAACCCCGCCCGACATCGGCGAACCGTCCGCCTGAATTATCGTTGAATAAGGCTTTCTGTCACGCAAAAGTTTCTCCAAAATCTCAATCATTTTTTCATCAGAAAATTTTTTTCGTCCGATACAAATGCTTAACATTCCCGAAAAACATTTCCTCAAAAGTTCCCATTTTTCAAAGCAATCTTTTTCATCACCAATGTGAAGTTCAATACAATCAACATTTGCAAGGTCTAAATCCACAAAAAGTTGACGTAAATTCATCTTTTTTTCCTCGAAAAAAATCGACTTCGTCGGGCAGGAAATCTCACATCTTCCGCAGCCGATACATTTTTCCGAATTAACGACAAGGTGCGTATCTATTGCATTTTGAGGACAATTTGACACACATTTAAAACAATTCAAACAAATTGATTTATCGATTTTTGCCTTTTGAAAATGAGCATCGTTTTTCGTTCCGACGCTAACGCACAGGAATTTTTTTTCGTCTGTTTTAATACGGTCAAGCCCTTTTTTCGCAGCGGCTATGACCTTATTGTCCGCAGAAATATCAAAAAATCTGCAACCTGCCACCGCATAGACAGCGACCAATTTTTCGACAGACTCGATGTCCTCATTTCCCGCTCCGCAAATGAGTTTGAAACATTTTTTTTGTTCTAAAAGTTCTTTAAGCATTACAAATTTGCTTCATTATACTTGCAAAGGCGTTCAAATTCTGCGATTTGAGCCATTGTAACGTCATACATATCTTCTTTGTCCAAATAGAATTTTTTGTACCATTCGACAGTAAAATCAATAGTTTTGTCAATATCAAGCGTCGGAGTCCAACCCAAAAGATTTTTAGCCTTATCACTGTTCAAAACAAGTCTGTCATATTCAAAGAACTTTCCGTCCTCATCTTCAACAATGACGCCTTTTCCATAGACATTGATAAATTTTTGCAAAAAGTCCCGAACGCTCAAATTACCGTCCGAATTTGCCCCGAAGTTAAATGCCTGAGCATATTTTTCACCATTTTCATAAAGGCATTTTGCAAGCATTAAATATCCTGACAACAAGTCTAAAATATGTTGAAAAGGTCTGACAGTATTTGGTTTACGCAATTTTATTCGGCTTCCGACAGAAACCTCTTTGATAAATTCAGGAATCAATCTGTCTTGAATCCAATCACCGCCGCCGATTGCGTTACCGCCACGAGCAGTTGCTATGGGGAATTTTCCCGCAGCCTCTGATTTTCTGTAAGTATCCACCATCATTTCTTTACAAGCCATTGAGGCAGAATAAATATTTGCACCGCCGATTATGTCTGTTTCAACATTTTCGCCCTCTCTGTTTGCATAGCAGGCACCGCTTGAAATTTCAAGATATGCTTTTACACAATCATATTTTTTTGCCGCTTCCAAAACATTTACCGCACCCAAAACGTTCGTTTGGAATGTAACGGCGGGATTTTTTTCGGCAAGACTTACAACCGGTTGAGATGCAAGATTTATAACGATTTCGGGCTTAAATTTTTTCATTACGTCGTTTAATCTTTTTACGTCCATAATATTTCCAAATTCATTTTTGCAATGACTGTAAAGACGGACTTCTTCGTACATTGAGGGGTCAGTATCGGGTTCGAGTGCATAGCCCAAAACGTTTGCTCCGAGTGATTTCAGCCACAGTGTAAGCCAACAACCTTCAAAGCCCGTATGTCCCGTTAAAAAAATTCGTTTATCTCTGTAAAAATCATTAAACATTTAAATATCCTTTTAATTTGCCGACATATTCAATTATGTCGGTAAATCAAGAGAATGTCAATATTTAAGAATTACTGACGTTTTTCGGGATTTAAAACCACGATTTCCCAATTCAAAAAACATGCAAAACAAACCCAAATCCAATACGGAAGCAATAGTGAAAATGCGATTAAAGACACTTGTGCAAAGAAATATACCGTTATTCCGACAAAAACGACAAGCAATAACGACAGAAACAGTGCCGCTTTCGGCTTTTCAAAAACAAAAAATACGGGGGACCATAGAACGTTAACCAAAAATTGAACCACAAACCAACAAATGCCCTTTATTCTCGAAACGCTGTCAGGAGTAAGGATAACAAGAATAAATCCCAAAAACATTAAAACATACAAAATCGACCACGCAACCTTGAAAAACTCAGGCGGGGGAGTAATTTTCGGTTTTTTCAAACTTTTGTAAAATTTTCGATTATACATAAAACCATTATTTTGCCCGACTTTGCTGATTTCATCAGCCTGTTTGACGATTTTAAGAAATATTTATTTTGAGCATAAAAATCATTTTTAAGTTATAATTATCACATATACAATGATAGAAAAGGTGTAAACATGGAAATATTGACCGAAAAAGAAGGATTAATCACTCAGATTATCGGACCGGTTATCGACGTCGAATTTCAAAACGGTAACCTTCCAAAAATTTATGACGCTTTAGAAATGTATAACGCAGACGGACAAAAAGTTGTTGCGGAAGTTCAACAACACTTGGGCGAAAACAAGGTTCGCTCGGTTGCAATGTCCTCAACTGACGGATTAAAAAGAGGAATGAAAGTTCTTAATACTGAAAATCCTATCTCAATTCCGGTCGGCAATCCGATTTTGGGAAGAATTTTGAACGTTTTGGGCGATGCCGTTGACAATGCGGGCGAAATTCAAACGGATATGCACTTGCCTATCCACAGAAATGCTCCGACTTTGACGGAACAAAATACCGAAATCGAAATTCTTGAAACGGGTATCAAGGCAATCGACCTTATTCAACCTTATCA
>CAKVJR010000015.1 GCA_934754855.1 uncultured Candidatus Melainabacteria bacterium
ATCTCGGACGAATTTCATCTCTGAATTTCGATTGAATTTGGTACAAATTGAGCGGCAATTGTTTATAAGAACGAACGCCCTCTCTTGCTACAAAAGTTACGATTTCTTCGTGTGTCGGTCCAAGGCACATTTCCTTGCCGTGTCTGTCTTTTACACGCATAAGTTCTTTGCCGTAAGCACCCCATCTGCCTGATTCTTCCCAAAGTTCTTTCGGTTGCAAAAACGGCATCAAAATTTCTTGTGCACCTGCATTATCCATTTCTTCACGAGTAATTTTTTCAACTTTTTTCAAAACTCTCCACATCAACGGCAAATAATTATAAATACCGTTAGTTAATTTTCTGATATATCCTGCTCTGACGAGGAATTTGTGGCTTGTACATTCCGCATCTGCCGGAAAATCTCTTAAAGTTTCCAAAAAAAGTCGTGACATTCTCATATTTCATATTCCTTTTATTTAATTTGCAAATTTATTTTATCACAAATAATTTATCTCGGAAAAATCTTAATAATAAACAAAAAATTCGCAAATTTTTCATTGCGAATTTCTTTTAAATCATGCCCGTTATCACGGCAAATATCTTAATTTTCCTGCGTTTGCGGGTGTTCTTCTTCATACTTTTTGAGTTCTGCTCTCGCTTCATCAATAATACTGTCAAAAACTTCGACCAAATCAGGGTCAAACTGAATACCACGCATATTATGCAAAATTTCAATCGCCTGTTCTTCACTTCTCGGCTGCCTGTATGCACGGGTTGAAATCATTGCATCATAAGCATCTGCAATTGCGATAATTCTTGAGCCGAGAGGAATTGCATCTCCCGCAAGCCCAGCAGGATAGCCGTTTCCGTTATAAAATTCATGGTGATACTTAATCAACTCAACAACGTCTTTAAGTTGTTTAATATCTTCCAAAATCCTTACGCCGTGGCGAACGTGATTTTTAATTTCCACCCAATCATTATCGTTAAGTTTTTCGACTTTATAAATAATATCGTCAGAAACACCTATCATTCCAATATCGTGCAACATTGCGGCAAGTTCGATTTTATTGGCTGTATCATTATCAAGCCCCAACTTTTTAACCATTTTCATCGTATAAAAAGTTACACGTCTGCTCTTGCCCATTGTGAACGAATCTTTTGCGTCCATTGCTTCAATAATCGCCTTAATCGTACCTGCAAAAAGTTCCTTGAGGTCGTTAATCAAAGCGGCATTATCCAATTTAAGTTGCAAATACTCAAGAGTATTGGAAACAGTAAGCAAAAGTTCATTCGGCTCATAAGGTTTTTTGATATAACGATAAATTTTTGCATAGTTGATAGCATCAATCAAAATCGTTGCATCGGTATAAGCCGTAACAAGCAACCTCATTGTGTCGGGGTGATTGTCGTAAACCCTTTTTAAAAATTCAACACCGTCCATTTCCGGCATTTTATGGTCGGAAATTACAAGGTCGATATGCTTTTCGTCAAGAATTTTCAATGCCTCAATCGGAGAAGTCGTCTTTGTGATATCGTATTTTCCCCGCAAAGTTCTGTACAACAGTGCAAGGTTATCGGGTTCATCATCAACCAATAAAATCTTATACATTTCCATAGATTAAATTACCTCGATATCATTCTTCTTCTCTTCGGCAACATTTTGCCTTGCCTCAAAAAGCAAAGGAATTTTTATCGTGAACTTGGTGCCTTTGCCAACTTCCGATTGAACATCAATCGTTCCGTTGTGATTTTTGATAACTTTATAACTGATAGACAAGCCCAAACCCGTACCCTGTCCGACAGGTTTCGTCGTAAAGAACGGGTTGAAAATCTTGTCTTTCGTTTCTTCATCCATACCTTTACCGTTATCTTGAATTTCGATGTATGCAAATTTTGCATCTTTTCTTATCGTAATATCAACTTCGGCGTTTTCTTTACCCTCAACGGCAAATGCAGCGTTATCCAAAATATTCATAAATACTTGGTTCAATTGACCACCGTAAGCCTCAATTTTCGGAACATCGTCATGATAATCCTTTTTAACGGTAATTCCGTGTTTAAATTTGTTGTTCAAAATGTTCAATGTCGAATCGATTTCTTTCGGCAAATCTACGTTCGTAATAGCCGACTCTTCCATTCTCGAGAAGTCTTTGAGGTTCAAGATGATATTTTTAGTTCTTTCTGTTCCCTCGTGGCAGGATTTAATCAAATCAGGCAAATCTTCTTTCAAAAATTCATAATCGATATCTTTGAGCATTTTTTCATACTCTGCCTTATGTTCAGGCGACAAATCTTCCTTAAACTTGTCAAAATCATCAATAAGAGCAAACAAATCTTCCGAATAGTTCTTCAAGTGGCTCATATTGCCGTAAATGAAGTTAATCGGGTTGTTAATTTCGTGCATAATACCCGCAACCAATTCACCCAAAGATTTCATCTTTTCCGAGTGAACCATCATTGCTTGAGTGTCTTGTAATTCTTTAATTGCATCGTTTAACTGTCTTGTTCTCTCTTGAACCTGATGTTCCAACGTACTGTACAACTTTTGTATTGAATCAGCCATTCCATTATAAGAATCAACCAATTCGTTAAATTCAACGTATTTGCACTTTTCAAGTCTGTCTGAAAGATCACCTTCTGCAAATTTTCCCGTCGCTTTAACCAAGCCTTTGACAGGTTTCATAACTCTTCTGCTGATACCCGCCGCAAGCCAAATACCAAGCAACAGGCACAAAATAAATACGCCGAGAAAACTTCTTGCAAGTTCGGAAATTTTATCCGAAAACATTTTGTCATTGTTAAATCCGACAAAAACCGTTACGGGGCCGCATTTTTTACCCTCAAAATCAATCGTGTCGGAAATTCCGAGTTGGTTTAAAAACTTCGTTGAAACTTTGTTGACAGAAACGTCAATTTCGGGATTCGGAAGGGCAAAAGTCGAATCCAAAACATTGCCGTTCTCGTCCAAAAGCAACAAATATGCAACCGCCTTATTACTTTTATAACTGTCAACCGCCTGTTCAACTCTATCGATATTGTTTTCGTCATAAGACGCTTCCACTCGTGAATAAATGTTGTTTGCAAGGGCTTTGAGCATATTGAAATTACGTTCTTCAAAACCGTTTTCGATATCTTTGACCGCAGTAAAAATCGCAAGTCCCAAGATTAACAAAATAGTAAGCAACATCAGGAAAATACCGCCCATGAAGTCGGCATTCAAATGTTTTTCGCCTCTTTTAATATACCCCAATTCTGTTCCGATAACTTCCGCAAAACTTTTTTTATTCGGAGCGGAAGGTGCTTTTTTCATTGGTTTAGCGTTCTTTTTCATTGTCGGTTTTGACATTTTCTTTTCCCTGCTATTTATTCTGATTTTCAGATGTTTTTTTCATGCAGAATTGCATAATCGCAACTCTGTCAATATTTCTGATTAACGTAAATCTGCCTGAAACAAAATATCTCTTATCTTCTTTTAAATTTACTCTAATCGGGCGAAATTTGCAAGAAACAGAGATATCTTTTTCCAAACAGATATCAAATTTATAATCAAAATCTTTTTTCATTTCCACATCGGTAACTAAAGCGGCACCGCCTGCTGAAATATCCAAAACAGTTGCACGAATTGTTCTGTCGTCAGAGTAAATTAAAATATTTTTGTTAAGTTCAACCCTCAAATACTCTCTTCTTTGAATGTCTTTTTCTTTGACAGGCTTTAAAACAGTCAAAATTTTATCGTCAACAGACTTCAACTCCGAAGCCAAACAAACAACTCCGCTGCCCGAAACCGCAAACAAATCAACCTGTTCGCCGGCAAAAAATCTTTCCTGACTTTTTAATTCAAGAGTAAAACTTTCATCGTCAAAAATATCCGTCACAATGCCTTTTGCAGCGTTTGTAACTTCAGAGGAAATAATAATAAATTCTTGGTCTTTAACAACAGCCGTCTTCATCATTTGCCCTTGGCAATATTATACGACAAATTTTCGATTTTGAAAATTATTTTTTCGGAAGAACTTTGCTGACGACGTAAGGTTTTGAAAAATATTTATTTGCAACCGTAATGATATCTGTCAAAGTCACCCCGTCAATCAGTTCGTCAAATCTTCCGTTATAAAAATCATATCCGTTACCGAAAACCTCGGAAATAGCCATTGTATCAGCCTTATCGGAATTTAATTCCTGAGCAAGAATTGCACTTCCTTTAACCTTATTTTTTGCATTCTCAAGTTCCTCTTCGGAAACAAATTCTTTTTTAAGTCTATCAATTTCAAAAAGCATTGCTTCTTCGGCATTATCGACTTTTTGAGGATCGGTTCCGATATAAGTCATAAAAGCACCTTGGTTCACGCCTGATGGAATTGTTGACGCAACCGCATAAGCCAAGCCCTTTTCCGCCCTGACTTCCGTAAACAATCTCGAACTCATACCCGAACCCAAAATCGCATTAATCACACGAACAACCGCACGGTCTTTTTGGTCAACGATACTATCGGTTTTCCAGCCGATAACAACCCAAGCCGCCTCATTGCCCTGATTTTTGACAATTGTTTCGGTTTTCTCAACAGGTTTAAAAAGTTGTTGATATGCCGAATATTCAATCTTTTGAATATTTTTCGGGGTAAAAATATCTCCGAAAAGATTTATCATATCTTGTTCGGAAACATCGCCACATACTGCAATTACAGCATTTTTAGGGTCAAAAAGTGTCGCATAACGTTCTTGGACATCTTTGGGAGAAATTGTCGGAATTGTTTTTTCCAAAAGTTTTCCCGTCGTATCGTAAGGAGTATTTTTCCAAAGTGCGGAAGAAATCTCCTCAAACGCAACATTTGTCGCACTATCCCGAGATTGCTTAATCGCATACATGGCATCATTTTTTGCTTTTTCAATCTCATCAGAACTTAATGTCGCATGGTTTACAACTTGGTTCAAAATGTCGATAGCAAGCGGCAAATCGGGTTTTGCACATTGCATTGTCAGCGTAAAATATTCCTTATCCGCCTCAGCAAAAATCTTAATGCCGTTTTCTTCGGTAATTCTTACAAAATCATTTTTCGGATAACGCTCTGTTCCTTTAAGCATAACGTTTCCGAGGATTAAAGAAAGACCTCTTGTCTTATCGATATAATTTCCGCCCTTGATTTTTACCGTCAAAGCGATAATTTCATTATTCTTGTGAATATCGGTGAGCAAAATTGCATCATTATCAATCAAAAACTTCTTTAAATTGCCCGAAGTGCTTGTCACAACACCGTTGTGAGCATTGGGTCTGTAATAATTTTCAGGAGAAACGACAACTGATTTTGTATCCTCAACCGTGCAGGATTTTTCCTCTTCCACTTGCGGTTGTTGGGTTTTGGGGCTTACAACAGAAATCACGGCATGATTTTTGTCTAAATATTTTTTCGCAACATTTTTCACATCTTCTGCCGTAATTTTTTTGATATTTTCAAGATAATCGTTGTAGAAGTTCCAATCACCCGTCAACAAAGTGCAATAGCCTATTTCCGATGCAGTTGCGGAAACTGATTCCCGAGCATAAAGAGTATCACGCTCAATCATCTTCTTTGCACGCTCTAAGTCAGCCTCAGTAACGTTTTTGGTCTGAAAATCTTTTATGATATCAAAAATTTTATTTTCAACTTTGGGCAAATTTTGACCGTTCATATTTGCAGAAATAAAATAAATCGAATCCTCCAAACTTGAAGAATGACCGGCAGAAACGCCTTGTACCAAACGATTTTTGTCTTTTAATTCTTTGTAAAGAACAGATGAGCGACCGTCCCCCATCAAAGTCGAGAGCAAATCGAGGGCATAAGAATCTTTGTCGGTAATTTTTTGCCCGCACTTAAAACCCATTAACAGATATGTAGTATTAACATCTTGCTGAGAAGTAACAACAACTTGGGTTTCAGGACGTTTATCCTGCTTGAAATTTCTTTTTTCGGGTTTTTCTGTTTTCAACCCGCAAGAAAAATATTTTTGAACCAAATCATTTGCAACATCGGCATTTACGTCCCCAACAATCACAGTAATCATATTTTCGGGAGAATAATGTTTTTGATAAAAATCCATTATTTCTTCACGGGGAATGTTTGCAATAATGTCTTTCGTTCCGAGAACTTCCCGTTTGTAGGGGTGTTGCTTGTAAAAAGATTTGTTGAAATTTTTATACAAAATTCTTTGAGGATTGTCATTGCTACGCTCAATTTCACGAATTACGACCTGACGTTCCTTGTTGAGTTCAACAGGCGGAACGAGAGGGTTTGTGAGCATGTCGGCATGGAGTTTTAACGCCGTTTCAAAATCTTTTGACGGAATTAAAATATGAAAATGTGTGAAATCCTTACTCGTTGCTGCATTTGTCGAAGCACCTCGGGACTCTAAAATTTTATCAAACTCATTGTTCGGATAATTTTTTGAACCTTTAAAAAATAAATGCTCCAAAAAGTGTGCAACGCCGTTATTTGCGTCGGTTTCATCAATAGAACCCGTTTTGACCCAAGTGTCAATCATAACAATCGGATTGTTCTTAACTTCTTTAACGATGACCGTTTGCCCGTTTTTCAACTTCGATTTAACGATTTCACCCGCAAAGGTCGAAGTTGCCGACACAAATAAAATCAAGATTAAGGATAAAAGTTTTTTCATAAGCATTCTCGTTTTTTAATAATTTAATTAAATTTTTGGAAAAATAAACTGCCCGAGTGGAGTTTTCGAGATATATTTTATCAATTTTCAAAAGAAAAGTCATGTTTTTGTAACAAAGGGGTTGAAAAAATTTTTTCAGCAAGAATAATAAGAGGTATGGCACGGTAGCTCAGTTGGTTAGAGCACACGGCTCATACCCGTGATGTCGACAGTTCGAATCTGTCCCGTGCTATTTTTTGGGATTTAATGTTAAAATATTCCACCGTTTCATACGATGCGGTGGTTTTCTTTTTTTAATACATACAGTTGAAAGTTGCTCGGATTTTTACAATTTTACCGAAAACATGCTATAATTTTGACATGGAAAACATTAAGCAAAAAGTAAAAACAATAACGGCAAAGGACGAAAACAAAGCGGTTGAGGCAGTTGTCGAAATGATTAACTCTTCAGATGTTAACCTTTTTGAAGAACTCGTCAATCAATCCGATTTTCTCTTTCCTTTCATAAAAGATAACGTTTGCAAGCGTTTTGAGAAATCTTTAAGAGCATCAAATTACAAAAATCTTTTGAACTTCTTAAACGTTTATTCGCCAGACTATGACAGAGTTTTCGCCTCTGCATTCAAGGTTTTCGGCAACGAAGAAATAAAGCCTGTCATGCTTGATTTGCTCAAGAACGGCTCTATTGCCCAAAAAACTTATGCCACAAGATTTTACGAACTTTCGCCCGACCTTTTTGCTGTGAAAGAATTAATCCAAAATGCTTTTGATGAAAATGAAAATCTCGCTGATGCAAGTGCGGCAGCATTAGGCGTTTTAAACGAACAAAAATCATATCTGATTGCCCTCGAAAAACTCAACAGTGATGATGATTTCGAGGCATTAAAAGGGTTAAATTTCTTCGTCGGATATATAAAAAATCCGCCGATGAAAGAAATTTTTGAGGCATTGAAAAAATCAGGCATGCCCGAAAATTTTGCAGGCAAAATCGCCTATTTGACCCCGCTCCCGACATTAATCAAAGAAGATTTGGAAAACGCATTAACCGTTATCGACAATATTTTAGTCGGTTTTGGGGAAATTTTACCGCTATCACAGGTTTTTGACTTTGAACTTTATGATGTTTTCGGCATGCTCTCAGAACTTTGCAATGATGAGTTAAAGTCAAGAGTGGCAACTGTTTTGCTCCGTGCAAAATCGAAATTTGAAACTATTTGCGGAAACGATGAATACACGTTTGATGAAGACAAAAATACAAAAGAGGAATTGATTACTGTCGAGGGGCTTTTGAACTGTTTTGGCGACGGTTTTTGGACACATTTGAAATCTTTGACCGCAAATGAGTTAAAAGAGGACAAAACCCGTGCATTATCTGCTCTCGGAGTGATAAAAGATTTTGAAATCAAATCGTCCGTACCGCAAATTCTTGATATGATTTACGAAAATGACGACGAAACGCTGATTTGCGAAGGACTTTCGACTTTAAAACAATTTGACGCACTTTCTTACACAAACAAAGATGAAATCTTATCCGAGTTGAAAAACGAAACAATTAAAGCAATCGTTGAAAGTTACTATTTGTAAGCATTTGCAAGTTTTATTAAGTTTTATTAAAGCAAATTCAAATATGAAAAACCCCGCCACCATGGGGTTTTCAAATTTTATGTAAAAAAACAGGCAATTTTTGAAAAGAAAAATACTTTATAAAAGAGTAAAGAGGATATTTCAAAAGGCTCTCAAAATCAATCGCAGAGCCGATAAACAAGATTTACTCTCTCTCTCTAATATCCTCGTGTTTATTTGATGTTTGCTACAATTCGGCAAACATTTTTTTTGCAAAAATTCAAAAATTAAAAAACTCAAATTAAAGCAAATTTTCATATAACAGGCACGAAACGGCTGTATTATCCGAAATTTGTTTCAAAGACGGTTTAATTTTTTCGCACTCATCAAATTTTTTTTCACATCTCGGAGCAAACGGGCAGCCTGCAAAATTATCCCGAATTGACGGAGGAGTTCCCGTTATGGTTTTCAAATTTTCTTTATCAACATTCGGCAAAGATGCAATCAACGCCTGAGTATATGGGTGTTTTGGGTTAAAGAACAAATCTTTTCCGTGGCAATATTCAACGACCGAACCTGCATACATAACTGCCGTATTGTCAGCATTTTCGCATACAAGAGCCAAATCGTGAGAAATTAAAATTATGGAAGTTCCGAAATCTTTTTTTATTTCATTCAGGAGAGAAATAATTTGTGCCTGAACCGTTACATCGAGTGCGGTTGTCGGCTCATCTGCAATAATAATTTTCGCATCGCAGGCGAGTGCCGCCGCAATCGCAACACGTTGCCGCATACCGCCCGAGAGTTGGTGAGGATATGCATTTAAACGTTCTTTTGCATCGGGCATTTTAACAGCGTCAAGTGCTTCGATAGCGTACTTTTCCGCTTCTTTGCCATACAAACCCTTATGAAGATTTATCACCTCAAGAAGTTGATTTCCGACAGTATAAAGCGGATTTAGCGAAGTCATCGGGTCTTGCGGAATAAGGGCTATTTCTTTTCCTCGGATTTTTTGCATTTGCTTCGGCGAAAAGTCCAAAAGATTTTCACCGTTATAAAAAATTTTTCCCGAATCAATTTGAGCGGTATTTGGGAGCAAATTCAAAATCGACATTGCCGTCATTGATTTTCCCGAACCTGATTCACCGACAAGAGCCAAAATTTTTCCTTTTTCAAGTTCGAGAGAAACATTATGCAAAGCTTGAAACCTGCCTGATTGCAGATTAAAAAAGACATTCAAATTCTCTATTTTCAAAAGTGTCATAAATAGATTTTACTTTCTCTTAGTGAAAAATCAAGTCGCCGAATATACCGATTTTCAAGGCTAAACTTCAATTTCGCCCGTAAATGCAAAAGTTGCAGGTCCTGTCATAAAGACATTATGGTCAACATCATCTTTCGAGCCGTTCCACTCAATCACAAGCGTGCCACCGGGGAGATTGACCTTAACTTTTTTATCGAGATATCCGTTCAAAATGCCCGCAACAACAGACGCACAAGCACCCGTTCCGCAAGCGAGAGTAATACCGCAGCCTCTTTCCCAAACATCAAGATTGATTTCAGAACGTGACAAAATTTTTATAAATTCAACGTTTGTTTTTTCGGGGAAAAAGGGGCTGTTTTCGACTTCCGAACCATATTTTAAAGCAGCCGATTTTGTGTCTTTATCCGTAAAAATTATACAGTGCGGATTGCCCATACTTACTGCATTTGCGACAAATTTTTCTCCGCAAGAGGTAACTTCAAAATTCAAATTAAAAGAAACTTTTGCAGGAATTTTTGCAGGTTCAAGAACGGGTTTGTTCATATTAACAGTAACAGTCCCGTCATTATTGAGTTTTGGGATAATTTTTCCCGCAAGTGTATCCACACTGAACTCGGTTTTGTCAATCAAACCTTTTTCGTGAACGTATTTTGCAAAACATCTTATTCCGTTTCCGCACATTTGAGCGATGGAACCGTCAGAATTATAGAAAAACCAACCTGTTTCAGCATCTTTCGGTTCGGGATTTACAATCATCAACCCGTCTGCCCCAATGCCAAAATGGCGGTCACATAAGCGTTTTGCCAATTCTTCTTTAGACAAATCGGACTTTTTATATTCTTCATAATCCAAAACAACAAAATCGTTGCCTAAACCTTGCATTTTAGTAAATTTAATCTTTGCCATAATTTATCTCCTGTCGGGGTTAAATGCTCTAACGGAAAGTGCATCGCTGTATTTTTCGGCAAAATGGGCATAATCAAAGAACACAACACCGTTTGCGTGCATTTTTCTCATCTCATGAATTTGCATCAAAAGTTCATCTACGGGAGCGTCCATATACATTACGTAAATTCCCATATAGAGTTTTGTGGACGGAGTCATGCTGTTTTTCATTTCTCGTACGATTGTTGATGCGGTTTTTCTGTCCGTCGTCAAAATCATCGGCGTGAAAGCATCTACGAGATTTCTTCTGCTCCAAGTTTGCCAATCTTGCATTTTTGTTTCAAGACTTTTTTTCTTATCCGTAAACACTACTGTTGTAAAGGTTACGTTGTATTTGTTCGTCAAATTTCTTGTAATTTCAACAAAATCGGTAATTTTATTTTGTCGGTATTCAAACCAAACTTTTCTCAACGGGTCTGCAACTTTTAAGGTTACAGGGTCAACACCGTACAACTCTTGAAATTCGTCACGGGCAACTTTTGTATAACCCCATTCCGTTCCTTTTGAAGCGTCTGTACGGTTTTGGGCACCCAAAGGATATCTTATGTAATCCAAATTTATTCCGTCAGGACGGTATTTTTGGAACATTTCCGACATTAATTCACACAAAAACTGCCGAACAGCGGGGTTTGCAGGGTCAAGAAAATATCCGTTCCATTCTGCCGAAGACTTTGAAATTTCGGAAGAATCCGCCATGGCTTTTGTCTTGTTTGCCCAATCGGGATTGACCGACAAAATATGTTTTTGACTGCATCTTGGTGGTTTGTTTCCCAAATAGAAAGTTTCAAACCAAATGTGCAATTTTATACCGTTTTTGTGGCATTCTTTTATCCATACGGCAAGCGGGTCAAAGCCCGTAAATTCACCCCTTTGCGTAACAAATCCGTATCTTGCCATAACTTCGCTCGGATAGATAGTCATACCATGAAAATACGTTTCCAAAAATACATTTTTAATGCCTGCATCTTTCAATCGCTCAACGGCAATCGCAATTTCGGTTTCATTATGCTCAACGGGACGAACCCAAATTCCTTTAAATTCATCTTGTTTGTATGGAATTGCATTTTCGAGTGCGGAATTAACACAAACTTTTGCCTGCGTAATATAGCCTGTTGCCCTGTCAGGACGACGTTCTGCCCGTCTTAAATAATCCTTTGCACGGTTAAGAAAACTCAAAGACTTTCTTCCGTCATAAGCGGCATCCATCATACGATAATAGTGCATTACCGCTTCTGTTTCCTTAATTTTTTCACTGACTTCAAAAACATAAGTATCGGGCGTAATGTACGAATAAACACGCTTATTATTGAAATCTACATAGATTTTTGCACCCAAAAGAAGATTTTTTTGAATCCAAGTTTTTGCCTTGCCGTGACCGCTTATGACAAAACCGCCATTCGGAATAATAGAATCGGCACCACCAAACTTCACAACGGTGTTTCCGACAACAGAAACTTCCGAGCCAAACTCATTCGTTCCCGTGCGAAGTCCGTATGACGGAGTGTAAACGATAAGTTCATTTGCTCCACGAAACCCAGGATAAGTCGTGTTTATACCGTTTTCACCTGTTTTAGGGTCAATGTGGCTAATCGGGAAATCGCTCATGTCATAAATTATTCCCTCAACAGGCTCTCGAGCCGCTTCAGGAATGGGATTAACCTTGAAAGTAATTCCCTGATTGGAATTTTTAGAATCATCATAATCTGTCACCATATTTTCAAGTTGCATAATATTGACTTCCTGAGGTACGTGAGAATGAACAGAAGATTGTTCAACCTTTGCATCTTGAGCGTTTCCGTTTGGATACAAAACATACTTTACCTCTGCCGCAAAAGCAGTCGAAGTCAGTAAAAATATTGACAATATAATGATTTTCAAAAATTTACACATACCAAAAATATACTACAAGCATAGCGATTGTCTAATTAATAATAAAAATTCATAATTAAGAAATAATTAAAAATAACGAAATTCACGATTTTTATATTATTATTTAAGTAGTGAGGGAAAAGATGAAATATCAAGATTATTATCAAACATTAGGCGTAGAAAGAAATGCAACCGAGGCTCAAATAAAATCGGCTTACAGAAAACTTGCTCGTAAATATCACCCTGACGTCAATAAAGACCCGAGTGCCGTCGAAAAATTCAAAAATATTAACGAAGCATACGAAGTTTTGTCCGATAAGGAAAAACGTAGCCGTTACGACAGTTTGGGTGCAAATTGGCAATCAGGCTCTGATTTTACTCCACCTCCGGGATTTGAAAACTTTAATTTCAACAACGCAGGTAGCGGATTTAGCGGTGCAAATTTTCAAGACATGGGCGGCTTTTCAGACTTTTTCGGCTCAATTTTCGGCGACTTAATGGGCGGAAAAAGAAAAACACAATCTTTCAATTTCAATAACTTCGGAAACTTCGCCAATGCAGGCGATTCGGCATATCAACAAAATTCAAGACGCCAACAAAAAGCACCTGCCGAAAATCTTGATATAACAAGAGAAATCACCATCAAAGCAAGCGATTTGATGTCCGATTCAACAAAAACAATCCGTATCGCAAATATGGAAAAATGTCATGAATGTAACGGAAAAAGCGGTTATTGCTCATCATGCGGCGGAACAGGCTTTGTTAACAAATCAAAAAATATCAAAGTTAAAATTCCAAAAGGAATTACAAGCGGACAAAAAATAAGACTCGCAAATGAAGGCAACACGGACAATTACGGCAGAGTCGGCAATTTGTACTTAATCGTCAAAATCTCCGACCCCGAATACGAAATAAACGGCTCTGATGTTACAAAAGAAGTCACAATCACACCCGCTGAGGCAGTTTTAGGCACAAAAAAAGATATCGAAACTTTGCACGGAAAAGTCGGCATAAAAATTCCCCCGATGACCAACAACGGTGCGACAATGAGATTAAAAAATCTCGGCTTACCGAAAAAATCATCAGGTTACGGCAATATGAATGCAAAAATCAAAATCGGACTTCCCGAAAACATAACAGAAGAGCAAAAGAAACTCTATAAGCAACTTTTGGAACTCGAAAAATAGTTATTTTTTCACGCTCAAAAAGTTCTGTAAACTTGACAAGAACCCCCAAAGTCCGTCACGGTGAGGAGTTAACGGCAAATCGTAATATTCTTTATACGCATCGATTATGTTAAACGGCAATTCCTCACCACGAGAAAGCGTTTCAGCAATTTCCGCAAGAAAATAATCCTGTTCTTCAGCATACTCAGGGTCTTTTTCCCGAAGTTCACTGTCAGCCTCAAGGTGACACAAAGCGTGCCAAGAAGCCTGAACAGACTTGTCAAGAACATCTTTCGGATATGCCAAAAGTGCCTGTCTGACAAGCATTCTCTTTGCCAAAACGCACTTTATCAACTCGCCTGCTTTTTTACGGTAATAATCGATTTCTGGGGCTAACTCTTTAAACATTCTTTTTCAAGTGCTTTCATCAATGACATTATGTCGTTATTAAAATATTGTCCAGCAAGCATTCTTATTGCACTGCTTGCACGCTCGCTGCGAGATGAAGTTGAAGAATAAAAGAATTTTTTACCGCATTTTTCCCGTTGCAAATAATCCTTATCAACCAACCTGTCCATAACGGTTTTGACCGTAGTGTAAGCCTTTGGCGTACCATAAGAATTTATAAAATCCGAAACATCGGAAACAGAAATGTTTAAATTATCACAATCTTCGGCAGATTCTTCCAAAGACCAAACAGCATTCATAATTTCATTTTCAAGAGTACCGTGAGTTGCAGCCATTTTCAATCACCTCTTATTACTATAATTATAGCACATTTGAATTGAGTTTGTAAGACTGCTTGCAAACAATCTTAAAAGAACACTGCTCACAATTACCGATATTATTTGAACTATTTGAAGAAAATTTCAAAATTTTTGAAGTTTCTTCGTCTATACTCTTTTGAAACCTGCTTAGTTTATCGACAGAAAAGCCCACCGTTGCTGAAGTTTTATCCTTTAAAAAACAATATGTCAATGATAAGTTTACAGGGTTGTCAACCAATCCCTGACAAGCCAAAAACTTGTATATCGAATACAAATAAATCACTGTTTGCATATCATTTTCAGGATTAATATTTTTAGAATTTCCTGTTTTCCAATCCAATATTTCAAAGCCGTTATTGACTTTCCGAATAGCGTCAACTCTTCCCGTCAGTATAATTTTTTCAGAAAACGGGACGGTAAAAGTAAACTCTGATTTTTCAACAGAATTAATTTTAAAAGAAAGAAAATTTTGCCACAAAGCAAACAAATTCTTGTTTTCTGGTGAATTTAGCAACTGTAATTGTTTTTTGATATCAAAGCCTTTAAATTTATAATTTATAAGAGCGTGAATTTTCTTTCCGACCTCTGAAAACTCAATATTTGATGGAATTTCAACCTGTTCATTATAAATCAAATTATATTTATAAGGACATTCACAGAAAGTTTTTAACATACCTGATGTCACAACTAACATTGCTGCTCAACACCTCCTATTTCTGAAAAAATAATTGACGGTGTTTGTTTTTTTGAGTACTTATTCTTTTTTGAACAGGAAAGATAAAGTTCTCTTTTTGCCCTCGTTATGCCAACATAGAGCAATCTTAAAGTTTCTTCCGCAATTTCTTTTTTCATATCGTCAATTGTCCTGTTATTATAGCCGTTACGGAGTTTTTTCACATCTTCTGAGAATGTTGATTTTATCTTTATTTTTTCGGAAGTTAACGAATAATTTTCTTCGCTGAGTTCGGGGATAAAGACCATATCAAACTCATCGCCTTTTGATTTATGCATAGTCATAAGCCTTACGCCACAATTGTTTTGCTCATCTTCTTCATCAAAAAATTTAAAAGAAGAACCTATCGGTTTTTGTGCAATTTGCATCAATTTTTCAAGGACCGTTTCCTGCGTATAATAAGTCATTTCAAGCCTTTTCACAATTGTTGAGATTAAATATATATTTGATTTTTCATTTTGTGTCGAAAAATATCGCAATCCAATCCTCAAAACCGCCTCATTGAGCGGAAGATAAGACAATTCATCATTAAATTGCAACTCCCACCACAAGCGTGTCAGGCATTCGTTTACACCAACCAAATCAGCGATTACAAAAGGTTTTTCAAGATTTTGAACAAATCGATAATCTTCATCTGAAAATTTAATAATTTCGCAGTCATTAAATATTTTCATCAATTTTTGAGTGCATTGATTTGAAAACGGAGTTTGTAAATATTCCAAAAAGCCTGCAATAACTTTAAATACAGTCTTTTGCTCAAGTATATCCGAACGCAAAGTAACGCTTAAACCGTTTTCAGAGAGAAAATTAGCCCAATCGGCAATTTGATAGTTATTCCGCAAAAGCACCGCCATAGAATAATTTTCTCCATTTTTGATACTTTCTTTTATTTTATTTAAAACAAAAAATTTTTCCTCATTCAAACCGTCAAAAACCTTAAACAACGGCGATTTATCCGCTATCGGATTTTTGCCTGTCGGTGTCAATTTGCTCTCAAAAAAAGTATCTTTTAAGAAATCATCAGTCTTTGAAAAATCGATTAATTTATTCGCCAAATCCTGTATTTGCACGGCACTTCGCTGAGAAGTTTTCATAACCATTTGAGTATTATTTTCAAAATATTTTTTAAAACATTTCGGGTCAGAATCCGTAAAAGAAGAGGTAATTGCCTGATTTATATCCCCAATTCTCAATAAATTTTGATGTTTTTCCGAGAGGAACATCAATAATTTTTGTTGCAATTCAGACGAATCCTGTGCTTCATCTTCCACGACAAAATGGCACAAGTCTGAATAATAATGCCTGATTTCGTCATTTTCTCCGACAAGTTTGACAGCATATCTCAACATATCATCGTAATCAATAACATTAGCCAAACGTAATTTTTGCTCATACAAATCGAAAAGTTTAGAAAAATATCTTCGATTCGGCAAAAGTGAAAGCGGTTTAATTCCGTTAGGCGAGAGTTTTACAGCCGAAATACCACACTTGAAATCATCGTAATCATCTTGATTTAAATTCAATTCGGAAATACATTCTCTCAAAATTTTCTGCACTGTATTATCGTCCGCAACCTCAATATTATCAGGCAAATTCAACTTCGTATAATGATTATTTTCCTTAATAATTCTGAATGCCAAGCCGTGAATTGTCGAAATATTCGGCATTTCCGTCAACTCGGGAAGTGCCAGTTTAATTTTTTCCCGAATATTTGCCGCCGCAGACTCCATATAAGTCAAAACAAAAATATTAGACGGCAAAACACCACTCGATATCAACTTAACAAGCAATGCAATCAAAATCGTAGTTTTACCCGCTCCCGGAACGGCATTAACGGCTGCCTTGCCCCCGACATAATCAACAACAGGTTTTTGATCCTCACGTGGCACAATATGCCAAGCAGGAGCCTTATTTTCAACTTTCTCCGAAGAAGAAAAATTATTCTGTAAAGTCCCGAAATTTTCATATCCCGAAGAATCATACTGCGAATAATATGCGAAAATTGATTTTTCACAACACAACATCAATTTCCTGATAACACGAGCATTTTTCTCATTAGAAAGCCTTGCATTATCATCAAAAGTAAATTCACGATTTTTCCAATCAGCGTTGAAAACCCACGCATTATAAAGCACCCCGATGTCACGCATGGTCCACAAATCACTCGACACATCAAGCCAAATATGATACTTTCTTTTAATTTCGCAATCTATCACCTTCTGAGGAGTCGCAACAATTACGGAATTTTTCTCAATTTCTTCCGCAATCGATGGATTTTCAGTAATAATGCCCTTTTCAAAAATCGACAAAACCCTTTTGCACTGCATATCATCAAGTTTTCCAAAAGCATTTTCAAAACTTCTGACCTCTTTCAAGAAAAAGTTGAATTTATTTAAATCACTTTTTGAAATACCGTTTTTGGTAATAAAATTGAATATTTCAAGGATTTCATCAGAAAAACCGAGTTTTTTTAATGACAAGTTCTGAACAAAATCAAAAAACACAGAATATTTTTCCGTCAATTTAGGTTTTTCAAATTCATATTCAACAAGACATTGAGCCTCTAAACAAGCATTTATAACCTTTCTCGCCGATTTCAACGAAATTCCCAAACATTCAAAAAACAGTATTCTCCAATCCTGAACATCAATATTAGTTGCCCAAGATTTATGAACCAATTTCATAATCGTAAAAATATTTCTCATAAAAACATTGTCTTTCGGTTTTTGAGAATTGCTTAAACTTTGTAGGTTAACATTCGGAAAACAAGTATTGAAAGCCGTTTTAAGCATATCGTCAACCAATGGCGTCACAATCAAAACATCTGACGGCTTTACCTGACAGTCAAATAATTTTTTAATTTCCGAAAACGCCATATCAAGCATATCTAAACGTTTTACGGTTGATTTAATTTCAAACTCCGAAATTTGAGTCTTATTTTTGCATAATATATTATTATATGTAATATCTGCATTTTTTTGCCAAACATCATCAAACTCAAGAATTTTCGGACTTTCGCCAAAAATCTTTTCAAACTCAAAAACTGCCGTTTTATAAGCACTTAAATACCCGCAACGAGAAGCCCCGTCTGCATCATAGGCAATAATCCAATCTTTTAATTGCGGTTGAATACTCTTTATAAAATTTAATTCCGAATAAGTTATCTCATCTGCATCATCTATTAATAAATATTGTATTTTTGAAAAATAATCAGAATTCTTAACAATAAACGGTAAAACGGCAAGTTGCCTTAAATAATCAAAACTTCTGTATTTTAATGTTAATTTTCTGAAATCATCATATACTTCCGAAGCATCATCAAAAAAACTTTCTCCCAAAATCTCCGATTTTTCAGCGATTTGAGCGTCAGAAAGCCCGTTCAAAACTGTCAACTGAATCCTTTTGAACATTTGATGCAATAAATTGGTCTTTGAAAAATAATCCTTAAAACGCTCACTGGACATACTTTTTGACAGCAATAACTGCGACAGTTGCAAACCGCAAAGATTTGGCAAAATCACCGCACCGTCTTGCTTAACAGAGTTTTCGACAATCGGCCAATTATCAAGCATCGCATTGTAACAAAGTCCGTAAAACGTATAAATATTAAAGACTCCGCCAACAGGAACCTCAAGGTTTTCCATAACCTTATCCATAAATAATGCTTTTTTATGAGAATTTAAACAAAGAACGAGAATTTTTTCAGGAGAAACACCGCTATTAACCAACTCAACATAGCGTCGCCAAAGGATTTCAGTCTTATTAGATTTTATGCTTCCCACTACTAACATACTGAAATTTTATCACAAGTCAACGTCAATATCGGACGTTTTTATCGAATTTTATATTAAGAAATATTACAACTAAACAATGTTAACATTTCTATATCGGTTTTGTTAACATTGTAAACCTCAGTATCTACAAGCATTCACCCGAAATAAGAACAGAATTATGTTAACAAATTTTACAAACAACATGAGCCAAAAATAATTCGTCTTAACATTTCTTAACTAAACACTTGAACTTTTTATTAAAATTTGATATATTAAGTATATACGGAGTATATACTCCGAGCAGTTAAAAATCTTCCCAAAAATCTATTTTAGTCTTGTCAAAATGAACACGAACACTGAAAAAAGACCCTGTTGACAGGTGGCTTTAGTTGCTTTGTCAAATTTTAAGAGGTCTGATTTCGTTGCCGCACTTTTTTGAGCGGCAAACTTACCATGCTGAGAATCGAGAACACACAAAGAGTTACACATAAACGAGGAGAGAAGAATGAAGAATTTGAACAAGGAAAACGTATCTGCAAACGGTGATTTTGACCTTAATGCTTACATTTCAAAAGTGTCAAAATTTGAAAACCTTTCGGCAGAAGAAGAACAAGCACTTGCGAAACTTGCAAAAGAAGGTTCGATTGAAGCAAAATCTGTTTTAATCGAAAACAACTTGAAATTGGTTGTATCACTCGCAAAGAAAATGCCTCACACAGGCGGACTTTCAATCTATGACCTTATTCAAGAAGGCAATCTCGGACTTATGACAGCCGTTGATAAATTTAATTACAAATTGGGTTACCGTTTTGCAACTTATGCAACTTGGTGGGTTAAACAAGCAATGTTCAAGGCTATTTCAGAACAATCACACTCAATGAAAATTCCTGTATATGTTCAAGAAACTCTTTCAAAATATTCAAAAGTTAAAGCAGAAATGGAAAGAGCAATCAACGACAGTGTTTCGCCCGAAAAAGTTGCTGAAAAAATGAACATTGAATCAGACAAAATTAATCTTTACCTCAATGCGTTCAACAAAACCTTGTCATTAGACAGCAACTTCGACGGTGACGGTCAAAACGACCTCACATTGAGCGAAGTTATCCAAGACAAAAAAGCATCTGCTCAAAACGAAGCAGAATACAAAAATTTGTCACAAGATATTAATTCACTTTTAGGAACATTAAAAGAAAGAGAAAGCAGCGTAATCAAAATGAGATTCGGCTTGTGCAACGAACAACGTCAAACACTTGAAGAAATCGGTCACATCTTCGGTGTAACAAAAGAATGCATCAGACAAACAGAAGCAAGAGCATTGAAAAAATTAAAAGAAAACAATATATCAGAAATGCTTTACACTTCTTACGTCGGTTAAAAAATAAAAAAATCTTCATTCAATTTTCTCGAGCCCCGAAAGGGGCATTTTTATTGCCTTTCTACCAATCTTTCACAAAAATAATAAAACAAAATACTAAAAAATGTAAAAATTTGTTCAATAACCGAAAAAAATCTCAAAAAAAAGTGTAAAATATGATATCGGTTAATGAGGAGAGATACATGGAGAAAGAGAAATTTACAGACGAAGAATTTGAAGCACTTTTATCAAAATACGATTACGGTTTTCAAAAGGGCGATTTAGTAAAAGGTATTGTTTGCGGATATGACAATACGGGCGTTACCGTCGATATCGGTGCAAAAACCGCAGCGTTCGTTCCGATAAAAGAAGCAAAAATCAATAATGACACGCCTATCGAAGAAACCTTGAAGAAAAATGAACAATACGAATTTTTAATTATTAAAGAAGAAGATGAAGACGGTAAATTTCTGCTTTCATACAAAAGAGTTGCAACTGCATATAATTGGCGTGAACTTGAAGACAAAAAAGCAGCAGATGAAACGGTTGAAGGTATTATCACGGGTGTCGTCAAAGGCGGCGTGCTTGTTGAAGTTAACAGCGTAAAAGGTTTCGTTCCGTCAAGTCACTTGAGAACTAAAGTAACAGAGGATATGGTCGGTTCAAAAATAGAACTCAAAATCCTTTCAATGGACGCTCAACAAGGCAACTTTATTCTTTCAAACAAAAAAGTTTATGCAGATGACCGTGAAGAAACCAAACGTGACACATTTGCAAAAATTGCAGTCGGCGACAAAATTAAAGGGGAAGTCGTCAGAATTACAGACTTCGGTGCATTCATCAATATCGGCGGCGTTGACGGCTTACTTCCGTTATCACAAATTTCTTGGAAATGGATTGATCACCCGTCAGATGTCCTCAAAATCAACGACGAAATTGAAGTTGAAATTATAGGAATTGACTACGATAAACAACGTGTCAGCCTTAGCCTCAAAAATCTCGAGGCAGACCCTTGGATTGAAGCAAAAGAAAAAATTAAAGAAGGCGATGAGGTCGAAGGAACAATTACCCGCATAAAGAATTTTGGTGCATTTGTCGAAGTTATTGACGGCGTAGAAGCACTCTTGCCCAATTCCGATTTGACAGAATGGCAAAATAAAAACAACAAAACTCTCCAAGTCGGCGACAAAATTCAAACGGTAATTTTGAAATTCAATCCCGACGACAGAAGAATCAGTTTAAGCATTAAAGAAACAAAATAAAATGGCAAATTTCATTATAACATTGTCAGGTAAACAATTTTGCGGAAAAGATACGGTAGCCAAAATCCTTTTGGAAAGGTTACCGTCTTTCCGTAGAATAGGACTTGCCGATGCAATAAAAATCAAATACTCGCAAAGAACAGGGCTGAGTTTGGAAGAAATTGAAAAAAACAAATCTCAATATCGTCCCGACTTGATTGCTCTCGGAAATGAAGGTCGCTCAATAAGTCAGGATTATTGGATAAAAACAATTCTTGAACAAGATGGCAACATTATCGTTCCCGATGTTCGCATGCCGTTTGAGGTTGACACCTTCAAAGCCCGTAATGCCTTCTGTATTCGGGTAGAAGCATCAGCAGAAGCACGCTCAAAACGTGGTCAACTTTCACGTGAAAATGATTATACGGAAACTGCTCTTGATAATTTTAAAAATTGGAATTATATTATCAAAAATGAAGGTGATTATCAAGACCTGCAAGCAAATGTTGACGGTCTTATTCAAGCAATATCGCAACATTTCGACATATAATTTGACTTTTTACAATCAGGTGACGTAAAATATTGACATGATTAAATCGTTTAAAAACAAAAATCTTGAAAAATTTTACAACGAGGGCGTTGACGACGAAATTGAAGACGTTGACAAGGACAGGTTGCGTCTTATTTTGGCTCAACTTGATGCAGCAGACGAACTCAAAGATTGCAAAATTCCGTCTTTTGATTTCAAAAAAATTCGCAAAAACGGAACCTACTCAATTTCAGTCGGAAACGGTAAAAAACTTGTATTCAGACTCGTTCCCTCAAAATAACCAAGAAAAGAGGCAATTATGTCAATAAGCAATCCTCCTCACCCCGGAGAAATTCTTAACGAACTTTACTTAAAAGAAAACGGACTCTCAATTTCAAAAACAGCAACAAATATCGGAATGTCAAGACAATCACTCTCAGAACTCGTAAACGGCAAAAACGGTATAACCGCCCAAACGGCTTTGAGATTGGCAAAAGCATTCAATACATCTCCGAGATATTGGTTAAATCTCCAAAATGCATACGACCTTTATAAGGCTGAAAAATCAGTAAATCTCGACGAAGTTGAAGAATTGGTTTAAACATAAAATTTCTAAAACCCGCTGCAAATAAGCGGGTTTTTTAGTCAAAAAATTTCTCTGACTTCAAGTCATTGACCTTAGGTCAATAATATGTTATATTTAGCATTGGAGAAAAATTATGACAAAAAGACAGGAAAATGCACAAAAAACGAAGATGAAACTTGTTAAAACGGCCTTGGAATTATTCAAGGACACAGGTTTTTTCGATATTAACGTTGAGGATATAACGAAAAAAGCGGGCGTTTCAAAGGGAACTTTTTACACTTATTTTAAGAGAAAAGAGGATATTGTTCTTGAAATAAGCAGAGCACCTTTTTCCGAGATAGCGGAAGAACTCGCATTGATGAAAGATAAGGACATAATTGAAAAGTTAACATATTATTTTCGCAGATTTATGGAATGCGTTGAATTCAGCGGAATACATATTTGCCGTCAATGGACAAGGGACGTATTGGACCCCAATAATGTTCCCGAAAACAAAGACAGTCAGAAGTGGGATTATGATTTTGAAATGCTCAGAACGATTTTAGAAAATGCGGTACTGAGAAAGGAATTGAAGCCAGATACACCGATTGAACTTTTGACACATATTTTTATATGTGAATTATACGGAATGATGACATGTTGGTGTATGTCAGACGGGAAATTTGAGCCGTTACAATGGACCGAGCAGTTTTGTAATATGCAATTAGGAAATATTTTAAAAACATATTTGATGTAAAGGAGAAATCTTATGCAAAATGTTAAATTAAGCAACGGTGTAGAGATGCCTATTGAAGGTTTTGGGGTGTTCCAAGTACCTGGAATTGTCCGAATGCGAAAAAGCCGTTAGCGAGGCTCTAAACGTCGGATATCGACTTATTGATACGGCAGCCGCATATTTTAACGAAGAAGCGGTCGGGAAAGCCATTTCAAAAAGCGGAATTAAGCGTGAGGATTTATTTATTACGACAAAACTTTGGATACAAGATGCAGGCTATGACAAGGCAAAGCAGGCTTTTCAAGTTTCATTGGATAAATTGGGATTGGATTATTTGGATTTATATTTAATCCATCAACCTTTTAACGATTATTACGGCTCTTGGCGGGCAATGGAAGAACTTTACGAGCAGGGCAAAATCAGAGCAATCGGCGTTTGCAACTTTTATCCCGACAGACTTGCTGACTTATGTCTAAACGCAAAAATTAAGCCGATGGTCAATCAGATTGAAATTCACCCGTTTTTCCAACAACAAAAAGCAATAGATGTTATGAAAGAATTTGGTGTTCAACCTGAGGCGTGGGGTCCTTTTGCAGAAGGGAAATTCGGAATTTTCCAAAACGAAACACTTAACGAAATAGCAAAAAAATACGGCAAAACCGCCGCTCAGGTTATTTTAAGATGGAATGTTCAAAGAAATGTAATTGTTATTCCAAAAACCGTCAAAAAAGAACGTATGGAGCAAAATTTCGACATTTGGGATTTTGAACTTTCAAATGAAGATATGCAAAAAATTTCAACGTTAGACCTTGGAAAAAGCAACATTATTGACCATTTCACGGCAGAAACGGCAAAATTCTTAAACGGCTATAAAATTCATGATTAGTATCAACAAAAAATTAATACCATTATGAATATACGGCACTTTCAGGTGTAGGTTTTGCAATTATCGGTTTGATTTTATTGATGTTTTTTTAAAGAAAACATAATTCGTAATTCATAATTTTAAAAACAACAAAAAACCCGCAATTTCTTGCGGGTTTTTAAATATACGGTATATTTTATTTTTATCTCGGATTTCTTCCGTCGCCGACCATCCAACGCATACCGAGGTTCAAGCCGACACCGTTTCTGCCGATACCTCTTCCGAGGAATTGACCGTAACCGGTAAATCTGTCGCCCCAACGTTTTTGCATACCTAAACCATATTCAATATATGATTTAACTTGTGCGTCAGGTAAGTCAACTACGCCAACTTTGTAATCTGCTTTATCACAAATATTGAAACGATAATCAACCGTTAAGTATGGTTGCCAACCGTTTTGGAAGTTTCCGATAAACTTCAAGCCGGGAGCGAGTTGAACTGCGTGAAGAGCACTTGAATCAAACTTCATACCCGCAATATCACTCGGATTGAATGCATTAGCAAATGTGTATGACATTAACCAACTCGGTTGAATGATAAATCTGCCGTTTGCGAGTTCCCAATTGTAGCCTGTCTTCGACGCAGCACCTGCTGTCAACATGAAGAAGTCGTTATCTCCGTAAGGTGTTGAAGCCGAGTTGCCGCTTGCGTTAGCACTGACTGTCAAACCGCTGAAGAAGCCGTTCTTGTAGATTGCACCAGTTACACCGACAACGCCACCGTTTTGATAGTTAGAAACACCGTCGAGGTCTTGATGTGCACCTGTATAACCTACATAAGCACTCATC
>CAKVJR010000016.1 GCA_934754855.1 uncultured Candidatus Melainabacteria bacterium
GGAGTTTGAACGATTACATAACCTCTTTTTCTGTGTTCTGTTCTCCAATAATTTTCAATTTCTTCACGAACAGTGTAAAGATTCGGGTGCCAAAGAACCAAACCGCCCCCGATTTCTTCTCTTACAGAGAACAAATCAAGTTGAGTACCCAATTTTCTGTGGTCACGCTTCTGTGCTTCTTCAAGCATCGTTAAGTATTCTGCGAGGTCTTCCTTGTTCCAAAATGCAGTCGCGTAAATACGTTGAAGCATTTTGTTCTTTTCGCTGCCTCTCCAATAAGCACCTGCAACTTTCATCAATTTAATGGCGTTACCTTTGATATAACTTGTATTCGGAACGTGAGGACCTGCACAAAGGTCGTTAAAGAGTACGTTTCCGTCTTTATCCTTTGTCAAATATAATGTCGGATTGTCGTTTCTGTGCTCTTCAAGAAGTTCTGCCTTATAAATTTCGCCTTGAGCCTTAAATTCGTCGATTTGCTTTTGAACATCAGGAATTTCATATTTTTCAAAGACTAAATTTTGTTTAAGAATAGACTTCATTTCGTTTTCGATTTTCGTCAAATCTTCTTCCGTAAATGAATGTTCCGAATCAAAATCATAATAAAATCCGTTATCAACGGCAGGACCGATTGCCAATTTTGTTTCGGGGAACAACTTTTGTACGGCTTGAGCCATAATGTGCGAAGCCGAGTGTCTTAATATATGTAAATTTTCTGCATTCTTTTCCATAAATTTATCCTTTGAACATTATAATTCTTCTTTTACAGTTATATCACTCACATAAAATTTGTTCAAATATTTTAAGAACAGGCAAGTTTCAGGCAAAATCCAATCAAATTCAACCGCAACAACCGTTACAGAATTTTCCGAAAATATCAAAATTATATTAAGATTTTACTTCTCCGTTTTCTTATCCGATTTGCCCAAAACAAAATCTTCGTCCAAAAGTTTATTAAAATCAGGATTTTTAATCTCTTTTTCCGTCAAAATTCCGCCCGATTTCTTAAACCTTTTCTCCGCTTCTCCCTTGGACACAATATTAACAGGAACAGAAATTTCAAACTTGTGAATACCGTTAAAATAATTTTTGAAATTCTCAAACTCAACACTTCCGCCCTCTATATCAGTTTTGGTAAATTCGGTATAAATATATGCGGGTTGCGATTTTTTCACATAAAAAACCATCATTTTTTCAGCAATATAAGTATTTTGCCGATACTCTTTCAAAACAGATTTGAACGTTTTGTACTGTTTTATTTCATAAGGAACGGTAAGTCCAAACTCCGTCCAAAAAGAATCAAACGAAAAGAATTGAAGAAAAAGCAAAAATACAACAATTGTAATGTTTCTCAAGTTTTTATTCTTCGGAATTGAATATAATGCCCCGAACAAAATCAAAATTGTCGTCAATGAAATTATTACATATCCCAAGAAAAAATCGGAATTTATAAAACCGTACTCATCTGATTTAACAAGCGGAAAAGCAAATAAAAACAGGAAAATCACATTCCCCAAATACATAGACCACGCCAATATCAGGCTTTTTATATTACTCTTAAAAAATACAGCGAAAAAAGTCAACACAAAAATCCCGACCGTTAAAATGTTCCAATCGACATTTAACGAAAAGAAATCAGAATATACATGCAAAAAACCGTTTATCGAATTTTTCCACAAATCAGGAGAAAATCGAAATTCCGCTATTTCAATACAGTGGTAAAGACTCGGAGTCACAACCAAAGAGGAAAAACCGCACAAAAAGGCTATTATCGGCTCAAAAAACTTAATCGTTTTTTTTCGTTTTTTAACAAAATTTATTAAGAGAATTTTTCTAATGTTAAATTTCAGCCTAAAACCTTGCCACAACGACTTTGCGACTAAAAACAGCACCAAAGAAAACAGAGCGGAAAAACTTATCCAAAAATTAGAATACCCTGCCGCAAAACCGACCAAAATCATTGAAATACGAACAATTTTGCCCGAATTTTCGTTCTTCAAAAAATTCTTGTACAAATACAACCAAAAACCTAAATAAAACAACAACATAAACAGATTTTTGAAAAAATATATATTTATAAAAAATTTTTCATAAAAAATATCAAAACCGATAAAAACCAAGAGAGCGAAAAACAGAAAAACAGACAGAAAACAATGTATTCCGCTCTTTTTTGCCCCAAGACCCAAATACAAAAATCTCGAAATTAAAAAAGTCAAAAGCACGACCGATGCAGATTTAATAATTTCTGAAAAAATAACAACATTCGGGTGAATATGCAAAATTGAGAGGAAATTGAAACATGACAAATTTGTAAAAAGAGTAGCCAAAAAAGCCCCGTCTTCACAATAAAGCCAACGTGCCGAGAAGTTTGGGAAATTACCGATTAATCTCAAAAAATCAGTTGAAAATACCGTTCCACCGCTAAAAAAACAAAATGTAACCGCAAAAATTGCAGTAAAAAGCAAAACGTAAGCAATATTTTTTAAAATTTTTCCCGAATTTTCTGTCATATCAACTTTATCATAGCAGAATTTGAGAACTAATTAAACAAAATTTTTGCGGAATTAAAATTTTGCAAAGTATTATAATCACACATACACATTGCCGAATGTTCGCCCCGCTTTTTTGACTCTTTATTTTAATCTTCAAAAAGAAAAACAAATTCAAACAAAGAAGGAGAAAAATATGTTTTGTTTTCAATGTGAACAAACGGCAAAAGGCACAGGTTGTACTCTTCAACAGGGAGTTTGCGGCAAAAAAGCCGAAACCGCCGATTTTCAAGATGAATTAATAAATGCAGTAATAAAATTGGCAAATTGCTGCAAGCCGAGTGAAGAAAATACGGAATTAATCCTCGACGGGCTTTTTACAACCGTCACAAACGTAAGTTTTGACGACCGCTCTATCAAAGATATGACAGAAGATATTCTCGAAAAAGCACAGTGTGACAAGGATTTTGATGTAAAATCGATTTGGAGTTGCGAAGAAGACATCAGAAGTCTTAAATCGCTCACCCTTTTCGGCTTAAAAGGAATGGCGGCTTATGCCCACCACGCAAGAGTTTTGGGCTATAAAGACCCGACAATCGATAATTTTTTGTACGAAGCACTCAGAGCCATCGCCTCTGATTTATCCCTCGATGAACTGTTTGCAATGGTTTTGCGTGTCGGCGAAGTCAATTTGAAATGTATGGAACTTTTAGATAAAGCCAACACGGAAACTTACGGCGACCCTGTTCCCACAAAGATTTCGACAAACATTGAACCAAAACCTTTCATAGTTGTAACAGGTCACGATTTGCGTGATTTGGAACTTCTTTTGGAGCAGACAAAAGACAAAAACATCAACATTTACACCCACGGAGAAATGCTGCCCGCACACGCTTATCCGAAATTAAAAAAATATCCCCATTTAAAAGGAAATTTCGGCACGGCTTGGCAAAATCAACAAAAAGAATTTGAGAATATTCCCGCTCCGATTTTGTTCACGACAAACTGCCTCATGCCCGTTAAAGACAGTTATAAAGACCGAGTTTTCACAACTTCTGTCGTCAGATATCCCGAGATGATGTATATTGACGGACGAAAAGATTTTTCACCCTTAATCGAAAAAGCACTTGAACTTGGCGGTTACAAAGAAACGAAAAAAATGACAGGAATAAACGGCGGAGATATTTTGACCGTCGGCTTCGGGCATAAAACCGTTTTATCCGTGGCGGATAAAGTCGTAAATGCCGTAAAATCAGGTGCTTTAAGCCGAATTTTCCTCGTCGGCGGCTGCGACGGTGCAAAACCCGGAAGAAATTACTATACCGAATTTGTAAAACAAACCCCGAAAGATACCCTGATTTTAACCCTTGCTTGCGGCAAATATCGTTTCAACGACCTTGATTTGGGCGAAATTGGCGGACTTCCGAGAATACTTGATATGGGACAATGTAACGATGCTTATTCTGCCATCAGAGTTGCAATCGAACTCTCGAAAGCCTTTAATTGCAGTGTAAATGAACTTCCGCTCTCAATTGTCCTCTCGTGGTACGAACAAAAAGCCGTATGCGTTTTGTTGACATTATTGTACCTCGGCATAGAAAACATCAAATTGGGACCGAGTTTGCCGGCATTTGTTTCACCGAAAATTTTGAGCATTCTCGTTGAAAAATTCAAAATTTCACCAATCACTACTCCTGAAAAGGATTTGAAAGAAATTTTGAATAAAAAATAAGTAATTAATCCATCGGGATTTTTGTCAATCTCAAAATATTAAATCATACACAAAATCACCTGTTTGTGTTAAACTGATTTATATTTCATTTCAGGAGAACAAAATGGCAAAAATTCCGGTGGTATTTACTTTTGACAAACGAATCATTTTGGGAGCGGCAGTCACAATAAAAAGTCTTTTGGATTGTGCAAAGCCCGACACCGAATACGATATTTACGTCTATCACCCCGATATTGACGACAAAACCGCAAAAGAATTTGCCAAAATGACTGACGGAACCCGCCATTCCATAACTTTTGAATACATCAGCAAAGACAAATTCAAAAATGCTCCCATAAATAAAGGCGGAAGTTGGACGGAAATTGTATATTACAGACTTTTAATCCCCGAACTTTTACCCCAATACGACAAAGTTCTCTACGCTGACACAGATGTTCTCTTCAAGGGCGATTTGGCAGATGTTTACAATACCGACATCTCAGACTACGAATGTGCTGCCGTCGCAATGGAGCCCAACAACAACAAAATGATTTGCCACAAATATTTCCCCGAAAACAAAAACGAATTAACTTTTATCTCAAGTTTTATTCTTTTCAACAGCAAAAAAATGCGGGAAGAACACTTTGTGGACAGGGTTTTTGACGTTATCAAAACATTTAACACAAGATTAAAATTTTTCGATTTAGACACCTTGAACATCGCTTGCGACAAGATTTTGCCGCTCCCGTACCGCTACGGTGTATTTCAAAGCATTTACTATAACGACGATTTGAACAAATCCGCCGAATATTCATTCCTGAAAAATGTTTACAGTGACAAAGATTTGCTCAACGAAAAAGCAAACACCGTCATGCTCCACTACGCAGGTGACCCCGGAAAACCCTGGAGAAGAAAACACGTTCCCGAAGATTATCAAAAATGCTTGGACACAATCCCAAAATCCCTCAAAAGATACACTTTCAGAGATTTCAGAAAAAAATTGTTCAGCAAAGCCTAAGTTTACTATAAATTTATGGTAAAAATCAGTTTTTTACTATATTTTCTTCCTGATTTTTTCCGTGCTGTCTTTTTCTGAAACATTTTTGATTTGTTCAAAAAGAGATTTATGTTCGGAAATATATTTGTTCAATTCCGAAAAATCCTTATCCAACAAGGCATTCACGTTATTTTTCGTCACGAGAACTCCGATTTTTTTATCCTTTGAGAGCAAATCGTTAACGATTAAATTATTGAAATCCGTTGCGGGGTGGATATTATCGACGAAATATTTATTATTTTCATCGAGCGGAGTCGAATTATATTCATTAAACATAGAATAGTCGTAAAAGTCCGTCAATTGAGCCATTTGACGTTTTAACTCCTGATAATCTTCCCATTGACCTTTTGAGAGGACGTGCATTTTTTTCGTGACATGAATGGGAGAATAGTAAATGACCAATTTTACCCCGTGTTTGTCCGCAAACGCTCTTGTTTCCTCGATATTTTTCAACGCATCAAGGGTGAATTTTTTATCATATTTTTTCTTGGCAATTTCTCTGAACGGATAGACGTAAATAATGTCCTGACCGTGGTTTTTAACCGAATCTCTTATCGTTTCCATACTGTATTTTGTTGTGTTATAGGAAAAAAACAAATTTACAAAATCCTGAAGTTCGACCCGTTTCGAGGAAAAATCGGGCAAAGTATCGTTAACCTCATCGTTTTTATCGTTCCAAAAATCGTCAAAAAACATACCCCAATAAACAGTTTTTATATCAGGAGAAACAGAAATCAAATTTTTAATGACGTTTGAAACTTCCGTAACTTTTGCGACGGGAAGGGTGAAAAACGCCACATTATCAAGTCCTGAGCCATAATGCGAAAGCAGGCAATTACCCGTAAATGCGATATCTTTGTTTTTACTGTTAATTTTAATATCGGAGTAAATAATTGTCCTTTTGCTTGAGTATTTGTGGGTTTTGACGTTATTAAATCCGTTTATCGTCGAATCTCTGAAAATATAATACGGATCAACAATAAAGTTGAACAACGCAACCGCCAAAACAAGCACCACAAAAAGGATTACGAACAAAATCTCTTTTTTATCGTCAGTTTTTATTTCCTGTTTATTTTCATTATCGGGCATAATTTTCTTTCTTCTAAAATATAAAATATAAAAATTCCGTACTCTTTGTTATTGATAACACAGAGAATACAAAAACTATCGCCAAAATACAAGTCAAAAAGGCGTTATTTGCTTTGACATAAATTCTTGAAAGTTCGCAGGAATTTTTCAGGAAAAGTACGCAAACCAAAGCCAAAATCAGTATCGGAATGCTGACAGTCAGAGCCGTAAAGTCTTTTACATTAACAATAAAATCCAAGCCCATAACTTGCAAAGGAGCAAACGAAGCGTTTATGCCGAGCATGGATTTCAGAAGAGTAAATGTTGTTTGCAGATTTTCCGCCATAATTAATGTCGATAGAAAAATCAACGTAACGAAAGTCATTGCAATAGAAATCGGTTTCGGAATGCGGATTTTCAAAGTTTCCCAAAATTTATTAATGCAAACCAAAATGCCGTTCACCAAGCCATAGACTATATTTGTGATAGTAAGCCCCTGCCAACAGCCATAAACAAAAAACATTATCATAACATTCAGATAAGTTCTTTTTGCTCCTAATTTGTCGCCGCCGAGCGGTTTATAGACATAATCGGACAAAAACCGCATAAGAGTTTTATTCCAACGTTTCCAATAATCCAAAATGCTCGTTGCTTTATAGGGCGAATTGAAGTTCCATGGCAAACTGATATTAAACAAAAAGGCGGAACCCATTGCCATATCGCAATATCCCGAAAAATCAAAGTAGCCTTGCAGAATTTTTGTAATTCCGAGCAGCCAAACCATATAAAAATTATCAAACATTTGAGAGTTTGTAACGTACGTAATAAAAGGGGAAAACGCATCTGAAATAACGACTTTTTTCAGTAATCCGACCGTAAAAATAAACAGTCCGATAAAAATATTATTTTGGTTAATAACCTTATTTTTCATATCGTTAAATTGGGGTATCATTTCCTGATGGCGGACGATAGGTCCCATAATCAATTGCGGGAAAAAGCACACAAACAGTGTATAATCGACAAGGCTGTAAGATTTTATCGTTTCTTTATAACAATCGACAATATATGAAATTTGTTGAAGCATAAAGAAACTTATCCCAATAGGCATAACGATTTTGAACGTATCTAACGGACAAATCGAAAAGTTCGACAAAAATTCAGCCAAGAAATTAAAATACCTGAAACTGTATAAAATCAATATGTTTGCAACAATTCCCGAGGACAAGATGAGTTTTTTCGACGGGAGTGGAATATTTTTTGTAAAAATTTTGCTTATCGCATAATTTAACAAAATCGTCAAAACGATGATGCCTACGTATTCTGTTCTGTAACTTCCGTAAAAAAACAGTGATGCGATTATCAAAAAAACCTTTGCGGTTTGATACAATTTTATCTTATTTAACAAGAAATATCCGATAAAAACGACAGGTATAAAAATAAAAATGTATTCTATTGAATTAAAAAGCATGATTTTTCCTTTTAAATCATTTTAATCGTTTAGAGATATTTTTGCAATTCTTTCGACATTTTCGACAAGGGTTTTCTTTCCAAAAAGTTATAATTTTTTGAGGTCGAAGATTTATCGTACTTGTCATATTTTTGGATATAATTTTTGTATTTTTCCCGATATTGAGCCAATTCCCGATGGGACACCTCATTACATTCCGCAAGATTGCTTTTTGTAATGACACGATAGAGATTTTTGTCCCCGTTATCCGTCGTGAGAGCCTCAAAGACCATATTCCCGTAAATGTAATACGGGTGAATTAAATCACTGTACAAAAATGACTCTGTGAGCGGTTCGGTATTGTACTTATTCATTTTGGTAAAATCGTAAATCTCAACGCCTTTAGAAACAATCAGGGACTTAACATCATTGATGATTTGCTCATTTTTCGGTGTCATTGCTTCTTGCAGATAAATATAGTTATAAGGCGGAACAAAACATACGATTTTGATATTTTTCTCTTGCAAAAAGTCGATAATTTTTCCCCAATAATAAAGGTCGTTTTTCTTTCTTTCATCAGAAATATCCAACGTTTTAAGCCGCCGTTCGGTATATGTTTCAACGAATTGTTCACTCAGCATTTTTTCATCTAAAGGAGCAGAAACACTCTCGTCATTATCGGTCAAAAACTTTTTATTATCCCAAAAATAATCTGATTTTTCCGACAAATTGCGAAGATTTGCTTTGGTCGAATTTACACTAAGATAAAGATTAACAAATTCCGAGAGCGAAAGGGTTGATTTTCCGTCAAAATCGGGGATTTTTCTCGTATCATTTGCATCTAAAAACGAATGGTACTCAATAGACAGAAACATTGTCGCCGGCTCTTTGTGAACGGTATAAAACGCTTTCAGGTATTCATAAAATTCTCTGTACGTCATACCGAAAACTATAATTCTCGCCATTTTACATTTTTGGGGGTCAAAAAGGCTATACGTTGTCGAAGTTCCCATCGTCAAACGGTCGAACTTATATTTTTTGCTCAATTTAATTTTTGCGAAAATCAAATCCCGATATTCTTCGTGATATATCTCGTATTTCGACTCTTTCAATTTTTCATTATGCAGAATGACAAAATTTATTGCAAAAATAAGCAAAATAAAGATAAGAATAAAAATCAAAAATATTAAGTTTTTATTTGCCTGTTTCATATAAATTTTATCATTTCCCTGTAATAATCATTATTTATACTCATTTGGAACTTCCGTCATCGGAACGACTCTTATGAACTTGTGGTCGTCAGAAGTCACATCGCAATTGTAAGTATTATATTCATCAATGTATTTTTGATTTTCCGAGCGATACTCATCTAACTCTTTTTCAAAATTTTCATTGTAGCGTTCGACATTTTGAGGAGTGATAATTCCGTACAAATCCTTGTTATCACTCTTGTTTTCCAAAATATCCACAACCATTTTGCCGTACATACTGTTTGGGTGAATTAAATCGTCAAACAAACATGTTTCCGTCATCTTTTCGGTATCAAGGCTGTTTTTCTTAGAAAAATCATAAATATTGACACCTTTTGAAACGATAAACTTCTTTATGCCATTGAAAATATCCATATTGTCGCCTGAGAGTGCAACTTGAAGGTAAATATAGTTGTACGGCGGAATATAACAAATCGTTTTGATGTTATTTTCTTTCAAATAATCAAAAATCTTACCGAGATAATATTTGTTTTCCTCAACAAAGTCGGGCGTGACGGTTTCTTCTCGCATAATTCTGATTTTAGGATAAATAAGAAGTTGCTCTTCGTTATATTCCAATTCTTCCTCATTTGAGAAAATCGAACCTATTTGTTCTTTTAAATTGCCGATTTTTTCTTTCATTAAATCGAAATTAAAATACAACCGCACATAATCATTGAACGTTAATTTGCTGTTATGGTCGTATTTGGGGATATTGGGGTTGTCCCAATCTTCTTGATCCTGATTATACAAAAGAGAATGAACTTCTATCGGAAGAAACATCGTCTTTGTTTCTTTATGAACATCGAAAAACGCAATCATATATTCATAAAATTCTTTGTACGACATTCCGTAAACAATTATTCTCGGTATATTTATTTTGGGACTGTCATACATGCTGTAAGTTGTCGAAGTTCCCATAACAATATTGTCATAACTGTATTTATGACTTTTTTTGATATTGGTAAAAACTAAACCTTTTGAAGTTGATTTGTTAATCTCAAATTGTTCAATCTCATCAACATTGTTTAAATAATAATTACAAACGAAAACCGCCAAAAACAATAAAAATATGACAGATAAAAATATTATATTTTGCCGTTTTTTATTCATAATTTTGCCCGTTAAACGTTAAAAACAGTCTGATTGTACCATATATTCAAAATTTTTCCAATTTAATCAAAAACCTTAGAAATTAAAATAGATAAATTCCGAACGCTTCGTTATTGACAAAGTGCAAACCGTAAACAAAATAACCAATAATACCGTCAACAAACGACTTTTCGACCGAACATATTTCGGAGCAAGTTCATTCGTATTTTTGAACCCGAAAATAATAATCATACTCGCCACAAACAAAATCGCATTGAGTTTGAGTTGAGGATTTGAAAAAACGAAATTAAAATCCGAAACAGAAACGGGAACAAACGGCGTATGAATGCCGAGCATAGATTTTATGGACAAAAAATATTGGTGAATATGTTTCAACATAACCAACGGAGCAATAGAAACCATTGTCATAAACGTAATAAACACGGCAAGTTTGTCGTTGATTTGAATGTTGGTTTTTTTCCAAAGTTTATTAATGCTGACCAAAATGCCGTTAATGACACCGTAAAAAATGCAGCACCAATTTGCCCCGTGCCAGATACCCGTCACTAAAAATACGAAAAATAAGTTCCAATAAGTTCTTAATTCTCCTCGCCTGCTACCGCCCATCGGTATGTAAACGTGGTATTTCAAAAATCTTCCCATCGTAATGTGCCATCTTCTCCAATAATCGGAAATATCTTTCGATTTGTACGGAGAATCAAAGTTTATCGGCAATTCGATGTTAAACAGCGAGGCAAGACCGATTGCGATATCGCAATATCCCGAAAAATCGAAATATCCCTGCATTGCAATAGAAAACGCAAACGCCCACGTCGTGTAAAATTCCGTCATCGCTTCCTGATGAATTACATCTTGGATAAAATCGGTAAAATTATCGGCAAGCAAAACTTTCTTGAACAACCCAATCGTTATGAAAAAAAGCCCCCGCCTGATATTTTCCTTGTTTATAACTTTTTTTGAAAAATCCTCAAACTGCGGCACAAGTTCTTTGTATATGCAAATAGGACCTGCAATTAATTGCGGAAAAAACGACACAAACAAAGAATAATCGACAAAATTCGGGTGCTTAACCTCACCTTTGTAAGCGTCCGTGAGGTATGAAATTTGTTGGAACGTGAAAAAACTTATCCCGAGCGGCAACATTAATTTCATCGTGTCAAAATGTGCCAAGTTGAGTGAATTTATTGTATCTATCAAAAAATTAAAATACTTGTAATAACAAAGCAGTGCAAGGTTTGCGACAATTGCAACCGTCAAAATCAACTTCTTTTTACCTTGAGAATAATCTTTTGTGATGAAATATCCCGCAATGTAGTTAAATACGATTGAGGAAATAATTATCGGCAAAAATTCGATTTTGTAATAAGAATAAAAATATAATGATGCCAAAAGAAGCCATAAGTTGGTATATTTTTGCAAATTCGTTTTTGAAAGCAAAAAATAACCGAAAAAAACCACAGGCAAAAATATTAACAAAAATTCCAACGAGTTAAATAACATATTTTAAACCTATAATTTTTCCTGCTCTGCTTTTCCTTTTTTGCACAATTTAATTATAGAATAAAGACTTACAAACATCAAAATAATTGCTAAAATTTCACTTAACCTTAAATTCAGATTGAACCCGAACTTCGCATTAAAAATGAATGCTGACGTAATAAATATGTAAAATAACCCGGGAATTAACGTTATAAAGTAATTTTTGTTATTTTTATACAAATAAATCGTCGCCATAAGGAAAGTCGGAATAACCAATAATTGGTTGAAAAGCATTACATATTGCCACAAAGCGGAAAATTGATTTGAATTAACTTTCGCATAAAACAAACATAAAAATACCGCAATCATTGACGGAATGATTATCAAAAGTCTGTTTTTCAAACTTTTTTGGTCAAGTTTAAGAGCATCGGCAACAACCATTCTCAATGACCGCAATGCCGTATCTCCCGATGTTATGGGCAAACACATAACCGCAAGAACAACAATTGCGGAAAGATTTAACGGAGTAAAATGCTGTGCAATAACACTGACAACATTGACCGTTCCAAACATATCAACGGGAACCAAATGATTGTGATAAACATATAAAGCACCCGCCGCCCAAATCATAACGATTAAACTTTCAAAACACATTGTCCTGAAGAAAACCCGTTTGCCCTCATACTCATTCTTCAAAGTCCTTGCAACAATTGCCGTCTGAGTAGCATGCGAACCCGATAACAAACCGCAACTGACCGTCATAAAAAAGAACGGAATCCAACCCAAATGCTTAGGGTGCCAATTCAAATTTGAAAAATCTATTTCAGGAAGAATTAATCCGTTTTTAAAATACCCGATAACGAGCAAAATCGTTCCTAAAAAAACCAATAAGCCGATGAAAGGATAAACTTTTGCCATAAGTTTATTTATCGGGAACAGAGCCATAACGAAGAAATAAACCCCGATAATCGCATAAATCCAAACGGCAGACGGATTATTGAGCGTAAAATTAGACTGATTCATAATTTTTCCGAGATACAAATCCCCCGCAGAATAAATGAAAACCGTTACCCACAAAATCGACATTATAGAAACGGCAACCGTAAAAAACCTGAAAAACGCCGTGCCGAAATATTTTTTGGTAATTTGTGTTATTTGAAGCCCGTCATTTCTCGCAGAAATCATACCACTGAAATAATCATGCACGCACCCCATCAAAATGCAGCCGACAGGCACGATTATAAAGAGCAAAGGACCAAAAACAATTCCCTGTAATGCCGACAAAATCGGACCCATGCCCGCAATATCGAGCAAATTTATCAACTCATTTTTCCAAGTGGGCAAAGGGACGTAATCGACCCCGTTATACAACTTTTCGCAAGGCATTTCTCTTTCCTCGGGCGAAAATTGTCGCTCAATATATTTTGAATAAAAAATATACCCGAAAAATAAAATTAATAGTCCGATAACAAATGATATCAATGTTTTTCCTCATCAAGGCATAAGTACATCGAACATTTTTTGCAGTCAAAACCGACCGTAAATTTATTGCCGTTCTCAAGTTGTTCTAACTTCCACGGCATTGGCGGAACGTTCGATTTATGGGCTTTTGAACAATATCCGAGTTCATAACGCAAACAATATCTTGAGGAGAAAACCCGCTTACCGTCTAAGTTTTCGCAAGATTCCAACGCCGGCTCGATATTTTCAACCCCATGACGCTTGAAAAATGCCTTTGTGTATTCGTTCGTAACATTTGCAAGATAGGTCAAATCCTTTTTGTAGTAAGGATAATCGTTCTTCACAACCTGACATCTTTCAATGGGACGATTTTTAGCACGCTCTTTTCTGAGTTCGGCAAAAACAGCGTCCTTAAAGGATTTTACGTCAACTGATAATTTTTCGCCGACAAAATCGATTTTTTCGGCAAAAAATTCACAATTTTCATCAAGTTCCTGAAGTTTTTTCAATAATTCTTCGCAAGAAGTATTTTCATCAGATTTTTTGACATTAACACTAATAGTGTTATCGTCCTCGTCTGTTGCTTTTACGAGGTAAGAATTTGCATTTTCTTCTATTGAAATGTCAACTGAAATAACTCTGTAATTTACGGAATTTTCGACTTCTTTAAAGCCGTTTTCGTTGATATATCTGTACAATTCAAGACCTGACAAGTCGTCAGAGATTGCGTTTATGAAATATCGATTGTCTTTAACATCAATTATTTCAACTGTTTTAACCTGATTATCACCGATTTTGTAACGCAATTTGTCGCCCGTATTGAGTTCAAAATTTGCATTTTCGAGGATAAAAGAATTTTCTTTAAAATCGCTGACTTTTCCTGCCAAATCTCCTACGAGATGATATTTTGAATACATTTCGCATTTTCTGCCGTTGAAGAAAAAGTCGGTAAAACCTTTGTTAAAATTCTTTGAAAAATCGGGTTCAAAGCCCAAAATTGTTCTGCCCGAGGACGAACGTTTGATATTTTTTTCTTTAGCAACTTTGTTTGCGATTTTCGAGAACATTGCAGTCGAGTTTTTGACGTGTTTAAGGTCTTTTTCACGTCCCGCAATTTTGAACGAATCGACGCCGATATCGACAAGGCGGCCGATTTCGTCAGCGAGATTAAGATATTTTATGTTAAAGAGCCTGTCATTTTCCCGAATAACGTTACCGTCAGCGTCTTTCAGCGTCCAATTGCCCATACATCTTTCAGGGCAAACGCCAAAATTTGAAGCCTTGTAGTGAGCCGTATCGGCAGATTTTGAACGCAATAAATTTTCGACATAAGCGAGATAGCAATTTCCGCTGTAACCCACACAGAGGTAGCCATAGCAGAATGTTTCAATTTTAATATTTGAATTGTCGGTTATGTCTTTTATTTCGGCATACGAAAGTTCTCGGGGGAGAACTATCCTTGATACACCGCAGTTTTCAAAGAATTTCGCATCATCTTTAGTGTAGCAGCCGGTATTTGTGCTTAAAATAATCGGAATCGGCGGCAAATCGAGTTCCAAAATGCCGATATCCTGAATAATCAAGCCGTCAACACCCATTTCATAAAAAGCGTTAATCATTTCTTTAATTTCATTAACATCGTCATCGGTAAAGAGCAGACAATTAATCGGAATATAGATTTTGACCCAATATTTATGGGCATATTCGACCAATTCTCTGATATCGTCGATTGTGTTGCCTTGTTGATAGCGGAGAGAAAATTTTGACGCCCCGATGTAAATAGCATCGGCACCGCATTTTATCGCCTCTTTTGCGTAAAATAAATTTTTTCCCGGAGATAAAATTTCAATACTTTCGGGACATTTTTCGCTTTTTACAACGCTCATCAAACAAATTCCTTAATCAAAATACTTAATAATTATAACCAATTTTCAGTTTTATAACAAGGAAAATTTTTAAAAGTTGACTCTACAATAATGATAGAGTTTATAATATGAGATATGGAAAAAATTAAAATTGAAAAATCCGAACCGATAAAAATCGCATACGTTTTAAACACTCTCGCACCGATAAATTATACCAATTTGGAAAATTCGCTGAGAGAAGGTATTTGTGGCGAAAACAATGACCCTATCATATTTTCGGGCAAAGTCGGCATCGGAATTTTTCAGGAAAATTTAATTTCAAAAAATTTTTCAAAATATGACATCGTCTTCGTCACTCTCGATGAAGAGGACGTTTACGACGGTCAGACAGAATTTTTACCCGAAGGTATGTGCGTCACGATTAGTTTTTGCGGAACACACAAAGACTCTTGTTCGTATTATGAAAGACTGTTTGATTTCATCAAAACCGAAAACCTTGAAATAGCAAGATTTTAAAGAAAAATAACCATTGTTGACAACTCTCTTTCCGACAAAGAAGAACAATTTGTCACAAAAATAAAAATCCCCGTAAAACAAAGAAAGGCAAAATAATGGAACAATTATGGCTTTATATCACATCTGTCGTTATTTTAACGCTAATCCCGGGTCCTGACTTGGTTTTCCTTATAACACAAGGTCTGACAAAAGGTCGAAAAGAAGCCGTTTTTACCGCATTGGGATTGAGTTCGGGCTGCCTTTTCCACACAACTCTTGCGGCATTTGGGGTGTCAATTATTTTTCAAAAATCCGAAATCGCTTTCCATGCCTTGAAAATCGCAGGGGTAATTTATCTCATTTACGTCGCTTTGAAAACTTGGCAAACGGCAAAAGATTTTGAATTTAAAACCGATACAGCCGCAAAAGCAGGCTTTTTAAAGGGCGTTTTGATGAACATTTTGAACCCGAAAGTCATTCTGTTCTATCTCGCATTTTTGCCTCAATTTGTTCCCTCAAACGCAACAAACGTATGCCTTTATATGCTAACGTTAGGATTGATTTTTGCAGCCGTTGCAATGATTTTGCTCCCGATTATCGCAATAATTTCGGCAGAAGTGAACAAAATTTTCCTCTCAAACAAAAAATTAATGGTCATAATTAACCAAATCGGTGCGGTGACAATCTTTACACTTGCTCTGTTTTTGGCATTTTCACCCAAAAATTAATCCGATATCAACTTAACAAAATTTTTCACAAAAAAAATAATGCCGAAAAATTTTCCGACATTATTTTTATAAAATCCGACTGTTAAATTTTCGCCGAAACTGCCTTATAGACACCGATTGAGTCAATTAAGCAATCTGCTTTGCCCGTCGCAACCAATTTATCCACCGTCAAAAGATTTTCTTGAACTTGGAGCAAATCTTTTTTTGAAATTATCCCTTGAGAATATTTGTCTTTTGAGTATGAAAAGTCTTTTGTTTCAAGGGTTTGATGCTCTTCATTCTGAGCAAGTTTTTTCTTGTCCTGTTTCAAAGAAACGAGAGAATCATTTATCTCCTGAATGGCAGTTTGATTGACTTTGAGGTAATCTTCAAGCATTCTGTCGTATGTCGAACGTTTCAATCTCAAATTGGCAAGCCTTTTTCCGCCCGTAAAAATCGGTAAAACCGCACCGCCTGCAAGTGCCGCAAGTGCTGATTTTGTCGAGAACATACTGCCCAAACTGTTTGAGTCAAACGCAACAAGCCCCGAAAGATTTATCGTCGGCAAAAATTCTTTTTTCGCTACTCTAATGTCAATTCCTGCTTTTTCAAGCATTTTTTCCGCCTTGATATAATCGGGACGATTTACGATAATATCCGACGAAATTTCGCTCGGAACATTTGAGGGAAAAGAAATTTCCGAAAGTGCAGCCCTCGGCATATCCTCGACATCACTCGGATTTTCACCCGTCAAAACCGCAAGTTGATGAAGCAATTTCGTTCTGTTTTTCTTCAACTCGGGAAGTTCACTTTTGCCGTAAACATACGATTTGTTTGCTTTTACGGTATCAGACATCGACGCCGTTCCCGCCTCATTGCAAAGTTTCATCAAATCGTAAATATCCTTTCTCAAATCAACTATTTGCTCCTGAAGTTTAATCATTTCATCAAGTTTAACAATGTTGAAATAAGTCGTTCCGACAGCCGAAACAACCGCAATATAAGCCGCCCTTTCGTCCTGAATGGAAGCCTCATAATTCTTTTTTGAAGCCTTTGTTTTGTCATGATTTTTCAAGAAAATATCAGCCTCATAATTGACCATTACAGGTGTCAAAAATGTCCAATCCCAACTCGTTTTGTTCATTTGCTTGACCAATGCGGGCGAAAATGCACCGCCAACAGTCGGCAACTCGCTTGCAAATTGGATTTTCGTGTATTGATAATACTCATCAACTGCAATCGATGCCATTTTTAAATCATGATTGTGCTGAATCGCCTTTACGACATAATCCTGCAAATATCCGTCATTAAAGGATTTCCACCAATCGATATTTACATATTCATACTTATATTCGGCATCATTTTGACGTCCGTTTTTGTTTCTGTACTCAAATTTTTTGTCTGCTTTTGAACTGTTTTTATCAGCATTATTAATCGCCAAACAAGGCATTCCGTTCATCGACAAAAAAATTCCCAAAAGTGTTGCGGCTAAAGATTTCTTAATATCCATACTCTTCCTTACAATTGTACTTGACAACTTTTTCAATGATATGTTAACATATTATTGTTGCAAAAGCAACATGTTTTCAAAACAACATTTAAAAAAGAATGGAAATTATGACAAAAGATAAAAAGACTGAAATTGAAGATTTCAAGCACTATACGGAAAGTATTTTTTACGAATTGGAATTCACGGCAAAATACATTAAGCGAATGGGCTATAATTATTGCAACGAGTTGGATATGGGCGTCGGCCCCGAAGAAACTTTGGCACTCGACATCATATATTTAAACCCCGGAATTTGTCAAAGAGATTTGGCTAAGAAACTTTTGAAAGACAGAGCGGGAACGGGAAGAGTTTTGTTGCAACTTGAGGCAAAAGGTTTTGTCGAAAGATTTGTTGATACAAAAGGAAACAGGCTTGTTCGCAAGATGAGATTGACCCCGAGCGGAGAAGAAATGTTAAAACTTGTGACGGAAAAATTCTCTCCGTTAGCGAAGAAAATCAAATCCGATTTTTCTCCCGAAAAAGGGGAGCAGTTAAAAAAATTATTAGAAGAAATAAGAACAATTCTTGCAGAAAACGTTAAAACACAAATATAAAAGGATAAAAAATGGCTAACGAAAACACTGATAACGAAAAAGAAGAATCGAAAAAACGCATTGGCAAACGCAGAATTATTGCGGCGTGCGTGCTTGTAATTCTCGGCATTGCGGTCGGTTTGTACGCAAATAACGCTTCAAAATATCAATCAACCGATGATGCTTATGTTGAGGCACACATGATTCAGGTTGCACCGAAAGTTACGGGGCAAATTATTGAGTTGAACGTCGAAGACAACCAACGTGTCAAAGAGGGCGATATCGTTGCGGTTATTGATAAAGATGACTATAAAATCCGATTTGAACAGGCAGATGCAGATTATCAAAAAGAACTTGCCAATCAAAAAGTCGCAAAGGCTAATTTCAGTGCCGTTCAGTCTGAAATTGCCGTTGCAAAGGCTGATTTGGAAAGATATAAAAAGTTATATGAATCAGGTGCTGTTTCAAAGCAAACTTTAGACAACGCACAAACCCGCTATGACTCGGTTTCCGCAAGAAAAACAACGGCAGAAGAATCGATTTTGTCAAACGGACAAAACAAAGTTGCCGATGCTAATTTAAAATCCTTGAAAGCAAAGCGTGACAAGGCGGAATTGGATTTAAGAAACACAGAAGTTATCGCCCCGCAATCAGGCATTGTTACAAACAAAAAAGCCGAAAAAGGTGCTTATGTCGGCACAGGCTCTCCGTTATTCGTGATTGTTCCTGACGAAGTTTGGGTTGTTGCAAACTACAAGGAAAGCCAAGTCGGCAATATGAGAGAGGGACAACCTGTTGAAATCAAAATCGACGCTTATCCCAACAAAGTTTTCAAAGGAAAAATCGACAGTATCCAAAGGGCTTCAGGGGCAAAATCAAGCCTTTTCCCGCCCGAAAATGCAGTCGGTTCCTTCGTTAAAATCGTACAAAGAATTCCTGTCAAAATCGTATTTGACGAACCGATTGACAGTTCAAAATACACGATTGTCGCAGGAATGTCAGTAGTTCCGAAAGTTAAAGTCAAATAGCGATGTCAAATTCAGTCGAAACAACAGAACAAGAAGTTTGTCAACCCAAGCATAATCCTTGGTTGATAGCACTTCCGACAATTTTTGCGGCATTTATGTTTGTTCTCGATGAAACGATTGCAAACGTAGCATTGCCACACATGGCAGGGACTTTTTCCGTAAGCCGTGAAGAATCAACTTGGATTTTGACAAGTTACCTCGTCGCAAGCGGTATCGCAATCACGGCGGTCGATTGGTTCAGCAAACTCGTCGGACGGAAAAACTTTTTCATCTTCAGCGTAATCTTGTTTACAGTATCATCAGTGCTTTGCGGACTTTCAAACTCTATTGAAATGATAATTTTGGCAAGAATTTTGCAAGGCTTCGGCGGAGGCGGACTTTTGCCCGTTTCGCAGGCAGTTTTGCTTGAATCTTTCAAACCGAAAGAACGTGGTCAGGCAATGGCGGTATTCGGCTTGGTTGTAGTTGTTGCACCGATTATCGGGCCTGTTTTGGGAGGTTGGATTACGGATAATTACGCTTGGCCGTGGATTTTCTTTATAAATTTGCCGTTCGGTATTTTGACGGTAACACTTGCAAAAATGTTGCTCGAAGACCCGCCGTACGCAAGAAAACAAGACAATGTCAAAATGGATTTCAAAGGTTTTTTCCTTTTGACAATTTGGCTCACAACATTACAAATTATTTTGGACAAAGGAAACAACGCCGATTGGTTCAATGCACCGTGGATATGCCGATTGAGCATAATTTGCGTGCTTACGGGATTTTTGTTTTTCGTTTCTCAAAGAAGAAAAGACTCGCTTGTTGATTTGAGCATTTTCAAGGACGTAAATTTCACGGTCGGAACATTCATTCAGGTAATAATTCAGGCGGTATTGCTTGCATCTGTTGCGATTTTGCCGCAATTTCTGCAATCGGTTATGGGCTACACGGCATTTTTGAGCGGATTAACAATTATGCCGAGAGGTGTCGGAGCGTTAACATCGATGGTACTTTTCGGTGTTCTTTCGACTAAAATCGATAACAGAATTTTGGCGGTTGTCGGCTTGGCTTTAATCGGCACGGCAGGCTTGGAATTCGGATTTTTGAACCTGCAAATTTCGAGTATGAATATTGTCATTCCGAACTTCATTTTCGGCTTGGGAATGGGATTTGCGATGATGCCGTTGGTTTCTCTTTCGGTCGCAACCCTTTCAAACGCACAAATGACAAACGCAAGCGGTTTGCAATCACTTTTGAAAAACATTGGCGGTGCTATCGGAACTTCGCTGGTTTCGACGATGATTTCAAGATTTTCTCAAATGCACCAATTTATGATGGTCGGAAGTTTATCTCCGCTAAATCCTGTGTTTACGGCAAAATTTGAGGCGACAAAAGCGGCAATGTGTGCGTATATGCACTCATCGGTTGCTGATTATGCGGCACAATATTCACTTTACGGAGAACTTTTGAAACAATCAACTTTGTGGGGCTTTATGGAATCGTTCAGAATTTGCGGACTTGCATCAATCGTCGTTATTCCACTCGTATTGCTGATTAAGAACTTCCCGAAAGAAGATGCTTAACCGTCATTAACCGACAAAATCAAAGTTTTGTTTTTGACGAAATAATAACTTTTGTTAATTTTTATTTTTTTTAAAAATATTGAAAAATTGTGTTATAATATCGGTATGCCAATTGAAGTTGAAGATATTGAAGAATTAGAAAAACAGATTGATTATGCCAATCTTCGTAAGTTCAAATACGAAGAATTAATCGGCATGGGCTTTGTGCCTATTTCTATTGTCGATGACACTTATAACATCGTTATTTTGTCAAAAGATAACGAGCAGGAAATCAGAGAATTGATGTCCTCTCGATTGACGAACGATGCGGGTTACGACTTTACGGTCATTAAGGATAGGCAGTTCAAAGACTTAATCGGTATCATTGACGAACACTTGGCTTCGGATAAAGAGATTTCCGAAATTGCAACAAAAGCATACAATATGAGCCTTGATGAAGTTTTCACGGGCGAAGAAAATGTTGTTGACGAGGATTATAAAATCGTTAACAAAGGTAACTATTCGGTCGCTGTACCGATTTCAGCCGAAAAAGAAGCATTAAAACATAACGTTCCCGCAAATGCCTCAAAGAAAAGAATCGGTGAAGTTTTAATCGAAATGGGCTTGATTAACGAAGAACAACTGTTCGATGCCCTTGTAACGTCTAAAAAAACAGGTACCCCAATCGGTTCAATCCTTGTTCAAAAAGACTACATTTCTCTTGAAACTTTGAAAAACGTTCTTGCCGCTCAAAGAGGCATGGAAGCGGTTGCAACGTCGCAATTGAAATTGGACAATGCCGTTCTTTCGGTATTGCCGGACGATTTCATCAAATTAAACATGGTATTGCCGATTGCTTACGACGGAAAAAATTTGGTCGTAGGTATGGTTAACCCGTCAAACAAAAACGTCATCAACGATATCGTTTATTTGACAGGTTTGAAACCCCGTGTAATGTTGATTACACACTATGAATTTTTGCAATGTATCAAGCAGTACTATTCAGAATCGCAAAAAGAAGCAAACAATTACATCAAAAAAATCGAGCAGGAAATTGTTGAATTTGGCGGAAACCAAGAGTCTTTGTGGGAACAAGCCGAAAAAGAACTTGCACAGGACGATTCGGTCGTTGTAAAATTCGTAAACAAAATTATCACAGACGGTATCAAGATGAGAGCCAGCGATATTCACCTTGAACCGAGATTAAAACAATATATCGTAAGATATCGTATCGACGGTGTTTTGAGAGAAGTTCTTCAAATTCCCGATAACATCGAAAGTTCCGTATTGACCCGTCTTAAAGTTATTTCAAAAATGAACATCGCAGAACACAGACGTCCTCAAGACGGTACATTCTCCATCAGATTTAACGACAAAACTTACGACTTCCGTATCAACTCAATTCCTGTCGGTACAAAGGAAAAGATGGTAATCCGTATTCTTGCAACCGCAGAATCATTGGGTTCACAGGATAAGACAATTCGACTTATCGGTGCAACAGATGAAGATTTGGCAAGAATTGAGAGAATTAAATCATCTCCGAACGGAATTATCCTTGCGGCAGGTCCGACTGGTTCAGGTAAAACAACAACCTTGTATTCAATTGTCAGAAACGTAAACGATGAAAGCGTTAACATTATGACAATCGAAGACCCTATCGAAATTCGTATCGAAGGGATTAACCAAACACAGGTAAACCCGAAAGCGGGCATTACGTTTGCATCTTGTTTGAGAGCAGCGTTAAGACAAGACCCTGATATTATCCTCGTCGGTGAAATTCGTGACGTTGAAACTGTTGAAATCGCAATTGCAGCGGCATTAACAGGTCACTTGGTATTGAGTACAATCCACACGAACTCGGCAGCAGCAACGGTTACAAGACTTATCGAAATGGGTGCGAAAGATTATCTTATTTCATCAACATTGGCGGGCGTTATTGCACAACGTCTTGTCAGAAGATTGTGCGATAAATGTAAGACTGAATGTTATCCGACGGAAGAAGAAGCACGTCTTGTAATGTCAAATGAAGAAGACGTACAAAGATTTATGCAAATGAAGATTTATAAACCCGGAAAATGCGATGAATGTAACAAAGAGGGTTACAAAGGTCGTATCGGTTTATACGAAGTTATGCAGATAACGAAAGAAATCAAGAAATTGATTGCAATCGGAGCACACGATATTCAAATTGAAGAAGCGGCAGTCGGAGCGGGTATGAGAACATTGCAACAATCTTGCTTGCACCACATTATTTCCGGCGCAACAACAATCAGTGAATTTGTCCGTGTACTCGGACCGGTCAATGAATAGGGTTAAAAAATGGCGGTTTTTAAGTACGTTGGATTAAATAAAAAAGGCGAAGTTGTACGGGGAAACGTCGAGGCGGAAACTCCGAAAGAGGCAAGACAGGTAATTAAAGAGTTGGGCTATGTTCCGACAAAAGTTACCGTTGATTCTGCTGATGAAAATTCGGCAGACAACAAGAAAAAAGTCAGCCACGCACTTCAATCGTTGACGTTGAAAGAAAAATTGGATTTTACATCAACGTTTTTAACCTTGCACAGAGCGGGCGTTCCGATGATTGAATCATTGATTTTTATTGAGCAGGACGCAGGCAGCAGACGTATCAGATTGTTGGGAAGAGAATTAAGACAACAAATTATCTCAGGTGCGACTTTCTCGGATACGATTGCAAGATACCAATCGATTTTCGGAGCGGTATATGTCGGTTTGATTAAGGCCGGTGAAGAATCCGGGGAAATGGAGAGAACACTTACCCGTTTGATTGAACTTTTGAAAAAGGAAGCGGAAACGAAAGGTAAGGTATTTTCGGCACTTTCATATCCTGTATTCGTTGTCGTTTTGGCACACGTAGTAGTATTAATCATGTTGACATTCGTATTCCCGACATTTAAGGAAATGTTTGATTCTGCGGGGGCGAAATTGCCGTGGGTAACGCAAGTTTGTATTGACCTTGGTATGTTTATCAGGGAAAAATGGTTCTTGCTGCCGGTTATTTTATTTGCAGTAGGTTGGGGC
>CAKVJR010000017.1 GCA_934754855.1 uncultured Candidatus Melainabacteria bacterium
GCCGCTTCAATATGAGAACCGAACACATAATACGTTCCTGTTTTTTCATCTTTGAAAACAGACGGATCATGAACCGTAAGTTCATCGGCATTTTTGATAACTTGCTGAATGTCTTTCATAACATCATCAGAGAGGATTGCGGACAATTTTTCGTTCGTTTCGGCAAGTGCATTAGCCGAACGATATTGGAGTTTCAAAAAGTCGGAAACTCTCATCGGTTCTATAATTGTGTATGGCGAATCTGTTTGCGGCAATTTAAGTGCGATATCTTTAACAGGCTTAATCCGCAAAGTTTCGACATCGTTTTTGCTTCTGATTTCACCACGGAGCAACTCGGGAAGTTCCAACCCCGGCAAATTAACGATGTAGCCTACCTTTATGGCAACTTTGCTCGGAATATCTTTTGATATAATTTTCGGCAAATCTTTTGTTTCAACAAGTTCTGCCGATTTAATAACGCCGATGTCGTGAAGTTCTTTTGAGAGAACGGTTTGCACCTTGTCACCGACGTGAAGAACTTTTTTGCCCGTCAAAGGAACATAAATCGTTTGCATTTGCGGCGGAGTGACTTCGAGGAACTGTTCGCCGATGATACCTGTTTGTTGAATTGAAATTGATGATGCCTCGGGAATTTTGACATTCGGCTCGGTGATAACGAATTTCAACTCGATATAACTGTTTTCAGAATTAATTTTCGGTTCTAAACTTTCGACCTGCCCGATTCTGACTCCCATCATTTGAACGCCCGAACCTGCTCTCAACCCGTTTACGTCCTTGAATGCGACCGTAATTCTTTCCCCTGCGGAAATTGAACGACCTTTAACCCAAAGTACCGTAAAGACTAAAATTAAGATAGCCGCTAAAGTTAAAACTCCTACTTTAAATCCTGATGATAATTTCATTTTTTATCCTTTGCCTGTTCTTAATTTACCATAAAATTCTAAAAATCCGAAGCATTTATTTTCATGGGACCCTCGGGCGATGCGTCCATAAACTGCCTTGTATAAGGTGTTTCGCCCGCTTCGAGTTCGCTCGGTGTTCCCTCAAAAACAATTTTGCCGTGATATAACATAATAACTCTGTCGGCACAACGCTTAATCGTCGAAAGTTGGTGCGTTACAACGATTGCCGTCGTGTTTGTTTCGTTACGCAAACGAACGATGTAATCCTCGATAATCGTTGATGCAACAGGGTCTAAGCCCGCCGTCGGCTCGTCGTACAAAATCAAACTCGGCTCGGTCATAATCGCACGTGCAAAACTTACACGTTTTTGCATACCGCCTGAGAGTTCGTACGGAAATTTGTTCTCAATGTTGCTCAAGCCAACAGTTTTCAGTTTTTTTGCAACCATTTCCCGAAGTTCTTTTTCGCTGTATTTACCCCGAAACTCTTTTCGTTCCTGCAATGCGAAGGTAATGTTATCAAAAACATTTAACGAATCAAAAAGTGCCGAATATTGGAAAACCATTGCGACTTCGCCCTTATCGTCGGAAGTAATTGTTCCGCCGTCACTGTCCAACAAGCCCGTTATCAACTTCAAAACAGTACTTTTACCCGAACCGCTAAATCCGACAATCGCAAGTATTTCGCCTGTTTTAACCTCAAACGAAATATCATCTAAAATAACTTTATCATCAAATTTTTTTGTTAAATGTTCGATTTTTAATGTCATAATTTACCTTTTTAGAAATAGAACCATAAAGCGAAAATGTAGTCTATGATTACAATTCCGATGAATGACCAAACAACAGCCTTTGTTGTTGCAATACCGACGCTTTTTGCCCCGCCCTCGGCGTCATAACCGCAACTTGAACTGATATGGGCAATTGCAGCCCCGAAAAAAGATGCTTTCAAAAGCATAATTCCGATATCACGGTTGAAAAGCCCTAATTTTACTGAGTTTATGAAGCACAAACCCGTAACTTCGGGACTTGTCAAAGACGAAACAAATCCTCCGCAAAAAATCCCGACAGTCGAAGCGACAGTAGTAACTAAGGGCATCATTAACGCCCCCGCAATTACTCTCGGAACGAAAAGATATTTTACGGGAGGAACATGCAAAACTTTCATCGCCGAAACTTGGTCTGTGACTTTCATTGTGGCAATTTCGGAAGCCATTGACGAACCTATCATCGAAATTATCGCAAACCCGGTCATAATCGTTCCCATTTCCCGAACGGTTACGATAGCCAAAAGCCCGCCGATAAACGCCGCACCGCCTTGTTTAACCATTTCGGGAGCGATTTGAACCGCCAAAATAATCGACGTCATCGCAACAATTGTCAGCGTTATCGGCAGCGAATCTATCGCAAACCTGCTACATTGCTCGATTACGTGACGATAAGAAAATTGTCCCGTCAAAATGTATTTAATAACCTCAAACAGGCGAATTGCCATACGTCCAAAGGTTTCAAAGAACTCGAACGCCTGCTTTTTGAGGAGTTTGAGAAATTGAAACGTGACTGTTTGGGTTACAAAATACTCTATTCTTTTCATGCTACAATTTTAACTATTTTTGCGAATTTTCGCAACCAATATACAAATGACATTTTACGAGATGATTTTTGCCGACACAATCAAGAGAAGGGCAACTTTCCGAGCAAATCGGCATAACTTCGGGGCATCGGGTATGAAATTTGCAGCCCGAAGGAAGATTTTTCGGCGACGGAACATCGCCCGCCAAAATTATCCGCCCGTCTTTTTTATCTCTCGAAATCATCGGCACGGAACTCAAAAGTGCCTTTGTATAAGGGTGTTTCGGCTCGTTAAACAAATCTTCATTATCCGCAAGTTCAACAATCTCGCCCAAATACATCACCGCCGTTCTGTCGCAAATATGCCGAACAACGCTCAAATCGTGCGATATGAACAATATTGTCAAATTCAATTTTTCTTTCAAATCTTTTAAAAGATTTATAATTTGAGCCCGAATGCTAACGTCCAAGGCACTTACAGGCTCATCGGCAACGATAAATTTCGGTTTCAGAATAATTGCCGATGCAATAGAAATTCTCTGTCTTTGACCACCAGAAAACTCGTGGGGATAATAATTTAAAGCACTTTTATCAATCCCCGTCAAATCGCAAACTTCTTCGATTTTTTGCCGAATAATTTTAGAATTTTTTTCCCCGTGAATTACGAGCGGTTCCTTCAAAATATCATAAATTTTCATTCTCGGATTAAGACTTGCATAAGGGTTTTGAAAAATCATCTGAGCAGATTTGCGAAAATTTTTAAGATTTTTTTCCTCGGAAACATCAACCCCGTCAAAAATAATTTGCCCCGAATAGCCATCCTCAAGCCGCAAAATGCACTTGCCGAGGGTTGATTTTCCGCAACCTGACTCGCCAACAATTCCCAAAATTTCGCCCTCTCGAATTTTCAAATCAACATCATTAACCGCATTGATAAACTCATTCTTTTCAGCCGAAAATCCCGATTTAACAGCATATTTCATCACTAAATTTTTAATTTCGACAAGATTTTTCATTCTTAAATTATACAATTATTTTTGGAAAAAGGATATAGCCCTTGTAACAATTAATTTGCAAAGGTTTTCTCCGTCGTTTCGATAATTTTTTTCTCCGCAGAAAAATTACAATTTACTCCAATCGGCAAGGTAAATTTATCCTCTTCATGAGAAATCAAAAATCCGTCACAACAAGGGATTTGCAAGGCTCTTGCATACTCTTTAAACATATCATCGACAAAATTTTTCTTCTCTAAATCAGAAAACACCCCAATCGCAAGTCCCGCAATGTTTTCACGGAATTTTTCAATGTTAATCAACTGGGTAAACATTCTGTCGATTTTGTAAGCAGGCTCATTCACATCTTCAAGGAACAAAATAAATTTTTCGTCGGGAATAAAATCAAGACCTGCCATAGATGCAATCGTTGCGAGGTTTCCGCCCCACAAAATACCGTTTGCATATCCTTTGTTAAAAACTTTTCCATTTCCGCAAAAATGCAATGTTTCCGAGCAACTCAGCGTTTCAAAGAAAGATTTTTCCGTAAATTTTGAAATTTTTTCGCCCCCGAAATCGCCATTCGCCATTGCACCGTGAAAACAAACCATGCTCGTTTTTTTGTAAAGATAGAGCAAAAGTGCCGTGATATCAGAGTATCCGCACAAAATTTTCGGATTATTCTTTATTATGTCATAATTTATTTTATCTAAAATTCTTATAACGCCGTAACCGCCTCGGGTACAAACGATTGCATCGATTTTGTCGTCAGCAAAAAATTCCTCTAAGTTTTTAACTCTTTCTTCGTCAGAACCTGCGTGGTATCTGAATTTTCGGTAAGTTGTATCAGAAATAACGGTTTGATACCCCAAAGATTGAAAATATTTTGAGGCATTTTCGATATTTTTCACACTTCTTATATCGCCCGAAACCGACAACAGTCCTATCGTGTCGCCCTTTTGTAACTTTTTTGGTTTAATTAAATTCATAAAACGGACAAAATCTCCCTTTTCGATTATAATACCGATAGTAGCATTTTAATTCGTTCGGAGCAAATCATTGAGCAAAAAATACATTCCGCTTTACACAAAATATCGTCCGATGGTCTTTGCGGACATTACGGGACAGGAAAGCACCGTCAAAGCACTTTCCAATGCCGTGCAATCAGGCAGAATTATGCATGCTTATTTGTTTTGCGGTCCGAGAGGAACGGGTAAAACATCATCTGCCCGCATTTTTGCAAAATCTTTAAACTGCGTAAACGGCCCGACCGTAACGCCTTGCGGGGAATGTGCAGGCTGTCTTGATGTCATAAACTCAACTCCCGTCGATGTTATTGAAATCGATGCTGCGAGCAACCGCTCTGTCGATGATGCAAGAAATATCCTCGAAAAGGTGCAATATGCCCCGCTTCACGGAAGATACAAAATCTATATCATTGATGAAGTTCACATGCTGACGAACGAAGCCTCAAACGCTCTTTTGAAAACGCTCGAAGAACCGCCCGAAAACGTCATCTTTATCCTTGCAACAACAGAATCTCACAAGGTTTTGGAAACAATCGTTTCAAGATGTCAAAGATACGATTTCAGAAGAATTACAACGGCTGATATCGTCAAAAGGCTTGATTTTATTGCAAAATCAGAAAATATACAAATCACGGACGAGGCTCTTCTTGCAATTGCAAAAAATGCAGCGGGCGGAATGCGTGATGCAGTCGCACTTTTAGACCAATTGAGCGTTTTGGGGCAAAACGGAAAAATCACTGTCGAAGATGTTAACGAAATTTTAGGTCAAATTTCTTATGACAAAGTCTATGAAATCGCAGAGTGTATCAACAATTCCGACACCGAAAATGCCTTGAAAATTTTGAGCGAAATAAACGATAGAGGAAACGAGCCGAGCAGGGTCTTAACCGCACTGATACAGTATTTCAGAGATATGTTGATTTTGAAATCCTGCACAGACAAATCTCTCGTTTTTTCAATGACAAAAATCAACGAAGCAATTTACGACAAAATTAAGGCTCAAAGCGAAAAATTCGATAAACAAACCCTGATTTTCCTCGCAGAAAGGCTCTCTTACCACTTTGCAAAATTAAAAGAAAATACAAACAAATATATGTGGGCTGAACTTTGCATAATAGATATAACAAGTCTTGAAAAAGTGCCGACAATAGCGGAATTGACCGAAAAAGTCGCACGACTTGAAGCAATGTTATCAAGCGGTCAAATCCCCGCTGCAAAAATCTCAAGCACCCCGCAAATTCAACAAAAACAAGACTTTGCACCAACACAAATTTCGCAACCGAAAGTCGAAGAAAAACCGCAAGTTCAAGAACATGCAAGACCATCTTTTGCAAAACCTGTTGAACAGCCGCAAAAGCCCGCACCAATTGAGTCAAAGCCTGTCGAAGTTCAAAGAGAAGAACCGAAAACTTCTCCCGCTCAAGAACAGCCGATGAGCAAAGAAACAGGCGATATGCTTGCAGATTGGCAACAAATTTGTGCCGAAATCAAGCCGCCCGCAAGTTTCTTCTATCAAAGATTGGCTAAACCGATTGAAGTTACACGACACAAAATCGTGCTCGGCTTCGCAAACGACGGCGGAGCAAAAACCGCCAACGAGCCGATGAAAAAAGGAAAACTTCAAGAGGCTGCCTGCAAATATTTTGACGTCGCATCAATTCAAATTGAATGCAAAGTCGGCACATCATCAGCAATAACAAGCCATTCTGCCGAAAAAAAAACTGAATCTTTTGCAGACTCAGTAGAAAAACAAATTGAAGAAAAAAAATCGGCAACTCCGACAATATCAACGTCATCAACCGTAACCCCAACAACGACGGCATATTCCGCTCCGTCGAGCAAGCCGAAATTCGCAATTCCTCAAAAAGTTGCGGAAGAGCCGGTTGACTTATCCCCCATAAATTACGACGATTGCCCGCAAAACGAAGATTTTTACGGAAATGAAAAAGTCGTTGACAAGCCTGTTCAAAAACCTGCTCAAAGCATTGAAAAGACTTCATTTTCAGAGAATACACCCGAAGAAATTGCAGAAACGAAAATAGATGCCGAACCGCAGGCAAATTACGTTGACGATGAAGACGAATATTCAGCAATGCCTTCTGGCACTGACGATTTAACCCCTTCCGTTAACCTCGAAGAAGCCTCAGACACCGCAAGAACAATTGTCGAACTTTTCAGCGGAAAAGTTATAAATTAACAAAAATTGCAAACTAATTTCTCGCAAAATAAAAATTTTGCCCGCAAAAAGCACAAAAAATTCCTCTTAAAAACGCAAAAAAGCATTCAAAAAAATGATTAAAAAAGCAATAAAAACGAGAAATTATGACAAAAAATTAACGTTTCATTGCACGTTGCATATCACGTGTTTGTGTCTTTTTGGCTATATCGTCCCGTTTGTCGAAAAGTTTTTTACCTTTAGCGAGGGCTATTTCCAACTTTGCAAATCCGCCGTCGCCAATGAACATGCTGAGCGGAATGATTGTGTAGCCCTCTTTTTTGATTTTGCCCGACATTTTGAGAATTTCTTTTTTATTCAAAAGCAATTTTCTTTTTCTCTCGGGTTCTTTATTGTAGCGGTTGCCTTGTTCATAAGGGCTGATATGACAGGAATAGAGCCAAACTTCGCCATCTTCGATTTTAGCAAAACTGTCTTTTAAATTCACCGCCCCTTTTCGGACAGATTTAATTTCCGTGCCGAAAAGTACAATTCCTGCCGTATATTTTTCGATTATGTTAAAGTCGTGAAAGGCTTTTTTGTTTACGGTTACTGTTTTGCTCATAACCGAATTATAGCAACAAAAGCGTTTTATGCAAACCTATTTTTTCGTGTTGACGTAAACGTTCAAATCTTTGGATTTGAGTTCATCGGGGCTGACAAGTTTTGCAAAAAATTTGAAGCCATGTTTTTCAAAAACGCTATTTTTAAAGTAACATTTAGAACTTGTTATTTCTTTTTTGTCGATGACAAGCCATTTTACGCCCGATTGTCTTGATGAGCCGTAAATACATTTTGCGAACATATTATCGTCAAAATCATAGAACGGTGTGTTGCCGTCAGAGCCGTCGTTATACCTTGTTACGGCTTTTCTGAATTTATCCAAATCCTTATAGGAAATATATGAATTATACTGAATATTCGGGACGGCAATATAGTCGTAACTGTCCCAATCCAAGGTTTTTTCATCAAGTTTTTCAAGCAAACCGATATCGACCGAGAAATTTTTGTCCTGAGCATGCCCGATATAATACGTATCTGTTCCCGAAGAGGGGAAATACAGCACTTTGACGGGCTTTTTGTTCGATTTCGTAAGTTTTACAAGCGAACAACATTGAGAATCCGAAAGGAACGTTTCGTTTTGGCACATAATTTCCTCTTTAAAGTTTTGAAGCGAACCTGCCTGTAAGAATTTTATGGACAAAAACGGTGTAAATTTTCTCTCAAAAGTATAAAATCCGACCGTCAGAGAATAAATCATAATCACGGCAACAATGTTTTTGAACAAATCTTTTCTCTTTCTTAAAAACATGAAAATCAATGTTGCAAAGGCACACATTACAAAGCCCATGATAAATCTTATGCTGAAAATCATATAGCCCAATGTACAGGACAAAATGAGCATATTTATGACAAAACCCCAAGCGATTGAGCCGATAATCATATTTCTCGGAGAAGTTTTGATTTTTTTGCAAGCAATCACTATCGCAGGCAAAAATATTAAAAAGCCCAAAACGCCAAGCCCTACCATATTTTCAAATCTGTTACCCGCCGTCAACCACGCTTTTTCTGAAATTACAACTCCGATTTCAGGGTCAATGCCGAACAGTGCAATAACAACGCCCGCAAGTGCCGTAACTATTCTCCAAGACGCCTCGCTGAACTGCACCCCGACGCCATAAGGAACATCAACGCCAGAAAAATTCACAAACATTGCAATGTATCGGATAATATTTGCAACAAAGCCCTTAATTCCGCCGATAAATCTGTGGTGTTCAACAAGTGCCTGCGAAGAAACAGGGTTTCCGAACTCCAAGAAATTCAAAACGTAATTGTATGAGCCGAAAATCAAGAAATTAAAGACCAAAAATCCGCCGCAAAATAACAACGGTTTATAAAAATCTTTCTTTTTATAACAATATGCAATGACCGTACAAGTTACGAAAAATGCCGGTAACATCTGCAACGACGGCGTTTTCGTTCCGATTGCAAGTGCATAAGCCAAAGTTGCAAAAAACAAAGGCACCCGTTTGTCATACTTAACGCCGACAAAAAACAAATACATACTTGCGACAATCAATGCGACAATCGTCAAATTTGTTTCCGTCGAAGAAACAGAAAACAGAACATTATACATTGATGAAACGGCTAAAATTGCCCAAAGAGATACTCTCATCGGCACTTTGAGTTCCCGCAAAAAACCTCTTGCCGTGAACAAATACAAAACAAACGAAAAGAAAGATAAAAATCTTACAAAAATATCAGTTTTGATAAACGAATATGCCCACATATAAAGGATTTCTGAGTTTATCGGCATAACAATTGCCCTTGCATCTGCCGTTTCAAAGTGGTTCAAATTGCACATCTGATACCAAAAAGGAAGCCTTGCCGTATGATAAGTGACCGCATCACCGTCAAAAGCAGGCATAACGAAACAATAAATCAAATTTACGACAAAAAATGCCGCAAAAACTACCGCCACGGCATTTAGCCATTTATCGTGGTTTAAGGCAAATTTAACTTTTTCAAATTCTTGAGAAAAATCTTCCCTGAAATCAGGCAAATTTTTCTTTTTAGCCCAAATAAATGCGGAAACAACAAGAATTACAAGGTTTATGAGGATAACATTTAACGGTTTTATCGCCGAAAAAATCGACAAAAATTCATACGTCACAACAATTTGACCAAAAATAATCAAAAAGAAATAACTTAAAGCCTCACAAAACCTTTTATTCTCAAATCTCAACGTCAACAACGCTGACGAGAGCAATACCGCAATAACTGAAATTGTTAACAAAATGTGCATTTTCATACCTCTTTATGAGATGATTTTAGCACAAATAAATTATTTCTTTACAGCAATTACGCTCGCAATCGCAGAACCGTTACCGTGAGATAAACTCAGCCGAAAATCTATGTTTTTCTCTTTTAACAATCGTATCGACGGCACTCCCTCGGAATTTCTGACAACTTCAACATCGCAATAATCAATATCTTTAATCCCAAAAACGCAAAGTGCCTTATAAACAGCCTCTTTTGCACAAAATCTTGCCGTTAAATGTTCCGCAGGATTTTTAAATGAATAGCAATATTCGATTTCCCCTTCGGTGAAAATTCGCCTGACCAACGGGGCTTTTTTATCCGAAGCGTATTTGTCGAAACGCTCGATTTTTTCAATATCTACGCCGATTGAAATATCATCAAAATTCATCTCAAAACTCCTGTTATGAACGATAAAATTTTCGGCAAATACAATATCGCCCCGACAATTCCCGCCGTAAACGAGGTCAGGCAAACCGCCCCCGCTGCAATATCTTTCGCCATTCCGCCCAATTTTGAAAAATTGTTTTTAAACACAGAATCAATCGCATACTCAATTGCAGAATTAAAAAGTTCCGCTGTCAATACACCCGCAATGCACATCACGACAATGCAAAACTCCACTCCGCTGAATTTCAACAAAAACGCACCTGCCAATGCCAAAACACCGACAACTATTTGCCTCGTAAGGTTTTTCTCGGATTTCAAAGCCAATCTTATTCCGTGCAAGGCACAACCGAAACTTTTTAAAAAATATTTTTGAGAATATTTAGACATTCAAAGAAGCCTTAATTTTATTTTGCGTCTTAACAACAAAATTATAATCATCTTCGGTTTGATGGTCAAATCCGAGCAAATGCAAAATTCCATGAGCCGCCAAAAGCCTTGCCTCGTCTTCCGTTGAAACCCCATTCTCCTTAGCCTGTTCCTTTGTTTTATCAAGAGAAATAATTATCTCTCCAAGATTTATTTCTCCGTCCAAAATAAAAACATCATCAGGGTCGGAATCAGCAAACATCGCAAAAGAAATCACATCTGTCGGGCGGTCGATATTCCTGTATTCACGGTTAATTCGATGGATTTCCTCATTATTGCAAAGAACAATATCAAACACCAACGTCGAAAAATCCTTCCCCGTTAAACAGCAATTTTCCTTAACTTCGGGCAATTCAATCGCAAACTTCAACATTTTTTGAACATCATTATGAAATTCGACCTCATCGAAGCCGAATTCCTCATAAATATTTTCAATAAAAATGTTAATTGTCGGATTTTTCATCGTCTGAACTCAAATTTTCAGGTAAAATTTTGTCGTCGGGAATGATTTTTTGTTGCTTAGCACGATTTTCCAACTCTTCCAAAATATTATCGTGATACTTAATTCTTTGGTGATGAGCGGCTCTCAAAGTTTTGCTGAATGTTTCCGCAATAACTTTCAAATCCTTTAACGTCAAGGCACAGTCTGAAAGTTGACCGTCATTGAGTTTTTCAACAATAAGTCTGTTAATAAACCGTTCAAGTTCTTCTTGCGAATATTCTTTGAGCGTTCGTGAAGCAGATTCAACAGTATCCGCAATCATCACGATAGCCGTTTCTCTCGTCTTCGGCTTAGGTCCGGGGTATCTGAATTGTTCTTGAGCAACGTTATCCAAACCCTCTTGCTTAATTGCCTGAGTGTAAAAATAAGATGCCAAAGTCGTTCCGTGGTGTTGAGAAATAAAATCTTTCAAAACATCAGGTAAATTGTACTCGTCAGCAAGTTCAAGACCATCTTTTACGTGAGAAACAATAACCATCTTGCTTAATCTCGGGTTGAGTTTGCAGTGAGGGTTTTCAATTCCAAAATAATTTTGGTTTTCGATAAAGAACAACGGACGTTTTAATTTTCCGACATCGTGATACAAAGCACCGACACGAACCAACGGAGCATTTGCCCCGATTGCCTCAGCCGCCGCTTCAGCCAATGTTGATAACATCATAGAGTGAGAAAACGTACCGGGGGCTTCAAATTGCAACCTTTTCAACAATGGTTGATTTGCATCACCCAATTCCGAAATGCCATACGGAGTAATAATTCCTGAGATATTTTCCATAATCGGAAGAACTCCAAGAGCAATAATACCGCTGAAAAGACAATTTAATGTGCCAAATATAATATCGGACCAGAACCATTTTGCCGCCATATCCGTCAAACAAAGTTGCAAAAGATACAAAGCCAAAATACAAAGCAGCATTACGATTGATACTTCGAGTCCGACTCTGATAATCTGAAATCTTTTTGTGTAATTAATTTTTGAGGTGCAAACCGCCGTAAACAACGCAACGAGGATAAATACCGAAATTCTCGCAGCAGCAAGCCAAAGTGCCGACGATATCATAACCGTCAAAACAACCGTTATGAAAAATGCCGTCCTCGGATTTGTGAAAATCGAAAGCATAATTACAAACGCAGGAATTGGTAGCAAATAAATCGACCAATCGGGCGGAATTATAATCGATAAAAACGTCAAAATCAACGCCAACAGTGTAATTACGAAGATATGACGTCTGTCCAAAAATTGTTGTTCAAACAATTTTAAATAATAATAAACTGCAAAAATACCGATTACGAACAAGCCGAAAATGCCCGCCATACCTCGCAAATTGATTTGCACGATACTGTAACCGGCCTTCAAAAGTGCATCACGCTTAACCTTCGTTACACGTTCGCCCTGAGAAATAATCTTGTCCCCCGGCTCAAACACAACTTTGATAGGCGTTACAGACTCAGCGACATTTTTTCTTGCCAAGTCGGTAGCGACCTCGTCCATAACCATATTTGGCACGATAACCTGTTCCAAAAGGCACGAAATTGCCTTCATTTGATTACGGGGAGTTTCTCTGTCAGTATTTCTTGAAATAATTTTCAGAATATTATTATCGTTGATATCTTTTTCGGTAATACCGACAATAAGCACTGAACGCAAGGTATGCTTTGCTTTTGTAACGGTTGTTTCGATTGTTTCGTTTGAAGAATTTAAAAAGAACGAAGCGAGAAAACTTGCTCGGCTTGCATCTCCCAAGTCAATCATAGAAACTAATTTGGCGTATTTTTCCGCAGTTGACAAATCAGAAACCTTAACCTGATACATTGATGCGACCAGATTATCCAAATCGTTCATGATGAAAGTGTCTTCAGCGGGACGCATTACAGGGTCTAACTTTTGGGCAAGTTCTTTTCTTCTTTGATCCGTCTTGTAAACATCGACGACTTCGATTTGCTTTTCTGCATAAACATCTTGTCGGGCAATGTTATTTTCATCAATCAAACTTCTGAAAAAGAAATGTTTTGATGCCAAAAGGAGGGTAAAAACCAACGCAAACAGAAGTAAAAGCATGCTGTTTTTAAAGGAAGCAGACCCTAAAAATTCCATTATTGCTGATTTTTTACTTATTTCAGTTTTACTCGTTACCATATACAACCTGTCGAACATCAATAAACTCTTACATATTGCCACACAATCGAACAAAATGCAACATGACGTAAATTTTTTGATATTTTTTCCATATATATATATAATAAGGAAACGGAAAAAAGAGATATGCTAAAAAGAGGTAAAATCATTGCATTTGGAGGAATTGCGATACTGCTTGCTGCGGTTGTCGAAATTTTCTATGTTTGCTTTTTGCCGAATTTTATTAACATTGAACAAAAATTACCTTTAGTCGAAAAATTAGTAAAAGAATATACCGACAAAACTTTAAATGCCGAAAACGTTGAGATAAAAACATTTCCGACTTTTGCGTTCAAAATTTCCGCAAAATCTCTCACCCTTTACAACAAAGATAAAACTAAATTATTTTCTGCTGAAAATCCGTCGATAAAAATTCAACCGCTCAATTTGTTTTTCAAAACGCTCAAAATCGGCGAATTAAAAGCCAATAACGTTATTTTTGATGCAACGGATTTGCAGGAAGAACTTTATGCGGGAAAGTTCGACCAATTTCCGGAATTGCCCGTCGATATTGACATTAACCGTGCAGCAATCGACATTGAAAATTATCAAATTTTATTCAAAGACAGATACCTCAAGAAAAATATTTCTTTAAAAGGCAAAACCTTCGACCTCATGCCCGTTTCGAGGAAAATTTCTCAACTCACAACGGACGGTTCTTTAGACATTGACAGCAAAATCTGTTCCTTTAATTTGAACGTAAAAAGTAATTTTATCATCAAAAATAAACCCGACCTCGAAGGCTATTCCGCCGAGGGAAATATCTCAAATATCGATTTGCAAACGATTTCGCCGTATTTGGACACATTTACGGACTATAAAAACGCAAAAGGCAAAATCGATATAAACATAAATTCCGCAAAAAGCAGACACAAAGACAATTTGACGGAAATCAACGTTATTATGAAAGACATTTCCGTCAATGAAAATATCCCCGCAAAACGAATTCTTGCAAAAGGTGTAACGACAATAAAGACAAGATTTTTCGCCAATGGAAAAGTTCTTGATTTTGAGGAATTAAAACTTGATAACAAAAATTTCGGATTTTCAATGTGCGGAAAAATTCAAAATTACCAAAAAGAAATTCCAAACCTTGATTTGCAGTTTATAATTCCTCCGTCAAAAGCCGAAAACGTCCTCGATATAATACCTCACGGCATATTAAAAGAACTTGACGTAGTAAAAGAAGCAGGTGTTTTCGGAGATGTAATCGGACAGGTTTCCGTGAAAGGAAAATTCCCGAAACTTGAAATGTATGGTGACATCAATGCCTCAAACGTCCACGCTGTAAGGGAATTTCGGAACACACATGTCGGAAAAATTGACGTTCATTTTCACGAAGCCCAATCCGATATCTCAGTCGAAGTCGATACTCCGCACGGAGCAAAATTCCTTTTGACAGGGAATGCCAACGTCGATCAATCTGTTCCGAGCAAGTTCGACATGCACACGGAAAACGGCAATCTTCCGCTCGATATGGTTAGAGCCATCTTGGTTCCCGTAAGTCAACTGTTCAATTTCCAACTCGGTCCCGTTCCGATGTTTCACATCAAATCAGGGGTCGGCAATGCAGAATTGCACATTTTCGGTACACGTGAAGTTGCAACAATCGACGGTTTTGTCAATATTATCAACGGCAGAGCCACTTTTGACGGTGTAAACGCAAACCTCGACAACATAAACCTCAGACTCGGTTTTAAAGAAAAAGATGTCGATTTCAAGACCAAAACAGCAACCGTAAACGGTTATCCCGCAAGTGTTTACGGACTTTGCACCTTGCTTGGTAACATCAATCTTCATATTGATTCGGAAAGAATTAACGCAAATACTTTGAAAAACCTTGTCACGACAAGCACTTTCACGAAAGAAATGGCAAACTCCCTAAACGCAATCGAAAAGACAAACGGGAACCTGAAAGTTGCCGTATTTATGCACGGAGATGTTGATAGATTTTCCAAAGACCTTGCCAAAGAAATGAAAAAACTCAAAATTGACGGAAAAATCCAAATGCTCGGAAATACCGTACAATTAAAAGGTTTCGGCATGCCAATTTCCTCGGTAACAGGAAAAATCAACTTCACCGAATCGCAAATCAAAAGCGAAAATTTAAAAATAAAAATTGGTTCTTCTCCTTTAATCGCAAACATTTGTGGAACAATTCCCAAAGATAACAAAAAAGGCGAATTGAACATCTCGGCAGACGGGAACGGTTTAAATCTCAATGATACCTTGAATTTTGCCGCAAAAGCAAACCTTTCGGGCGGCGTTTCCATAAAATCCATACCCGACTTAAACGCCCACCATTCCTTGAAAATGACGGCAAATCTCAATGGGGACAACATTGATTTAAGAAAAATCTTTGCAGAAATAAAAATCACCTCCGCAAACACGACCAAACAATTTTATCTGCCTGCCGGCGAAATCCTCGTAAAAGACGGAAACATAACCGTTAACAGACTTTCGCTCAGAGCAGACAAGTCGAATTTGAACGTCAACGGAAAAATTCAAAATTTCTATGCAAACAAACCCGCTTACGATTTAACAATAAACGGCTCAAACATTGCTGTTAAAACGCTTTGCGATCTTGCAACACTTCTTCCTCAAACAAAATCAATAATCAAACAATTCAAAGATTTTTCAGGAACGCTCAATGTCAACTTAAAAGCAACAAACAGAGGACTTTCGGGTTATACTGACTTTAAAAATCTTTCGTTCAGACACATAAAAAGCGATGTTCCGACAAAATTCACAAATTTGCCGATAAAATTCACCAACCGCATGATTATTCTGAAAAATATCACAGGTGAAATAGGAAGGACAGGAGCAACTCCGTTTTTTGCAAATTTAAACATCGAAAATTACCTCAAAATCCCCGTAATAAAAGGCTCTATCGCAATAAAGCCGACGGCATTGTTCGTAGAAAGATACATTAACACAAAATTATCGCACCCGATAAAATTAACGGGCGATGTCGGAATTAACCTCGATGTAAGCGGTTCAATAGATTCTTTAGGAATTTATCCGACGGTAAAATTTAACAAAGAATCAGACATCTCTTATTTATCCGCAAACCTTGGCGACACGGACGTTTTAAGGGAAATTAAAGGTGAAATTCTGCTCAAGCCGACGAATTTGAACATCAGAAAACTCGATTACATCAAATATCCCCTCGCAAATGACGGCAAAAAGCAATCAGTGCCTATGTGGACGCTTAACGGAACTTTCAAAAAAAGCAAAAATATTTATCTTCCGCAAAACGTTAATTTCGTAACTCACCAAAATTTACCCGCAAAAATGCTGAATTTTGCATTCAAAAAATCTTTGATAAAAAGCGGAACGTTCAATTGTGTACTCAAATTAAACAATAACGGCAAAAACCAAAAACTCATCGGGGTGGCAAATGTTTCCAATGCGGAAATTCCGATTTACAACCTGAAAATTCAAAGCGGTAAACTTTCTGCCGATGAAAGATTTATTCACCTTAAAGCAGACGGCGACTTGGTTTCGACAAAATTTCAAGTTCAAACGGATATTGAAAATTCCTCAAAATTGCCCGTTAAAATCAAAAACGTTGAAATTAAAACGCAATATTTGAATTTGGCAAAACTGATTTCGGCTCTAAACCAATGGAGCATTGACTCTTACAAAGATTCAAAATTAAAAACCGCCGTTTCTACGTTAAAATACTCAGATGTTTTAATCGAAAAGGGCGTTCTCGCAGTAAAATCAATTGATTTCAGAAATTGTCCAATCGAAGATTTCAAAGCGGTATTTTCACTCGACAGAAATTCTATTTTGAAAATCGACACAGAAAGTTTCAAAATCACTAACGGCAACGCTTTCGGCAGTATCACATACAACATCAAAAACGGTGAAACAAAAAGCAATCTCCGAATGAAAGGGGTTGACTCAAACGTCATCGCAACCTCATTCTTAGGCTTGAAAAACCAAATTACGGGCAAACTCGACGGCAACGCAAACATCACAACCGTCGGCTTAAACGACCGTGACAGGCTCAAAAACACAAACGGCATAATCGGTTTCCACATGGAAGACGGAACAATCCCGAAATTGGGTTCTGTCGAATACCTGTTAAGAGCCTCAACACTGCTCCGTTCGGGCTTAACAAACCTTTCTGTCAACAATCTTATCGAACTTTTAAAACCTTTCAAGACAGGAACATTCTCAAAAATTTCAGGCTGCCTTTACCTCAAAAACGGCATACTTAAAGACATTGCAGTATTTTCACAAGGTGAAAACCTCAGTCTTTATCTCACAGGCGATTACGATATAGCCGAAAGTGAGTCGCACGCAATCGTTTACGGCAAATTAGGCAAGAAAACCGAAGGTCTTTTAGGTCCCGTCGGCAACCTTTCTGCAAGCACATTATTCGCCTTAATCCCTCGCACGGAAAGCGATACGGCGTATGAAAAAGAAATTTCCAAAATTCCCGATATTGAATATAAAAATCAAGATGTCAGAATTTTCAGAGCAACAGTTGACGGAGATATCAACATAGACAGGGTTTCGACCTCTTTCAAATGGATTAAATAACCCGATTTTTTAAATCCTGAAACTTTTTTTCCCCTTTTTCGTCAAAAATAACGAAAAGAGTAAAGGAAGTATGAAATGCAAGAACTTGAAAATTTGCTGTTTCAAGACGATTGCCATGATGAAACAGAGGATATCCAAACTTTCAACACGATTGTCTATAAAGACGATATTTTGCAATCGTATTTGAAAGATATCGGCAAAATAAAACTTTTGAAAACCGAAGAAGAACTCGAACTCGGAAAACGAACCGCCAAGGGCGATTTGAAAGCCAAACAAAAACTTATTCAGGCAAATTTACGATTGGTTGTGAGCATCGCAAAAAAGTTCACGGGACAGGGTGTATTGTTTCTCGATTTGGTTCAGGAAGGTTCTTTGGGACTGATTAGGGCAGCGGAACGATTTGACTACAAAAAAGGGTTCAAATTCAGTACCTATGCGACTTGGTGGATTAAACAGACAATTATTCGGGCAATTGCAAACAATTCAAAAACCATAAGGATTCCCGTCCACATGGCGGACAAAATCAGAGGTTACAAAAAGACAAAAGCCGTTTTGTTAAAGAGATTAGGGCGTGAAGGAACCGTTGAAGAGATTGCAGCAGAGATGAAAATTTCACTCAAAAAATTAAGCAACATAATTTCCGCAATGCAAAAAGACCCCATAAGTCTGGAAACGCCGATAACCGACAATTTGACCCTGAGTGACTATTTAGAGGACGAAAATTCTGAATATCCCGAAAGAAATATCCAAAAATATTTTCTCCAAAAAGACGTCAAAAAAGTCCTGAGAGAGTTGAGCAACCGAGAACAGAAGATTTTGACAGACAGATTCGGCATAAACGGAGAAAGCCCAAAAACATTGAAACAAATCGGAGAAGAAACAGGATTTTCAAAGGAAAGAATACGGCAAATCGAGAATTTTGCCCTGTTGAAAATCCGTCAATCAAAGCATAAAAAGCAACTTAAAGAATATATAAAATAAAATTTCATCAAAAAAATCGATTTTAATAATCCGAAATTCAAATAAAATAAACTTATGGCAAATTCGGACAACATAAATCTGTATATCAAAGATTCTCTAATTAACGGCAAGGTTTGTCGATTTGGCAAATCAGCCGTTAATTACTATATTCAGCCGATTTCAGCCCAAATTCAAGAGTCACAAAAACAGGAATATTATTCCATCATCAACCATGCCGCAAATATTTGGAACAATTTTGCGCCAATAAAATTATATCAAATACAAACTCCTCAAAATGCCGATATCATTATAACTTGGACCAAAGTTGGGATAAAATTCGAGGGAATGTGCAAATTCCCAAGCATAATCGCCTCGGAAATCAAAAAAGTTTCGATTGAAATAGGACTGCCGAACCCCAATTCCCCTAAAATCATCACAAATTCAACAGTTTTACACACGGCACTTCACGAATTCGGTCACGCAATGGGCTTGGGACACGGGATTGACGAAAACGATTTGATGTTCGTTCCCCACACAAAAACCCTCAACACTCCGAGCCAAAACGACATTTGTGTATTAAAAATACTCTACAACAACCCAATCGGAACACCGATTTCAAATTTAATCACATAAAAAAGCGAACCCTAAGGCTCGCTTTTCTTTTTACCATACATTCACTACACTATGCGGCAATTTCTTCTTCGTTCATCTCGGGAAGTGAAATTGAACCGGTATTGATTTCATCAATTACACCTTGAAGCATATCATCGAAGGATTGTTTTTCTTCATCAATATATTGTTTAGCATTGATATTATTGAGTTCAACTACATTGCCTCTTCTGTCGGTCAATGTGTAAACCGAAACACTGCCAGTTTGCTCAGCATCGGCAACATATTTTGTTTCTACAGAGTCAACCTTAACTTTTAACCCAAGACCTTGGCAAGCATTTTTAACTGCATCAGCAAATAATTTACCAGACTTAGGTCCGATATCTAATCCCATCCATCCTTCTGGAATGCCTGCTCCGTCAAAAGCATCAAGGTTGTCGAGTTGAACGGGATGAAAGACGTCCATACTGTCCAAACGTTGCATAACATCAAATGCTATTCCGTTAGGAAATACTTTCTTTTGAACCGTCGATAATAAATTTCCAGTTGAAAAATTTGACATCTTTATCTCTCTCTTTTCTCTCTGTACATATATATAAAGTATATACTTCAGAAAAAATTGCCTTTTTATTTTAGGATTATTAAGTTTTGTAAACATGCTCAAACATGGACAGAGCATGCGTTTCGGGAGATTTGAGAGGTGACTTTTTGAGGGAAAATAACCTTATAAATATGCGTATTTAGAGAATTGAAAACCGTTAAAAAATTTTTGAGAAATGAGTAAAACAATGCGTTTACCGTCATTCTGAGCGTATGCGAAGAATCTGTTAAACGTCAATGGAAACAGATATTTTGCTTCGCTCAATATGACAATAATCAGTATAATTCAAAAAACCGTAGGGTCGACTTTAGTCGACCGATAAGATTATATCATTCTGAGGTTTTGCAAAAACCGAAGAATCTGTATATTAACGCAATGAACAACAGATACTTCGGCTAAAGCCTCAGTATGACAGGGAATGTATAAAATAATGCAGTTGCCGTCATTCTTGAGCGTATGCGAAGAATCTGTTAAACGTCAATGGAAACAGATATTTTGCTTCGCTCAATATGACTTAATTTCTGCAACAAAAAAGACCCCTTACGGAGTCTTTTTTATATTTTTGAATTTTATTAACCGATTTTTTTGTAGCCTTCTTTTGCTTCAATTTCATCGGCTTGTTCTCTTGTAAAGATACCGCCCTTTTCTGCCAAGTATGCTCCATAAGCCTTAACTTTATTGAACAATTCAGGCATTGTTTTATCAAGTCCTCTACGTTCCATAATGAATCTGTAAGTATCCATCAAGTTCAAACCGTAGCCGTCTTGAACTGCTCTGTGGTAGTTTTCTTCATAATTTCTTTCAAGTCTGCATCTGTATTCGTCTTGAACAGGGTTTTTCCAGTGAGTATCAACTTTATCACGTCTGCCGAGTACATCGTTATAGAATGTGAATTGGTTTTTAACGTTGAAACATTCGCCGAATTTACCCAAAGTGAATTTTCTGTTGTTTTCGTTAACGTTGTTATTGTCTTTGAAAAGTGTCCAATCTGAAGTATTGAATACTCTCATCAAAGCACCAACGTTTTCTTCTCTGATTTGAGGAGTTTCAGCACATTCAATAACGCTTTCTCTGTCGTGGTTGTTTGTTCCGATTAACATCTTGTCATCAGTTAAACCAACTTGTTCTTTCAAGAAACTTGTATTCTTCCAACCGATGTTTTGAGCGTCATTTCTTTCTTCAACCATTGTCAAAACAACCATGCCCTTCATTTCTTGAAGAACTTTGTTATCTCTGATTAAGTCGAAATCTGTGCTGTTTGCATCAAATTCATAAACCAATTTTCTTTGGTCGAAATCTTCACCTTTGATTTCAGTTGCTGTATCTTCAAACATTTTGATGATTTTTGAAGTTGAATCGAGGTGTTGCATACCGTTTCCTTTATCGAACAACGGTTTTGCATAAGACCAACCTACATCAAATCTGATACCGTCTGCTCTCATCAAGTTGAGTGCAGTTTTATCTCTTAAAAGTTTGTGAGCAGGTGAGTCATCTTTTTGTGTCAAAGATTCAACATCAAGAACAGGAAGTCCCCAACCTAATGATGCTTTGTTTCCGTTGTTTCCGTCAAGGAATGCATCGGGATACATACATTCTTCTGCCCAAGAGAAACCGATTGCCATATCGACAAATAAGTCCATTCCCTTGTCATTCAATTCTTTCTTAGCCGCTGCAACTTCTTTTTCAGCGATAAATTGTTTGAACTTGAAGAATTCGATTTCATCTGCGTGATCTTTCTTCATTTGTTCAAATTCGGGCATTTTTTCTGCTCTTACAGCAGGATCTTTATCAAAACCTTTGAAGAAATCAAGTTTGTTTTCTTTTCTTAAAGTCGGGAAAAGAGCCGCTCTTGTTTGGATATCATCAATATCAACAGGTTCTTTTTGAACTTTATATGCTTCAAATTCGTTTCTCAATTTAGAAAGTTCAGGAGTTGCTTCCATTTCTTTGAAGTTTTTAAATGCAACTTTCAAGGGTTCATTGATAGGATAATTTTCGGGGTCTTGTCTGTTAAGTTCGTTTGCATAGTCAATTTTGTTTTGACCAACACCGCTTGCTGCATGTTTATCAGCCATTTTCTTCGCTTCTGATTCGGGAAGAATTGAACCGTATTCAGGTTTTGTAAGATTGAAAACATTGATATTATCTTCGCCCAAAGTCATTGCTGAACGTTGGTATGCACCGTAATAACCTTGGTCTGTGTATGCAGGTCTTGAACCTAATTGTCCTGCGGGGAAACTTTTAATTGCGTTAGCACCTGCGTAAACTTGCAACAATTCACACATTCTGACTGTTTCAGCAGAATTGATTTTGCCGACACCTGTATCTTGACCTTCTGCCGACGGGTTGCCTGCTGCATAAATTTTACCGACGGAAATTGCGTCGTCATGTCCTAATGCATGCCTGACTTCTTTTATCAATGCCTTTTGGTCTTGCTCTTGGCGAGTCGATAATGCGTTACCGAAACTTACTTGAGAAACCGAATTAATTTTCATCTATTACAACTCCGAATTATTATTAACACACTTGTGTTAATTTTAAGTTCCGAGGAAAAAATTTATTGTCCTGTTTTGCTCGTTTTATGAAGTTTTATTAAGTAAAGTTTTTCAAAATTGTTACATGCTAAATTTCAACAATAGCAAGCATTTTCAGGTTTGTAACAAAAACAGAAAAGATGATATTTTTGATATTTTAACATAAGTTAACATGCTAATTTGGCATGCGGATTTTTAAAGTTTTTGAATTATTTTTTTATCAACAGATAAAAAAGATTAAGAAAAATGTCGTTTTTAAAAAAAATTTTTTTCAAAAAAGCAATTATAAAAATTGAACTGTTTTAAGGAAACCGAGGTAAGTGAAATGACAGAAGTTTTAAATTTAAGAGCACACCATTTATTATGCCTCCCAGGTTATGAGGGAAAAGGCTACGACGGAGCACACAAAACAAGTTGGGACACGATTTCGGAACAATTAAAAGAACACCCCGATACATTTGTCAGAATTGTGGACGGACAAGATGATTTATGCAAAAACTGCCCGAACGCAAGAGGAGAAAACGGGATTAAATGCAACAAAGGTTTTCTTGCTCAACTTGATGACAAAGTTAAAGATATGATGTTTTTGAAGACAGGTTTAGTTCTTACTTGGCAGCAATTGATGGAACGGGTAAATTTCATAATGAATCCCGACAACCACAAAGAATTATGTGGAAATTGCGAATGGAGAAGAGCCGGAATGTGTGAACACACATTTGATAAAGCCGCATAACCGAAAGGTTTTCTTTACAGCCAATTGAAACACTATATTTTTTAAATGATTTTATAAAGATTCATAGTTATCGCTCAGAATGACAATTATTGATAGGTTGATAAAGCCAAACCTACAAAGTTCAGAATAACAAATTAAAAGTTTAACCCTTATATTTCCTGATTTGTAAACGGGAAATATTTATCCATCAAATCCGATGCGGTTTTCGCTGCAAAATATCTTTTCAGAAGAGCGATTTGCGTATCTGAAAGGCTATGTGCCGAAATTATTGCAGATAGTGCATCTTGGCATTTTACAATATCTTCTTTATTGATATGGCATTGGAGCAGCCAACCCCAAATCAATTTAATGACCTCAATAATCAAAACTTCATTTTTAGAAGTAGCAATATGTTCAAAGTGCGGATAATTTTGTTTAATTTCCAGTTGGGCGGTTGTTTCATACATTTTGTAATTGCTCTCGCCACGAATAGA
>CAKVJR010000018.1 GCA_934754855.1 uncultured Candidatus Melainabacteria bacterium
CAGAAGTGATTATGAGAAAATTGCCGCCGAGTCAACGAATGATTATTCAGACAAAATCGTTTCTTATTTCTTTCATAAAGGTCAAAATCTTTCGGCGGAATTTGATAAAGTTTCTCAAAAATACAATTCCGAAATTGTGCAACTTCACCAATCAGATTTGCCGATAGAAGAGTGGTTAAAAGCAATTCAGACTTGTAAACTTTTTATCACAAATTCTTTTCACGGAATGTGTTTTGCAATTATTTTTAATAAGCCGTTTATTTGCATGATAAACTCATATTCGGGAAATGCCCGCAACTCGTCCGTTCTTGAAAAGTTGCAAATCGAGGATAATTCTATTACTTCCTTTGATGAAATTTATCAAAGAGATTGCATTTTTAAATATGATTTTGAGTCAGTTAATAAAAACATTCAATTGAGTAAATCGCAGGCGATTGAGTTTTTAAAAGATGCTCTTGAATGCGAGCATTCTCTTACTGTTGAAAAAATGGAACACTATTTGTGGCAAGCAAAAAATAAAATCCTTGAACAAGAAGAGCAACTCACTTTGAAAAATTTGTTAAAAAGTTTCATTTGGAAAAAATGGCTTCATATTTATCATTATTACTTACCAGAATTTATGAAAAAAATGATAGGTACAGTTTATTTGTGGATTAAAAAGGAAAAGTAGATGGTTGATTTGGAAAATGACTTGTGCAGCGGTTGCGGTGCGTGTTCAAATATATGTCCACAATGTGCAATAGAAATGAAAGAAGATGAAAAAGGGTTTCTTAAACCAAATGTTGACAGTGAAAAATGTACTGATTGTCACGCTTGCAAAAATATTTGCCCGTTAAATTACAACGAGGTTAAGAATTTTGACACTCCGTTGGTATTTTCAGCCATTAATAATAATGAGCAGATACGGTTAAAATCATCATCAGGCGGATTGTTTTATTTATTTGCAAAAAATATTCTTTCGGAAAACGGGGTCGTTTTCGGTTGTGTTTGGGACGAAAATATGCAAACTAAACACATTGCGACTCAATCTTTGACTGAACTTGAGAAAATGTTTTGTTCAAAATACGTTCAAAGTCACACAAAAAACACATTTAAAGAAGTCAGAGAGTTTTTGTTGGAGGGCAAAAAAGTGTTGTATTCGGGTACTCCGTGTCAAATAGCGGGATTGAAATCTTTTTTGCGAAAAGAATATGACAATTTATATTTAATTGACCTGATTTGTCACGGTGTTCCGTCGAGAAAAACATTTGAGATGTTCAAGGGTGAAATTTGCAAAGAAAAAAATATTACTGAAAAAATCACAAATATTAATATGCGTTCAAAAATTACGGATTGGGGAAAACCTTTCACGACAGTAGTTTCGACAGAAAATAACGAGTATGTGATACCTTTTGAACAAAACAGTTTCCTTGAAAGTTTTTTGCATAATTTCAACATCGGAGATTCTTGTATAAACTGTAAATTCAATTCTTTACCAAGATACGGCGATATAACTGTCGGCGATTTTTGTGGTGTTGATGAATTTGATAAGGAATTAAACGATAAAAAAGGAACTTCAATTTTGCTTATCAATTCCAAAAAAGGCAAAAATCTTTTTGAATATATAAAAAATGATTGTTCAATTCGTGAAATTCCTTTTGACAGTGCGATAAAGTTTAACCAAAATGTTGTAAAATCCTCTAAACCAAATTTGTTCAGAGATAAATTTTTCAAGAATATATTGAGCGGAAAGTCTTTGAAGGAGTCAATGGCACTTTCGAGAAACAATTACCCTTCTGTTTTAAAAATGTTGTTTAAAATGCAGCCGCAGTTTGTAAAAGATATGATAAAAAGGTTTATTTAAGTTGGGAAATTCGGTTTTAAATATTATATCAAAATGTCTTTATCCCGTATCTCTGTATTTAAGGAGCATAACAGGGACTGTTGTTGTATTATTTTTGGCACGATATTTGTCAGTATATGATTACGGATTGTTTTCAAGTTACAGGTCAATTGCGACTTTTTGTTTAATGTTTGCGAATTTGTCATTTGCTGATTATATATTGGTTTCTTCGGATAAAAATGTAAAAGAAATTCAGTTAAAAATCGGTTTATTTATTCTAAATGCAATTTTGCTGATGCTTTTAATATTTTTCGGTTCGTTGTTTTCATCATTAGAGATGAAAGTTATTTTTGCATTGGTATTGTTAAGGCAGTTTTTAGATTCGACCTTTTTTGCATTAATTTTCCCGTATTTTCAGGCGGCAAATAAATTTAATGTAATCAGTTACGTAAATATATTTTACAGTTTTGTGATGTTGCTGATTACGTTTATTTGCTACGTTAACAAATATTCTTTATATACATTTTTGATTTTAAATATCATATTGGGAGTTATAAATTTCATACAAGTTTCATTTTATGCAAAAATCAAGTATTTAAGGGCGATTTGTCATTTCAAGAGATTATTTAAAAAGATTGATAAAACTATTGTTGATTATGCGGGAGTAACGCTATGCAGTTACCTTTATAATCAAATTCCTGCATTGTTTGTTTCAACGTACCTTTCAAAAGAAGATGCGGCATTGTATTTTGCGGCATATACGTTTGCTCTTATAATTTCATTATTAATCGGCGCACAAGTTCAAAAAATGGTTCCCGAAATGATTAATGCAACAAAGGAAAAAATTACGAAAATTATTTCATTTAACGTAAAATTTCTGATGAGCGTAAATGCCTTGATTTTTGTATTTTTCTTCTTCTTTGGAAAACCCATGTTGAAATTATTGTACAAAAACCCATATTATCAAAATGCGTATTCAATTTTATTGGTTTTGACAATTTCAAACATCTTTATTGCCCTTGCTGGAATATATGGAGCATATTTAACTGCTTCCGGCAATCAAAAATTAAAAGTAAAAATGCAATCAGGAGCAATTGTAATAACTGTTTTGTCACTTCTTCTTACCTATAAAGCAGGTATTAATTCCGCTATCTTGGCTTACTTCCTGTCAGCAGGTTATATCGGTTTTTCATATACATATAAAGCAAAACAAATACTGAAAAATTTAACTGATTAAACATTTTTAGTTGTTTTTTTGTGATACAATAATGAAGACTTAATTTTGTATTGGAGATATTATGCAAGAATCGCAAGGTTATAATAATTTTGGCAATTTTGACAATGAGTTGGACGAAGAATTATCGATTGATTTGAAAAAAATTGCTTTAACAATTTGGAGCAGAAAATACTTGATTGCAAAAGTATTTATCGTTGTTTTGCTCATTTTTATCGGTTTGACATTTGTTATGCCGAAAAAATACACAGTTGAGGCTGATTTATACATCAATAAGTCAAATGCCACAAACCTTGCCGAATTTAACCCTTATGCAATTGAATCACGAGTAGAAGACGGATTTTCTTTGGCTGCCACGAATAAATTGGCTAACGAAATTGAGTTAATCAAATCTCCTCTCGTTATGCAAAAAGTTATTAACGAAAATGATATCAAGTATAGAAAAGTGTTTGGTATTTTTTCAACTAAAAAAACAGGTAAATTGATTCCTGCTCAAAGGTTTAATAAAAAAGGCAAAAACCCCTCTTTCGAAAGCATTAAAGGTACAAATGTCTTAAGAGTTAGATACACTTCCAAAAAGCCTGAATTGGCTTATAATGTCGTAAATTCAATCATCTCAAACTACATTGATTTGCAGCAATCTTTGAACACCGAAAAATCAAAATCGGATAAAGCAATTCTAGAAAAAGAATATAATAAGGCAAAAGTCCAACTTAACGAAAAACTCAGTCAATCCGCTGGACTTCCAGAATCTGCAGTTAGCGGTATGGGCAATATCTCTGCAATGAGTGCATTTTCAGCATCAGCAAGCAAGGCTATCGGAAACTTAAAAGGTCAATTCATTTCAGGCAAACGTTCTGAAATCGAAGTTACCGAAAATGCGACAAAGGCAGCACAGTTGGCATCGAAATTGGAATGGGCAAGAATAGTCGCTGAAATGTCAGACAACTCTAAGGTTTTGGTCATCAATCCCCCTCTTATGCCCGAAGTTTACGACCAATCCTCACCGAAATTGTTGATTAATATCCTCTTAGGCATTGTATTTGGGGCAATTGCGGCACTTTTTGCTTTGATTTTTGCCGAAACAACAAGCAAAAAACTCACATATTCAATGCTTGGCGACAACGTTGTTTATAATTTTATGGACAATTTGACAGAACTCAAAATGTGCTTCTTAGCCAATAAAGACAGCAACATTGCACTCGTTGCCTTCGATGATGCTATCGAAGATGTAAAAGAACAGTATCTTGGCAAATACACCATAATTTCAACCGATATCACCGACGAGTTTGTAAACTCTGTCAAAAATTATGACAAAGTCATTCTCTTTGAAAAAGTTGCTTCAACAGACTCAAAATTATATAAAAATATAATTACAATTCTCAAAGATTTGAACAAAAATATTTTGAAAGAAGTTTTGGTAAAATAATTTTTTGAAACAATCGTTTTATCCTTTTGTTTGTATTATCACATTATACCTAATAGATACAATACGATAATACGTTTTGATATTAAATTAATGTGTCTATCAGATACATATTAATAATAATCTGATATTATCCAAATATTTCTATTCGATTACCAGTTGTATCGATAAGATATGTTTAGATAATATCATCTTGAACAGAAGTTACTTTGTGTCTTACCGATATATTATGATAATACAGAAGTATTGTTTATACTAACATTTTATAAATTTTCATAAAAGGAAATGTAATACATAAATTTTAAATAAGATAAGGGCAAACTTTTCAGGTACACGAGGTCAAATTGTATAATAACAAGTCGCAGTACACGAATAAAGAATTAAGATTGATTAAAAAGGTGAAAATGTCAAAGAACATGGATAAAATTTTAGTATGGAGAAGATTGATTTTAATTTTACGCAAGACGGCTCTGTTGGTATGTATGACGGCATAACAAAGGATATTTTTCACTCTGTAACGGGTGCAAAAAAAGAAAGTTTTGACAAATTTATTTATTCAACAGGCTTTGAAAAATTTTGCGAAGAAAATAATTCCGCCAACGTTTTGGATATTTGTTTTGGAATCGGCTATAATACAAAAGCGGCGATTTATTTTGCACTAAAAAACAATCCAAAAATCAAACTTAAAATCACCGCTCTCGAAATTTCAAAAGAAGTTGCGTTTTTATCTCCATTTATCATCGACGGATATGAAACACCTGAGATAAACTTGTATCTTTTGGCTCATTTTTTGCAAAATTACGATGATTTTATCGATTACATTGTGGACTATTTCCGAAAAGAGCCTGATATCAAGAAAAACTACTTTTGCCCCGAAATATGCCTTGTTTTTGAAAGTTATATAAATAAGGGGTATAGTTGCAAGGGTTCTAAGGGCGTTCTTGAGTTGTTACATAATATATATTATCAAAATATATCAGGTAGCATGAAAGTCGGTTTAAAAGCCAATGAGTGGGCTAATATCGATTTTGAGATATTATTCGATGACGGACGAGTTTCTGCTCAAAATATCAAATCTGGGTATAATTTTGTGTTTTTAGACGCATTTACCCCGCACAAGCAACCTTTGTTGTGGAGTTATGAATTTTTATCGCTTTTAAAATCGAAAATTGACGAGCATGGAATTTTGTCTACATATTCAAATTCGACACCTGTTCGAAAGACGCTTTTCGATTTAGGGTTTAATCTTGGTAAAATTATTTTGGACAATTCTCAATTCGGAACGGTTGCAAGTTTGGACAAATCAAAAATTCAACACGAATTGACCGAATACGATTACGGACTTATGAACACGAAGGCTGGAATTGCTTATCGTGACAAGAATTTGTCGGACGATTCGGCAACTATTTTAAAAAACCGAGAGGAAGAGGTTTCAAAGTGTGATATAATGAGTGCGAGCGAATATAAGAGGATTTATGGAAAAATTTGACGTTGTAGTTGTTGGTGGCGGAGCGGGCGGAATTGCTTGTGCTTGGAATGCCGCTAAAAATGGATTAAAAACTTTATTAATCGAGAAGAATATTCACCTTGGAGGCTTGATAACCTCCGGACTCGTAATTCCTGTTATGAAACTGAATTCTCTTGGCATAAACGTTGAATTTTATAACGAGTTAATCTCTGTAGCAAAATCTCGAAATGCCTGTGTTACATACGAGGACGGTAATTCAGGCTGGTTTAATCCTGAACTTATGAAATCGGTTTTTGACGAAATGCTATCATCAGTTGGCTGCAAAGTCTTATTTAATACGGAAATTTCTCAAGTCGAACAAAAAAATGATAAATTTTTCTTGAATGCAAACTCAGACGTGTTATCATTACATATCGAAACGACCTATCTTGTAGATGGAACAGGAAACGGAAAAATTTTTGAAAAATTAAAATTAGAATTTTTAAAAGATATCGAAGAAAAACAATCGCTTTCTTTGAGATTTATGATGTCGAATGTTGATAATAAAAAATTCTCAGATTGGATTATGAATTTTGACAAAAACAGAAACGTAACGACTGCGTGCGAGGTTGACGGACAGGTTCATTTTTCAACGGCATGTACGTGGGATAAGAGTGGTAACTGGGCACTTGCACCTATATTTGAACAAGCGGTTACTGACGGGGTGCTTAAACCCTCTGACAGTGCTTATTTTCAGATATTTTCAGTGCCTTATGCGGACGGTTGCGTAGCGTTTAACTGTCCAAAATTACTTCCCAAAGAAGGCGAAAAAGCACCTGCTAAGCCAATATACGCCCTTTCTGAGTTGCTTATTGAGGGTCGAAAACGGATTAACAGAATTGCAGATTTTTGCCGAAAATACCTCAAAGGCTTTGAAAACGCTTATGTTTCTAACATTTCCGACATGCTAGGAGTTCGAGAAAGTAGACGAGTTAAGGGGAAAAAGGTATTTACAGTGAGTGATATTTCGACTGGTAAAAAGCCCGAAAACATTGCACTTGCGTCTGATTACCCGATTGATGTTCACTCTGATAAAAAGGGTCAGGGTGAGTTGACGTTTACGAAACATGTTTGGTATTTACCGCTCGAGGCGTTGATTTCAGAGAAATATGATAATTTGTTCGTGGTTGGACGCTGTTTGAGTGCTGAATTTAAGGCACAAGCGGCAGTTCGCACGCAGATGAATTGTTTTTCTATGGGTGAAGCGGTTGCAAAGCATATTTTGGCAACAAAAAAAAGCACCCGAAACTCAGGTGCTTCAATAATTTAAACTTTATTAATCAAGGTAGAATGAGGTTACAACTTTGTGCATATCTTCAGCATATTGCGTTGCATTGTGCAAAGTTGTTGAAGTATGAGAGAGGAAACAAATCAACTGTTGACATTCATCGATGATTTCTCTGTTACAAATTCTGCTGGCATCAGCAAGCGTCATCATTGCTCTGTCAGGGTGTTCGATGATATTATGAACACCAATTAATTGATCTTGAACATCTGACGGTTGTTGACCGATAGTTTGAGGGAGAATAACTCTCAATTTTTGCGGGTCAGCAGACATTGCACCACGGATTGCAGCAGCGTTCGTTCCACTTGAACCACCTGATGTGATGATTGTATTGCCTTGTTTGACCAATGCAAAAGCCAAAACCTCAATAAGTTGTTGGTGCGTAATCGGAAGGTTACGGCTACCGATAATTGCTACTTTTTTCGCTGATTGGTGGATTGCCGCCAATTCCATTGCGAGTTCATCAACTGTATTTGAATCTTTTTCGCTCACTGTATCCAAATCGTCGAGCGGTACCATAATCGAGCCTTGTTGAGGTTTATTTTCATCAGTCATATAATTTATCCCATTTGTTTCATTCAATAACTTTTTAATTTTAGCATAACTTTTTAATTTGTGAAATAGTTATAACAAAATTTAATGTATCATTCAATTTTGCGACAACTGCCACAATTAAATTTCTGCAACTATTTTAGAGGGGAAGTCAGTTGTAATTTCTTCTCTTGCAACAACTTTCACCTCAGGGTCGAATTTTGAAAGAACCAAAAATCCGATTTGTCTGATGTTTGCGGGCAAAACAATTGCTACATCTTTCATTTTCAGATTTTTTTCCTCCAAAACTGTGTTTATTTTCTTCAAGATTTTTTCAATCTTTGTGCTTTCGATTTTAACGACACTGTTTTCGTCCTTTTCGCCTGTCAAAGATTTCAACGATTTTTCACTCAATTCAACGAGGTTGATTGTGCCGTTGTCAGCAACTAGAGATGCAGAGATGTTTCTTGCTAAATATCTTCTCAAGCCGCACAACAAGTCATCTTTCGTCGGGTCAGTCGAAAGGTCGTTAATTTTTTCAAAAACGTAAACAACGTCTTTTACTGAAACTCTTTCTTTGATTAAACTTGTGAACAAATATTTCAATTCGCCGATTGAAACGAAGTCGGGAATGATGTTTTCGAGTAAGAAAAGGTTGCTAAGTGCAACGATTTCGATGTATTTGTTCATATCAGAATAATCTAAAATTTCATCAACATATTTTACAGCGACATAGTCCAAAAGTCTTGCAATATAATCATTTGCGTCTAAACCTTTTTGCCAGAAATCGTCTGTTTTGTCTTGTTCAATCCAAACAATTTTTTTGCCTGTCACAGGGTCAACATCTTTGATAGTATTTTTTGGAAGTTTTGCTAAGTTCAATTCGTCCTTGAAATACATTGAGTAGCCGACGTAGCAGCATGACTTGATTGCTTGTGTGCCACGAACGTTGATAACAAATTCATTTGCTTGGAGGCAATCGCCGTTTACAGGGCGAACTTCGGGGATTACGTAGCCCAATTCGTCCGTGAGATTTTGTCTTACTTGAACAATTTTCGAGAGCAAATTAACTTCGACATCAGGGTTAACAAGTTCAGTCAATTCCTCTGAAAGTGCTATCGTGAGTTTGTTTTCACCCAATTTGTTATACATAATATCAGGTAACAAACAGTTGTATAATTTTTTCTTTAATTTTTCAAGTTCGTCAATATTGACCGAAATCTCGTCGTTGAGTTGATTACGACTATCTTCCGAGGTTGAATCGAGGAGAGATTTAATTCTTGAAATTTTTTCTCTTTTTTCCTTGATTTTCTTTTGGATATCGAGGCATAAGTCAAGCGGTTCTTGCTTCGGAGACATAATTCTTTCCATTTTCGTTTTAAATCCGAAATAGTCCGAAAAATCTTCCTTAAACATATCTTCAGGAGAAACTTCTTTTACGAAAATACAACTGTATTCGTAACCTTCGTCCTCACCTTCGACTTCGTGCATAGTATATAAATCCCAGCCGTCCTCAGACATTGAATTTAAGAGCAATTCTAATTGTTCAGCATCATCAGTGGGGCAAGATTTAATAGAATATTGATTTTTAGAAGATTTCATATTTGTCCTTTCGCAAACATTTTGCAAAACTTATAGATTTATAATATCTCATTTTTTCTTATCTGTGAAGAATTTTTATAATTTTAATGCACTTAGTGGGCAAATTACTTGTAAATAGGGATAACCGCCGTTGCTTTTTGTGTAAACGTTTCGTATTGAACGACGTAAAATCCGCTCGTTTCATCTTCTTTTATAGTCGCAGACATGTGTGCCTGAAGCCGTTTGTCAAAGATTTCGAGTTCTTTTAAATAAGTCTTTGCCTTTCTTTGACGCCCACGCTGCATATATTTTTTGTAGTTTTCGTAAATATCTTCACGCTCTTGACGGGCTTCTTCGTCCACCATTTTTTCTGAATATTTTAAAACGGGAACTCGTGCCTTAACCATTCCGCTTTGTACAAACATCAAATATTTTCTGTTCGCATCAAGCATGAGCATATACATACCATGCTCGAGAACATCGCCCTCTTTATCATAAATATTGAAAGGCATTCTCAAAATCGGATAATCAGAATTGGGCAAAGCATACTGATAAGTCGTGCTTTGACCTTCGTAAATCCCTGAAACTTCGGGTTTATTGATAAATAATGATTCTCTGTCATTCCAAACCGGTTTATCGAAATCTATCATGAAACCTCATTATCGTTAAAAATTGGTATTAAAATTATGCTTGTGGTACGATTTTAATATAATTATAAAGTAAATATTTTCAAAGGGAAATAAAATGGATTATTCAAAAATACTTTCATACATGCCGACCGTTATTGAATCCTCTTCAAGAGGCGAACGCTCGTTTGATATTTTTTCAAGATTGTTAAGAGAAAGAATTATTTTCTTGGGCGAAGAAATTGACGACGATTTGGCAAACTCAATCGTAGCACAACTTTTGCTCTTGGATAGCGAAAATCCTGAAAAGGATATTATGCTCTATATCAACTCCCCCGGAGGTGTTATTACATCAGGTTTTGCAATTTTTGACACAATGAACCACATCAGAGCAGACGTTAGCACAATTTGTATAGGCGAAGCGGCAAGTATGGGTGCATTTTTGCTCTCAGCAGGCACTCCCGGAAAAAGATTGGCTCTTCCGAGTGCAAGAATTATGATTCACCAACCTTTAGGCGGTGCAAAAGGTCAGGCTTCTGATATCGAAATCGAAGCAAAAGAAATTCTCCGCATGCGTTCAACTTTGAACGAACTTTTGTCCAAACACACAGGACAAACAATCGAAAAGATTAAGGCCGACACCGAACGTGACAACTACATGTCCGCTCAACAAGCGTGCGAATACGGCTTAATCGACAGAGTTATTACAAGTGCTGACTTCGGAAAGAAAAATTAATTATGTTTGACAATTTATCGGAACGTTTAACGGAAATTATCAGAAAAACTTCGGGCAATGACAAGTTGACCGAAGATAATATGCAGGACGCCTTGAGAGAAGTCCGTCGTGCCTTGCTTGAGGCTGACGTCAACCTGACTGTTGTAAAATCTTTTATCTCAAAGGTAAGAGAACGTGCAGAAGGTGAAAAAGTTACCGAGGGCGTTAACCCGAGCCAACAACTTGTCAAAATCGTTCACGACGAATTGACGGAACTTTTGGGCAAGGAAGATCACCCGATTGATTTGAGCGGTCAACCGTCCTTGATTATGATGCTTGGTTTGCAAGGTTCAGGTAAAACAACTTCTTGTGCAAAACTTGCCATGAAATTCAAAAAAGACGGCAGAAAGCCTTTGATGATTGCGGCAGACGTCTATCGTCCGGCAGCAATTACTCAGTTGAAAACTTTAGGTCAACAAATCGGAGTTGACGTTTTCACAATCGATGATTGCAAAGACGTTCAACGTGTCGTCAGAGAAGGTATTGAGAAGGCAAATAACGAAAGTTATAACCCGGTTTTGATTGATACGGCTGGTCGTTTGCAAATTGATACCGAAATGATGGCTGAACTTTTGATTTTGGATAAAGTTTATAATCCACAGGAAAAATTGCTCGTAATTGATGCTATGACAGGTCAGGAAGCCGTTAACGTTGCAAGAGATTTTAATGCTCAATTGGAAATTACGGGTACAATTTTAACAAAAACTGACGGCGATGCCCGTGGTGGTGCGGCATTGAGTGTTGTTCATCAAACCGGCAAACCGATTAAATTTTTGGGTAAAGGCGAAAAAATCGAACCGCTCGAAGAATTCCACCCCTCAAGACTTGCCGACAGAATTTTGGGAATGGGCGATATTGTTTCTCTCGTTGAAAAAGCACAAGAAGTTTTTGACGAAAAACAAGCCAAAGAATTTGAAGCCAAAATGAAAAAGGCTGAATTTACTTTTAACGACTTTTTGAAAATTCAAAAACAAATGAAAATGTTTGGCTCAATCGAAAATCTTTTGGGTATGCTTCCTATCCCGGGCTTGAACAAGGAAAACCGTGAAACTATTGCACAAGAGGGTGAAAAACAACTTAAAAAAGTTGAAACTTTCATCAATTCGATGACTCCAGAAGAAAGAGATAATCCTGAAATTATCAACACTTCAAGAAAACGCAGATTGGCTGCCGGTTCAGGCTTGCCGATACACGAAGTTAACCTTATCATTTCACAATTTGAGCAAATGAGAAAGATGATGAAGGGACTTTCGGGCTTGCAAGAAAAGGCTAAAAAGGGCAAATTAAAAATGCCAAAAATGCCCAATATGCCAAATTTTCCGCAAATGCCGTTTAAATAAATTTTGACAAAAGTAAAATAAGGACATGGAATTATGATTATAGTAATGGAGCCTAAGGCTACTGAAGAACAAATACAGGCGGTCGTACATTATCTTGAAAGTCACGAATTCAGAGCAGTATTGAACCGTGGCGATATCATGACTGTAATCGCCGCAATCGGTGACAGAAAGTTATTTCAACCTCAAGCGGTTGCCTCATACGAAGGCGTTCGTGAGGTTAAGTTGATTTCTGAACCCTATAAACTTGCCTCAAGAGAGGGTCAAAGCGAAGATACCGTTATCGAATTTCATAACGGTGTAAAATTGGGCGGCAAAAACAGACCGCAAATGATGGTCGGTCCTTGCTGTGTTGAAAAAGACATCGACGGACTTTTAAGAGTTGCCGATGCTGCTAAAGAATGCGGCTGCAACTTCCTTCGTGGCGGTGCTTTTAAGCCGAGAACTTCACCTTACGATTTCCAAGGTTATGAAGAACAAGGCTTGAAATATTTGAAGATTGCTTCTGAAAAAACGGGCATGCTTGTTGTAACAGAAGTTATGGATACTTTGGATTTGCCGTTGATTTGCGAATATGCAGATATTCTTCAAATCGGTGCGAGAAATATGCAAAACTTCAAACTTTTGAAGGCTGCCGGTCAAACAGGTAAACCAATTATGCTTAAAAACGGCCCTGCTGCTACAATTAGAGAATTTTTGCTCGCAGCAGAACACATTTTGGCAACAGGAAACCCGAAAGTAATTCTTTGCGAACGTGGTGTTAAAGGTTTTGACAACACTTACACAAGAAATACTCTTGATGTTGCGGCAATCCCCGTAATCAAGAAATATTCTCACTTGCCGATTATTATTGACCCGAGCCACGGCACAGGCAGAAGATATCTTGTTGAACCGCTTGCAAAAGCAGGTTTGGTAGTCGGTGCAAACGGTGTTATGATGGAAGTTCACCACGACCCTGACAGAGCATCATCAGATGGTGCACAAAGCCTTACTATCGAACAATTTAAGCAAACGATGAAGCACTTGAACCACTTGATGGACATAATGGCGGAAGAAGAAATATAGTGTATAAATTTGACTTTGAATTAGACGACTTTCAAAAAGAGGCGGTAAAATACATCGACGAGGGCAAAAGCGTTGTCGTTTGTGCCCCGACAGGTGCAGGTAAAACCTGTATTGCAGAACACGCAATTCACAGGGCGTTAGAGGACGGAACAAAGGTAATTTACACAACCCCTTTGAAAGCCTTGTCTAATCAAAAGTTTTCCGATTTCGGCAGAAAATACGGTGAGGACAAAGTCGGTTTGTTGACAGGCGACACATCAATTAACCGTGATGCACAAATTGTCGTTATGACAACAGAAGTTTTCAGAAATATGCTCTACGGCACAAATCTTGGCGAACTTGCGAAAAATTTGCAGGGCGTTAAATATGCCGTTCTTGATGAAGTTCACTATATGAATGACGAAGAACGAGGCACTGTTTGGGAAGAAAGCATTATTTACTGCCCGACGGATATTCAAATCATTGCACTTTCTGCAACCGTTGCGAACGCTCAACAACTCTGCGATTGGATAAACACTGTTCACTCGGAAACTAAATGCGTCATAACGGATTTCAGACCCGTTCCTTTGAGATTTTATTATTATGATTCCTCAAAACCATTCGATTTGTTGCCGTTATTGACTCCTGACGGTAAATTGAACAGTAAAATCCGCCCCGAAAGACGGGATAAAAACTCAAGAGCAAAAGCAAAACAACGAAATACCGCAAAGGACGTTATCTCTGTTTTGCACAAAAAAGACATGCTCCCTGCGATTTATTTTACGTTTTCGAGAAAAAAATGCGACGAGCAGATGGAAAAATGTTGCTATCTTGACTTGATTACAAAGGAAGAAGCGAAAGAAATTCAAAAAATCGTTGATGAATATTTAAAGGAAAACCCTTATCTGGAGCATAATAAGCATCTTGATTATATTTATCACGGGGTCGCATCGCACCATGCGGGATTGCTTCCGGGGTGGAAAGTTTTGGTTGAAAAATTATTCCAAAAAGGTTTGATTAAAGTTGTATTTGCAACTGAAACGCTCGCTGCGGGAATCAACATGCCCGCTCGTTCGACTGTAATTTCAGCCATAAGCAAAAGAACCGACACGGGACACAGAATGTTGACGGCGAATGAATTTTTGCAAATGTCAGGTCGTGCAGGTCGTCGAGGAATGGACAAGGTCGGCTACGTCACTGTAATCGGCACGCAATTCCAATCTCCTGAAGAAGTTGCAGAACTCGTCCTTTCTGATGCAAATCCTTTGGAAAGTCGTTTTTCACCAAAATATTCAATGGTTTTAAATTTGCTCCAAAAATTCTCTATGGACGAAGCAAAAGAGTTGATTTTAAAGAGTTTTGGCTACTATTCTTCATCAGACCGATTGAAACCTTTGTACACTCAACTTGAAAAAACGGACAAAACTATTGAAAAATTGAACGAATTTGTTTGCCCGTACAAACTCACGAACAAAGATTTGCTCGAGTATAACAAAACGAGAGAAATGTATGTCGTTCATAGGAAATTGTCAAAAACATTGATAAAACAAGCAAAACAACGTGGACAAAAAGACGCTCCCGAGGTTACGGAATTTTTGGATAAGACAAAATCCTTGCTCGCAAAGATGAAATCTTATCATTGTGACATTTGCAGAACCTACAAAAAGCACATGAAAGATATCGATGTTCTTCAACGTTACGAGAAAAAAGCCGAACAGTTGACGAAAAATATCGCAAATGAGAAGGATATTTATTGGAATAAGTTCAAAAATCACCGTGCAGTTTTGTCAAAGTTAGGTTATTTGGAAAATGATTTTCCGACGGAAAAAGGCTTGCTCTGCTCGACAATTCGTGCAGAAAACGAACTTTATATTGCAGAAATGCTTTTGAGCGGAATACTTGATGACCTTACTCCTGCACAACTTTCAGCAGTTGTTTGTTCCGTTATTACGGAAGATTTGCGAGGAGATGTTTTCCCGTCGCAACCGCTTTCGCACCCGACGAGAAAGGCATTGAACCAACTCAAAAACGTCAGAAAGAAAATTGCCGTTGTTCAGCGTGATTACGACATTGACACCGAAATGTATATAAATTCTTACTACTCACCACTCATCGAAATGTGGGTCGAAGGCTTGTCGTGGGAAGAATTGACGGGCATGACACAATCGTCAGAAGGGGACGTTGTTCGTGTATTCAAGCGTACAATCGATATTTTGCGACAAATTGCAAATGCTCAATACATTAACCCACAACTCAATCAAACGGCGAAAGATGCTATCAAGGCGATTTTAAGAGAACCTATCGACGTTGACTAATAATTATTGTCATGAAAAAAGGTGCGATTTAACGCACCTTCGAGTTATTCTTCGTTATCCGAGTTATCGACTTCGTCCTCGTCGTCCTCATCATTTGTCGGAATAAATACCGCCGCACCGTCGATTTCAAAAGCAAAACTGTATTCATCTGGGTCATAAGTAAATTTAATATAATCATTAACTTCAATTACTGCCCCCAATTCTTCGAGCGGATAGGCAACATTTTCGTTTTGATGATAATATTTCAAATTAACAATACCTAAACTTGCAGAATCAACGCCAAATTCTTTACCTGAATATTTGTCATAATAAACGCCGTCACCGTACATTGTAGGAGCGATTGCAAATTCATTGAAAGCACGAAATTCGCCTGAATCTTCGCAAGCCTTGTCCCATAATTCTGTTCCCTGAATTACATAACACGGGTCACCTAAAAAATATATCCCCGGTTTGTAAGTGACTGAATATTCTTCTAAAGAAACGATGTTTTCGACATTGTCCATTTTAAATCCTCTTTATATCTACAAAGTTATGATAGTTTATTTATCACAGAATGTCAAAAAATAATTTTTAATATTGTAAAATCTTAAATTAGTAACGATATTTGTAATAAACCGTTTTTTAAATTAAAATATTAGTATGAAAAAATTTTTAAAAATAGTCGTAATTAATTTTGCCATTCTTACATTGTTACTTTGTGTAATAGAATTTATTTTATTCAGGGCGGCAGTAAATAATTTTGAAAATTTTAATTCAACATATAATCTTGACTCAAATAAATTAAAATATAACCTTAAATTAGTTTCTGTTGAAGATACTATGAAGAATGACTTTAGATTTGTAATTAGGAAGCCGATTGGACTTGAATATCACAAAAAACCGATATTTTTGTTCGGTTGTTCATACACTTACGGTCAGGCGTTAGAAGACAATCAAACTTTTGCATATAAACTTTCGCATTTGACAAAAAGACCTGTTTATAACCGTGCTTTACCAGGTAAAGGTATCCAACACATGTATTGGCAACTTAATTCACCTTTGTTTTTTAATGAAGTAAAAGTTGTCCCCGAATATATCATTTACGGTTTTTCCTATAATTTGCAGGCAGTAAGGCTTTATCAGTATATTTTTCAATTGTTTGACAACGAGTTGTACCTTAGATATTATCCTGATAAATTAGACAAAAACGGCGATTTGATTGAGAAGAAACCTATTTTACCGAAGTATTTGAACGGATTATACATAGTAAGATATCTTGAAGAAATACACGTTAAAAAGATTAACACAGACCCGTACATTCCAATGTTTGAAGACTTTGTTTTCCTGACATTTCATAAAGCAAAAGAAAAAGCATTGAAACATTATCCGAATGTTAAATTTGTCATTTATTGCTTTGATGCTTGTGAAAAAGATATTGAAGATCACTTAGAACTGTTGAAAAGATTAGAAAATGACGGATTTATAATAGTTAAGCAAACAGAACTTTCAAACGTAAATTTACAGGATATTAAGTATAAAATCAGCGAAAATGACCCGCACCCGAATGAAAATTATTGGAATGATATAACGCCAAAATTAGCGAAAAAACTTAATTTATAAAATTTATGCCCGATAAACTCGGGCATTTTTGTTATTGCTTAACGAACATATCTTTGCCGACTCCGCAAACGGGACATTCAAAATCATCAGGCAAATCTTCAAATTTTACATTATCGTTTTCGGCAGGAATATATTTCCAACCGCAAGCCGTGCATACGTAATTTTCCATATTTTTCTCCTTTCGTGAATAATTTATCAAAATTTACAACCAAAATTATCCGACACTTGTCAATTTTTGTGTTGAATATAAGAATTTGATTTATAATAAAAATATGAAATGGTTTCCATAAACACTGTTATTTAATATATTATTTTTAGTGGTATTGCTTGCAATATTTGAATGTGTTACAGATAGATAAAGTTTTCTACGATTTACTCCAAACAGATTTGAAAAAAACTGTCGGTCTGAATTATACTAAATAGCCCATATTAATCTTCAGTTGCTCATGCAAAAATATTGAAATTATAAAAAACTCCGACTGCATAATGCAAATCGGAGTTAATTTAAAAATTTTTCAGTTTATTTTACAGCAATAACTTCAATTTCAGCGAGTGCATTTTTCGGAAGTTGTTTTGCTGCAACGCAAGAACGAGCGGGTTTTGAAACAAAATATTTTTCATATATTCCGTTAAATGTAACAAAATCAGCCATATCAGCCAAGAAACAAGTCGTCTTGACAACATTTTCAAAACCTAACCCTGCCGCTGTCAAAACCGATTCAACATTTTTACAAATTCGCTCTGTTTGAGCAACAATGTCGCCCTCAACCATTTTTTGAGTTTCAGGGTCAATTGCAATTTGTCCCGAAGCATACAATGTGCCGTTAACAACAATCGCCTGTGAATACGGTCCGACCGCTTGCGGAGCGTTATTTGTTGAAATAATTTCCATAATTTATCCTTTTATAATGTTATAACCTTTGTTTTCGAGTGTTTTTTTGATTTCTGCAAGATGCTCGTGATTTCTTGTTTCCATTGAAACCTTGAGGTAGCAGCCGTTGATATCGGTATTTTTGCCGCCAGGATTGTGGTGAACTCGAACAACATTTGCCCCTAAATCAGCAATTGTTGTTGCAACTTCTTTCAACTGACCGGGTTTATCCAAAAGTTCAATTGTGAGTTCAGACAATCTTCCTGATGTCATAAGACCTCTGTTAATGACCCTTGAAAGGATTGTAACATCGATGTTACCGCCTGATACAACGCAAGCGATATTTTGATTTGCAATCGGTAATTTATTAAACATTGCCGCCGCAACAGAAACAGCACCTGCCCCCTCAGAAATAAGTTTTTGTTGTTCAATTAACGTCAAAATTGCCGTCGCAATTTCGTCTTCCGAAACAGTTACGATATCATCAACATATTTTTCGCAAAGGTCAAACGTCAAACTTCCGGGGGTTTTAACCGCAATACCGTCAGCAACAGTCGAAACTTTGTCCAAAGTATGCAATTCGTGTAATTCCATTGCATTAACCATACTCGGAGCACCTTGTGCCTGAACGCCATAAACTTTACATCTCGGGTTGATATTTTTAATACAAGCCGCAACGCCTGAAATCAAGCCGCCGCCGCCAATCGGAACAATGACCGCATCAAGTTCGGGAAGTTGTCTTAAAAGTTCAAGCCCAATCGTTCCCTGACCTGCAATAACCAATTCATCATCAAACGGGTGAACAAATACCGCACCTGTTTCTTTGTAGTACTTAACGGCCGCCTCGTAAGCATCATCGTAAACGCCGTCAATCAACTTAACTTCCGCACCGTAACTCTTTGTCGCTTCGATTTTTGACAACGGAGCAATGCTCGGAATAAAAATTGTCGATTTAATGTTATTTTTTTGTGCAGAAACTGCAACGCCCTGTGCATGATTTCCTGCCGAGCAAGCAACTACGCCCTTTTCACGCTCTTCTTGAGAAAGTTGTGAGATTTTATAAAAAGCACCTCTAATCTTGAAAGAGCCTGTAACTTGCAAGTTTTCGCATTTTAAATAAATATTTGCATTCGGCGCAATGTTAGGAGCCTGAATTAAATCCGTAACTCTTATGTTACCGTTCAAAACCCTTGCTGCATCGTGTATTCGTTCTATTAATGTCATAAATCCTCTTTTCAAAAAAATTATATCACATCAAAAATTTTAGTTCAAAACCGTTATGAATATTCTTTTTTCAAAACACTCATTCGTCTTAAAACAAAAATCAATTCTATGACAAAAATCATTGTTGCCGCAACCAAAAGCCCAATCCAAAAACCCTCAAGCGGGATTGAATGTGCATAAGCAAGATAAAAACCAATCGGCAAACCGAAAAACCAATATCCCGAAAATACTGATACCGTAACCTGTTTTGTCATTTTTAAGCCTTTTAACACACCACCAAGGGCGATTTGCAATCCATCGACAATTTCATAAAATACAAACAGTGAAACAACAGGCAATGCTACGTTATAAAGTTCTTTGTCATGAGTAAATATTCCTATAAATGTATCGGGCATAATCGCAAAAAGTACGGACATTACAAGCATAAAAGCAAAGCACATGAAAATTCCGACTCTTGAGAAATTTTTAATTTCATTGAAATTTCTCGCTCCGTTGAAAAATCCTACCTTGATTGCAATAGCAGAAGAAATTGCAAGAGGAATCATAAACGCAGCGTCAACAAGCGTAATCAAGATATTATGAGCCGCCGCAAGAAGTGCCGATTGTCGGCCGAGTGCCATTGTGACAATATTAAAGCCCAAAAATTCGACCAAAAATCCGACCCCTATCGGAAATCCAACTTTCATCAAACTCTTAACATATTCTTTGTCATAAACCTGTTTGCTGTGGCTTGATTTTTTAATGATATTCCACGTATAAAGCACCATTGCAAGTCCGATAACCATTCTGACAATTAACGTAGCAACTGATAGACCCAAAACACCCATTGCGGGAATAATTCCCCAGCCGAAAACGAAAATCCAATTCAAAATCAAATTTAACAAAACCGATGCAATAAGCAGATAGTTCGGGAAATTTACAATTTCATGGGCAAGCAAAAACTCCTTAATCCCTTGAAACAAGTACATTCCAAAGACCGAGAAAGATGTTACGTACATATAAATTTGAATATCTTTAACAAGTTCTTCTTGAAAGCCGAAATGCGGTATAAAATAAGTTATTCCTACCAAAAGTATCCACGTAATAAATGCCAAAACCTGCGACAAAATTACCCCTGATGAAAAATACTTTTTCGTGTGCATTTTTGCCCCTCGGTTGTTTGATAAAACAATCGAAATTGCAATCAAAAAGCCAATTCCGAGGAAAGAAACAGTAAAAAATATCGAGTTTGCAATTGCAATTGCCGCCAAAGCGTCAACGGAATATTTTGCCGCAACAAAAACATCTACAGCCCCTGTCAATGTATGTCCCAAATTTCCGACAATAATCGGTGCTGCAATTGTGCAAATTTCAAAAAAGTATTTTTTAAACTTTTCCATAACAAAAACCAAAAAACTTTGTATTAAAAATCATACCACAAATTTTGATAAAAAATCACAAATTACCCTGATTATAATGTATAACCGTAATTCTTTTTCAAATATTCGATTAATTTAGGAACAATAGCGTCCCACGCTTTATCATTTGGGTGTCCGTCATTTTCATTTAAAGAATATCGAATATCTTTATCCTTAAACGGAACCAAGTCGTTTCTTTCAATAACAATGTATCCGATTTTTTCCAAATCCTCTTGTATTTGCTCAAAATAGAACGTATCGTCATCATAATACACCAATATTATAAATTTCACGTTTTTCCAATGTTTATCAACCGCTTTTTTTGCCTCAATAAAATGTTGTTTCAAAAACAATCTTGAATAGTCGTTAGCAATGTCAAATGGTTTGATATCAATAATTCGGGCTACAAAATTAAATCTGTCATAAAACAGAGGATATTTTCTGTGTTTAAAATAATAATTCCCGTTTTTATCCTTTTTCATTGAATAATGAGCCCCGTAATACTGCGGGATTGAAAACATACAAGGCTGATACAGACGTCTTATATGGTCAGGAATGTAGGTATAAATAATGTATTCCGGCTCGGGAACGATTTTGTAAAAATCTTCATCTTGCAATTGATAAAGCATCTGATTAACGCTATATCCCGAATATGATCTGTCATATATCGGTCTTGAGCAATATTTTGCCAAAACTCTGTGAAGAGTTTTTTCTTTTGGAATTTGATGTCCAAACGTAAACGAACCACCGAATAAAAGAACAGATCCCTCTTTGCTTTCTCTATGCTGAACAGGATTTATACAGTCGCTCGGAGGAAAAATTATATTCTTCCTGTACGCCTCAGGTGAGGTATCTCTCGTAATGAATTGCACGTATTTTTTAACAATATAACTGTTCCCTGCGTTAATATATTCAATCGCTTCTTGTCTGAAAACGTAAAAATCCGACAGAAAAAAAACAATTAAAAACGTTATGACAAAAACCAATACGAATACAAATTTTTTCATAAAAAAATCATACCATATCAAAATAAATCTAACAATTTTTTAATGACGGATAGCGGAACGGGTAAAAGTCGAACTTCGGAAAATCCTTTTCATTATTCACAAAATGGAGTGCGGAATTATAAAAAATAAGGTTCATTCCCAATTCATCGGCACGTTTGCGGATAAAATCAAAAACCTCTCTTGCATGTTTCGGGAAAGCCTTATGTTTTCTCTGCAAATTAAACCATTCATACTCAAACTCGACCGCAACAGACTTGAGTCCGATTTTTTCGCACGTTTCGAGCCATTTTGTTGCCTCATCAATATTATCATTAATTTTTGGCATCATAATGTATTTCGATGTGACAAGCGGTTTTTCGGGATTTTGAAAAGATGCGTATTTCCTCAAATTTTCAATAACTTTGTCATAACTATCGATATTTTTTATTTTTCGATAAACTTCTCTCGACCCTGAATCAACAGAAACAACGACAGACACGACGCCCGCCTTAATTCCTCTTTCGATTGCATCAGAATATTTTATGCCTGAAGAGTGAATTATTACCTCAGGAACCTGTTTTTCCACAAAAAAATCAAGCAATTCATCAAATTCTTCAAGAATAGTCGGCTCTCCGCCCGCAAAATTAATATATCCGCCCGTCTTAAACAGATTTTTCTCAAACATATCCTTTATCACGGGCAAAACATTATAATATCTGTTTTTATTGCAGTTTTCCTTGTCATAATCCGTAAAACAGTATATACAGCCGCAATTGCAGTGAGTCCAATGGTTAAAGTGTATAAAATTGATATAATTTTCATCTTCTGACCATTCGTCCTCATGCAAATAAAAACAGCCCTTACATTTGGGGTTAACTTTGCCTTGTTTGTTTTCTTCTATAAATTTTTTCTTTAACTCAAAAAACTTATCCCAATCCAAAAGTTCGCCGTTGTAAGGATTTTTGACAAAAAGATTGCCACCGCCCGCATGCGATCTCATACAACACATTTCCATGTGGGTAGTTTCAAAAGTTATTCCGTGAGTTATCCAGTTACAACTTTTAAATCTCATTGAAAAAATCCGCACTAATCATATTTGCCCAATGACGGATATTCATAGGGAATGAAGTCGTAATTCGGGAAATCC
>CAKVJR010000019.1 GCA_934754855.1 uncultured Candidatus Melainabacteria bacterium
GTTTCCGTATTTACAGGTAAAGCAAAAGTCTATACGACCGAAGAAGCCGCTATGCACGCAATCGAAACAGATGAAGTAGTTGCAGGCGACGTCGTCGTTATCACTTACGAAGGTCCTAAAGGCGGACCTGGTATGAAAGAAATGCTCGCTCCCACTTCATTAATCGTCGGAAAAGGCTTGGGCAAAGACGTTGCATTAATTACAGACGGCAGATTTTCAGGCGGAACAAGAGGCATCTGCGTCGGTCACATTTGCCCTGAAGCAGCAGACGGCGGCATCATAGGTCTTGTCGAAAACGGTGACTCTATCACAATCGACTTGCCCGCAAGAAACATCAAATTGAACGTTTCAGACGATGTTCTCGCTGAAAGACGTGCTAAATTTACCATGCCCGAACCCAAAGAAAGAAAAGGCGTTTTGGCAAAATATGCACGCTCGGTCAAGAGTGCATCAAAAGGGGCAGTTTCGTCATAGTTTTAACATGCCCGAAATGCTCACGGCATGGAAATCATGACACCATGTTTCGGCATGAATTCAGTAAAAACAAGGGGAAAACGGATACCGCTTTCCCCTTTTTCGCTCATAGAGCGGGTTTCAAGATTGTATCATTTTCTTAATATTTCATGATTTGCTCTTGAAAACGCCCATGTAAAATATATAATAGATTGTGTTGAGGCAAGCAGTTCAAAAGCCTGTCATCAAACAAATCTTGGGGAAAATATCACAAAATTGTAAAGGGGTAAGTAAAGTGCTCAGAAGTAGAGACATGGGCAGAGCAATAGCAGTAAGACGTTGGACGAACACGGCGTTAGAATGCTATAAGCGTGGATGTGTATGTGAAGGTTGTTTTTACACAGACTTTTTTAACGGAACATCACACCGTTGCCAAATGAAAGCGTCAGTATTGGAGTTGGTTCGTGTGTTGGGTAAACCCGACGTTGAAATGCAACAGGTATTGAATGACTGATTTCAAATTTCGACAAAAATAAAAAAGGCTCCCAAACGGAGTCTTTTTTGATGCCAAAATTCAGAAAAAACAAGATTTCATGGCAAATTTTAAAAAGCAAAATCATGGGAAAGCAAGCATGGAGCATGTTTCCATGCTTTTTAAGTTCAAAAACATGTTCAACGAGAGAGGTCTAACGGCTCTTTAAACATAGTTTTTGTATTCGGTCGGTAAAATCTATCGTCAAAACATCTTTCGTTTGTTTTTTGCCGTTAAAAACGGGTGTAATATTTTTTGTTACTTCATCAACGATTTTTGCGTAATTGGAATTTACGGGAGTCGGTTTTGAATTTTCCAAAATATCGAGGAAAACTTTTGAGTTATGAGGTTTTTCAGATGGAGCCAAAAACGCCTCACTGTATGCGATAGAACGATTTGCGGGAGTAATCAGTCCTGTTTGAGCAAACAATTTTGAAACCTCATCGGAGGACAAAAATTGAACAAATTTTATTGCTTCATTTTTATTTTTTGAAGATTTTGAAACCGCCCACCCCGAGGCATCTGTCAAAGTTTTTGAAACATTTGAGGACGGAAAAGGAATTATATCCCAATCGAAATCGACACTTTCTCTGAATTTCGGAACAAGCCAACGTCCGCTCAAGTACAATGCGGTTTTTCCGCCGATAAACATTTGAGCGGAAGTCATTGAGGACATTTGCCATTTTTGAGGAACGGACTTGTCTTTGTTAATTAAATCAGCGTAAAATTCAACCCCTATAATACTTTCAGGCGAATTTAAAATAGCATTTTGACCGTCGGAAGATAAAATCCCGCCGCCGAAATACTCAAGATAATAAAGCCAAAACAGAGGATTTTCCTCATAATTAAGCCCGAAAACATCATCTTTTGTCACAGATTTTGCAATTTTTTTCAAATCATAAAGTGTTTTGATTTTTTGAGGATTTTTAACTAAATTTTTATTAACATAAAGCACCAAATTAGAAACATCACGGGGGATTGCAAACAATTTTCCGTCATATTTAAAACAGTTTATCGAACTTTCAAAAAATTTATTCTCGTCGAACTTGCCCGACAAATCCTCAAGCAACCCCGCTTTGATGTACAAAGGGGCATAGGTATTATTGAGAAAAACGACGTCAGGCTCTGTCTTTGAGGCGTAAAGCAAATGTAATTTTCTAAAATAATTTTCAGGAACATGAATAAACTCGATTTTCACATCGGGATTTTGAATTTCATATTTTTGAATAACCTGTTTCAAAATGCCGTACTCGGTTCTCGAACCCCAAGACGAAAACTTCAAAACTGTTCTGTCATCTTGTTTTTGACCGCAACCGCAGAGAAAAATCGAGGACAGAATTATTAAAGAGGTTAAAAGTTTTTTCATTCGCCATAATCTCCGATAAGCGAAATTTCAGTCGGTGTAACTTTTACAAGAGCCTTAAAGTTGTTCAAAATTACCGAATAAGCACAGTATGTAGGAGTTTGAGTGCAAAATTCCATAAACAATGTGTCGTTGTTAAGTTCTTGAGGAGTGAAAGTTTTAATAACAAAAAGTTTTTCACCGATATTGCCGACGAGAGAGATTTTTTCGCCGAACTTAACGAGGCTGAAACCTGTATTTTCATCTACCGCAAAAGCATCTGTGACTTCGGGTTCAAGGTCATCAGCATTTTTAATTTTATGTGCAATTTTTAATGTTTTTTTGTAAGCCTCAAGCAATTTTTCGTATTCGTCGGGAATATGAGGTTCCTCAATCGGTTGTTCTTCTTGAATATCAACCGTTTCAGGGATATCACCGATAGGAGAAATGTTATTCAAAATTTCTTCACGTTCATTTTTTACAACATTTTCTGAAACCTGTGCATTTTCTTTTGCTTTAATTCTGTCAGAAAGGCTCATTTGTTCGAAAACATCTGCGTTGTCACCTGTTTCAACGACATCTTCCGCATCAAACAAATCGACTTTTACATTATCAAGAACCGTTTTTGTTGTTTTATTTTTCTTTTTCTTTGTTTCAAGCCCCGGAAGTTCAGGAACACCGGGCATTAAGACCAAATCATTTTTTGAAATCACAACCTGAACCAACTCATCGATGATTTTATCTGTTTCGTCCGTTTCATCGTGAGAAAATTCCTTATCTTCAAGTTCTTTTCTGTGCTGAAAATCTTTTAGAGTTTCTTGAGATTGTTCATTTTTCGGAATCGAGTCAAAAACAGCGGAATTACGCTCTGTGATAGGAATATAGTTCTTTGATTTTTTAACAACTTCATACGCTTCTTCCGTTTGTTCGTCGTCTGATTTTTTTTGCAAAAACAAAAACGAAATCAACAATAAAATCACCCCGATTGAAAGATATAACAACCAATCGGAAATTTCTTGAAAGGTTACAAATAAATTATCTGCTTTTTTGTTCTCGACTGCGTTTTCGATCGTACTCGGAACATCGCTTTGACCGTATGAAAGTACTTGCAGAGTCGATTCTTCGGGCGTTTTAAATTTTATTTTTGTATGAAATTTTTTCTTGTTTGTAAAATTTGAATTTTCGGAAACAGTGACGTCAATATCGGGCTTATCGTCACTGAACGTAATATTTTCCTGCTCCATAACGGATTTAATTTGAGGAAGCATAATCGCATAGGTGTTATTGCCCATATCTTTTGCTTCAAACTGTTTTTTCGTGTCGTTTTTAAACTGCAAACTTACAGTATAAAAACCCTCTTTTACCTTGGAAACAGTCATTCCGATAAGATAATTTTCCGCATTATCAAAATTGTCGGCAAAAACAGCCGAACAAGACATAGATAATATTAATATAAGAACCGATAAAAACTTTCTCAAACCCATAAAAAAATTTTACTTAATTTTTCTCAAAATGGCAACAAAAAAACATATTTTTGAATAAAAGAACATAGTTTTTATAAGAAATGTTCAAAAATAAAAAAAATATTACACAAAAAAAATGTTTATATTATGATGTTGTTACGATATCAAATGAGTACGATAGGCAAATTGCTTAGTCTGAATAAGATGGGAAAGTTTGAAATCGGAGTGTAACAGACAAAAAAAGGAGAACCACGATGCCGGTAGCATCAATGATCGAATTATTAGACGCAGGCGTTCACTTCGGACACCAAACACAAAGATGGAACCCTAAAATGAAACCGTATATCTACGGTGCAAGAAACGGAATCTACATCTTAGACCTCAGAAAAACAACAGAACAATTGGATTCTGCATACGCTATGGTTAGAGATTGTGCAGCAAAAGGAAAGAATGTTGTTTTCGTAGGTACAAAAAAACAAGCAGCAGACGTTGTTGCAGAAGAAGCAACAAGAGTTGGTGCTTACTACGTTAACCGCAGATGGCTCGGCGGTATGATGACAAACTATGAAACAATCAGAACAAGAATTAAAAAACTTATCGAAACTGAAGAATTCATGTCATCAGAAAACGTACAAAAATTGCCGAAAAAAGAAGTTGCACAAAAGAGTAAAGAACTCGATAAATTAAGCAAATCATTAGGCGGTATCAAAGAAATGAGAGGCATGCCCGATTTGTTGGTAGTTATCGACCAAAAGAAAGAACTCATTGCAATTAAAGAAGCAAACAAATTGAACATTCCTGTAATTTGTCTTGCTGATACAAATGCTGATCCTGACGGAATTGATTGTGTAATTCCGGGTAACGATGACGCTATCCGTTCAATCAAACTTATCGTTTCAAAACTTGCAGATGCAGTTGAAGAAGGCAAAAAACTTCGTGAAAACAAAGCAGCAGCAAACGAAAAAGTTGATGCTGTAACTGCAAAAGATGCAGGTGTTGAAGAAAAAGCAGAAGAACCTGCAACAGTAGAATAAGGCTCGAAAGGAACAACACAAATGGCAATTACAGCAGCACAAGTAAAAGAACTCCGTGAAAAAACCGGAGCAGGAATTATGGACGCTAAAAAAGCCTTGACCGAAACTGACGGTGATATGGAAAAGGCAATGGAATTTTTAAGACAAAAAGGTATCGCTTCTGCAGACAAAAAAATGTCAAGAATCGCTGCTGAAGGTCTTGTTGCGTCTTACATCGAAGACGGCGTTGGTGCAATGATTGAAGTTAACTGTGAAACAGACTTCGTTGCTAAAAACCCCGAATTCAAAGAACTCACAGAAAATCTTGCAAAACAAGTTGTTAAAGCAAATCCGGCTGACGTTGACGCATTACTCGCATCAACTTGCCCCTGCTGCAACATGAAAGTTGAAGACAAAATCAAAGAAAAAATTGCAAAAATCGGTGAAAAAATTACTGTCAGAAGATTTATCCGTATTGAAGGTTGCCCCGCAACTTACATTCACAACGGCAAAATCGGCGTTCTTATGAACACTGACAAGGCTGATGAAGCAGTACAAAAAGATGTATGTCTTCACATCGCAAGTGCCGCTCCCGAATTCGTTTCAAGAAACGAAATTCCTCAAGATGTTATCGATGAAGAAACTCGTATTGAAATGGGTAAAGAAGACCTTGCGAAAAAACCTGAAAACATCAGAGCAAAAATCGTTGAAGGCAGAGTTAACAAACTCATGGCTCAAAAATGTCTTGTTGAACAACCGTTCATCAAGAACCCTGATGTTACAATCGCAGACTACATCAACGGTCACTTCGCTATCAAATCATTCACTCGTTGGGTATTGGGCGAAGGTTTGGAAAAGAGAAACGACAACTTCGCAGAAGAAGTTGCTAACCAAATGAAAGGCTAATCTTTTCCTATAAAAAATTGACGGCGGCTTTATGTCGCCGTTTTTTTTGCAGTTTGCAAATCCCATCAAAAAACGTCGGACTTTATGTCACGTTTTTTTTATGTTAAATTTCTATTATGAAAACAACTGTTATTATTTTATTTTGTTTGGTTATTGTTTTGTGTGCAATCAGTGCGATTTTGTATTACAAGTCGCAAAAATTGTCACACGCAATTGAGAGAACAGAAACGCAAATCTTGAAACTCTTGCGACAACTTCGATACGGACAATTGAACGTCAACCTTGAAACTTTCCCAAACGAAAAAATCAAGCACGCCTCAGAAAAACTTATCGAAGCACTTTCCGACAGAGAAATGATGTTGCAAGAATACAAACTTCTTTTGACCGAAAAAAATAAGTCTTTAGAAATTATGATTGCTCAAGAAAAAGAATCACAACAATTTAAAGATGATTTTGTGGCGGCATTGACGCATGACCTCAAAACTCCTGTCATTGCAGAACTTAACGCCATAAACATGTTAATCGGCGGAATGTTCGGAGATATTTCACCCTCACAAAAAGAAGTTCTCGAAATGATGAAAAAATCTGACAGCGACTTGATAGAACTCTCAGAAATGCTGCAACAAACTTACAAATTCCAGTCGAATGAAATCGTTTTGAAAAAAGAAAAAACGGACTTGAACGAGTTTATAAAAAACATTTTTGAAGAATTAAAACCGATTTTCAATTCAAAAAATCAAAATCCGCTCTGCGAAATTCAGAACGAGAAAATATTTGCTGAAATTGATTTAATTAATTTCAAAAGAGTTCTTCAAAATTTACTTCTCAACGCCTCAAAATACGCCTACAAAGACACGGACGTAACTTTGAAATTGTACTCGGAAGACGGAAAAGCCCTGATTACCGTCACAAATTACGGCGACACAATCAACGAAAATGAAACAAAATTAATTTTTGAAAAATATTATTCGGGCATAAACAAATTTCAACAACTCAGCACGGGACTTGGACTTTATTGTGCAAACAAAATCGTCACGGCTCACGACGGCAAAATCGACGTAAAATCAAGCGACGGAAAGACCGTTTTCACGGTTGAAATTGAAAGAGTTTAAAATTCCAAATAAAAAAGGTATCGATTTTTCGATACCCTTTTTGTATTTTAAATATTTCCCGTTGAACTGTTCCTGTTGTCCTCAAGTTGCTTGATATCAGCGTTTGAAACAGGTTCATCTTCTTCGTCCGCAATGATTTGATTTTTGCGTTTGTCGATTTTGATGTTCAAATCGGCATCAACCATTTCAACTTCATCACGCATAAATTCTTTAGTTTTACCGTCTTGAAGTTTAACGGTGATTTTTCCGCTCAAAAGATTTACGGATTCAACTGCACCGAGTCCGTCAGGAGTAATAACGCCCGAGCCGACAGGGGTCATTTGTTTTGCTGCTTCAACGTAATTTGAATATTCATAATTCAAGCAGCAAAGCAATCTTCCGCAAGTTCCCGAGATTTTGCCGAGGGTAATCGGCATGCCTTGGTCACGAGCGAGTTTAATGTTAATAGACTCGAATTGTCTTTTGAACTGACAACAACAATACGGTTGTCCGCAAAGCCCGCAACCTTGGCATAATGCCGTTTCGTCACGAACTCCGATATGACGCAAATCAATTCTGACCCGCTTAAAAATTTGAGTTAATTCCTTCAAAAGGTTTCTGAAATCAACCCTGTCTGGTGCAGTGTAATAGAATGAAATTTTGCGTTTGTCAAAAGTATATTTGCAATCAACAAGATTCATAACAAGGTGTTGCTTTTGAATCAAGCCTTGACAAATTTTATATGCTTCATTTTCTTCATCTCTGAGTTTGTCGAGATATTTTTCTTCTTCTACGGTCAAAACCCTTATGACGGGTAATGTTTCGGGCTTATATTTTTCCCAAACTGCCGCAATTTGCGGAGAAACAGCAAAAACTTTCGCCGCCTCTTCCCCTTTTTCCGTTCTGACGAGAACAAATTTTCCATGCTCAACCTCAACGGTATCAGGGATTTGTAAGGGATAATATTTATTTTTTAATAATTTTACTGCAAATTTTGTCATTTTGTTTCCTTGAATTTAAAGTCATTTTATCACGAAAATCACTTAGTACAAAATATTATAAAATGTGTAATTATGTAACAAAAAACGAAGAATAAATCATCGATTGGCGATTTTTATTGCAAATAATTTTCATAAATCATACAATTATTATTGTAAAAAGGGAGAAGTTATGGCTGATTTTACATATCATTCGGATAAAGAAAAACAAATCAAAAAATTGTACAAATTTGTTATGATTTTTACGGTTGTTTTGGTCGTCATTGCAGTATGTTTCACGGAATTTATAATGACCTTTGAACGTACGGCGGCAGAAACATTTTTAAAACAAAATGTTATGCAAACCTCGTCAAACCTGAGAGGGCGAATTAAAAACGACTTTGACGATTTGAAACTTTTGGCGGCAAATTTGTCCGCATACACGAATACTTATTCTGAACAGGAAATTTTCAGATATTTAAGCAAACAGGTTAAGAACGAAAAGTACTATCGTTTGGGCTTTTCATACCCTGACGGAAAAGGCATCAGCGTTGAAGAAAAAGCAGGCAGATTGCCAGTTGTTGATTGGGCAAATGAAGACTGTTTTGAAGTTGCAATGAGCGGAAAACCTTGCTTCGCAGAAACAACGGAAGCCCCCGAATCACGTTCCGGCTATGTAAACGGTTACTATGTCCCTGTTTTCACTCCTTCCGGAAAAGTTAAAGGGGTTATGGAGTCACAAATCGACTCAGATGTTTTCAAAAACATTATCAGACTTAACAACTACAATGGAGAGGCTTTCACCCACATTATCGCTCAAGATGGCGACTATATTTACAAATCTCCCAACGAAGTTCACGTTTGCAAAAACTTCTTTGAACTCCCGTTGGATTATCTCGGAAAAACAAAAGCACAAGTTCAAAAAGACTTGCAAACAAAAGATTCGGGAACATTCTGGTTCAGAGGTGTTTTCGGCAAAATCTTCGTTGCCGCTTATGCAAGAATTGGGGACTCACAAAGTTTTGTTTTAACAGACGTACCTTATTCGGTTCTTATGTACCACGTTAACCACCTTTTAATCGTCCTTGCGTTAATTGTTTTGCTTTTTGCGGGAGTATTGATTTCTTTGATGAAATACACTCACAAATTGTACAGAGAAAATGAAGATGCGATTTACAAAGTCGCTTTCACGGACGAAGTAACATCAGGTGCAAACAAGGCAAAATTCGTGCTTGATTCGACTGAAATTCTAAAAGAAAACGCTGAAGATAATTATGCAATGATTTCTTTTGATATCACGAAATTTAAAGTCATAAACGAACTTTACGGATACAAAAGAGCAAATAAAATTTTGAAAGATGTTTATCAGATTTTGAAACGCAATCTTTCAAAAGGAAGCGTTTGTGCGAGAGATTTTGCGGCAACGTTCGTAATTTTGTACAAATACGAAAAAGAAGAATTTATTGTAAAATATTATGTCAATAAAATTACCGAAGAAATTGAAAAATATAACGAAGAAGTTATGAGCAAATTGACTTCAAACACTGAAACACGTGTCATTTCCAAATTGTCGGTTGCATTCGGTATTTATCCCATCAAAGACAAAAATATTGCAATCGCTCAAATGTGCGACCGTGCTTCACTTGCGAAACGTTCACAACGGAATGATTTAATCCAAAATTATAAATTCTATGATGAAGAAATCCGCTCTCAACTTTTGCACGACAAGGAAATTGAGGACGAAATGCAGCACGCACTCGATGATAATCAGTTCAAAATGTATCTTCAACCGAAATTTGATATGCAAACAATGGAAATTGTCGGTGCAGAAGCACTCGTCCGTTGGATTCACCCCGAAAAAGGAATTATCCCGCCGATTAACTTCGTTCCCTTGTTTGAAAAGAACGGCTTTGTCATAAAATTAGATAAAGAAATGTGGCGTCAGGCTTGCGAATTTTTGTCAAATCGCAAAAAAGCAGGGGAAAATTTATTCCCCGTTTCCGTAAACGTTTCAAGACTTCACCTCAATAATGAAGCGTTTATCGACGAATTGGTAAAATTAACTAACGATTATGATATTGAACCTAAATATCTTGAATTGGAAGTTACGGAATCGGCTTGTTTGAACAACGAAAAACATTTCACGGAAATAATCCAAAAATTGAAATCTCTCGGATTTACAATCGCAATGGACGACTTCGGAACAGGTTATTCGTCATTAAATATGTTAAGACGACTCCCGGTTGACGTTTTGAAATTGGACAGAGGTTTCATCTGCGACTCAATCGTCGAAGAAAAAGGAAAAATCGTCGTAAACAAAATCCTTGAAATGGCAAACGAACTTCACATGGTAACGGTTGCCGAAGGTATCGAAACTCCCGAACAGGCAATGTATTTGAAAAATGCAGGCTGCAAAATCGCTCAAGGCTTCCTCTACGGAAAACCTCTCGATGTGACAACATTCATTCATACATTCTTATCGGGCGAAAATTCGATTTGCCAAGAATAATAATTTTTCCAAAATAAAAAGACAGAGCCTGAAAAGTCTGTCTTTTTTGTTTTATGCAATTTAACGAATAACCTACTCGAACTTAATACGTCCGTCACTCTTGATAACAAGCGGTTTTGAATCTTTATTTTTCAAGAAATAATTGATAACAATTTGATCTTTATCATAATCATATTTTTTCAAAACTTTCGCATCTTTCAAAGATGTGAACGCATCGCCGCCCGCCAAAAGATAATCGTCATAAGCAACTTTGAACATTCTTGTATCCGACGGAGCATTGACGTTCAAATCAACCATTTTACCGTTTTGGCAAACTGCCGCCTGAGTAACTTTTCCGTCTTTTGAAAGAGTATAATTCATGCCCGAAACCTGAAGAATAGACGGTTTCAAATCAGGAGCAAGAAGTGACGAGCCACCGTGATTTAAAGCATCAATCAAACGTTTTTCAGAAAGTTCGACGATGCACATTTTATTTTTAAACGGGAAAATACCACCGATATCTCTTGCTGTAAAATTGCCCAAATCCAATGAGCCACGGAAGTTTGCCGAGTTCATCAAAACGACATCTGCACCAGTTTCCTGACGAACAACATCTAAAAATACTTCAGAATAGCCGTTTTCTTCAACATTCATTCTGTCCGTAAGAACAGGAACCGACTCAACCTGACCCAAAATCGGAGATTGACCCAAAACTACGTCCGCAGTAGTTGTCATCAACAAACTTTTATTAAATTCGCTTGTTTTATAAACGTTATTTTGAGCCTTAACAATAACGCCGTTTTCGTCATATTCGACATTCAAAATTCCGAAATTTTTACCGTCACGACCCGCCTGAGTAATAACAACGGGTTCACCTTTTGGCGAGTATTGAAGATTTTTACCCTCAGTAATGTCAAAAATCAAATCGTGAGAGTGACCGCCCAAAATTATATCCACGCCCGAAACGTGCTTTGCGATTTCTTTTTCTTCTTCATATCCCGAATGAGAAAGCATTATAATTCTGTCAATGCCTTGTGCCAAAAGTTTATCAACCTCTTTTTGAAGTTCCTTGTAAGCCTTTTCGCCGCCTGAGATTGTAATGCCCTCAAAAAGTTTCGGGTCTTTCATTCTTTCAATCAAAGTAGGAGATTGAGCCCCGACAATACCATATTTTTCGCCCGATTTTCCCGTCATAACGACAGATTTTAAAACCTGACCTTTTATCGGATTTTTATCGGGATAAGTAGCATTTGCACCGACTTTGACCGCTTTTATCATCGGGAGAAATTTTGCAAGTTTAGTCGCACCCATATCAAATTCATGGTTGCCCAAAACTTCCGCCTGAATTTCATTAACATTCAAAAACATTGTAGATGCGGTATTTGCCATATCATCGCTGCCAATGTAAATATCGCCCGATGAAAATTTAAACGAATCAATATCCTCATCATCAGCAACACAAGCATCAAACTGAGTTGAAGCATTTGTAATTTTTAACATTGTCGGCAATTGACCATGAATATCATTCACATAAAAAATTGATTGAAACTTGTCGCTCGGAAAATCAAAACAATTTTTCGCATAAACAGAAGAACCGTTCATCAACATTGCACCCAAAGCCAAACCACATAATAACTTATTTACAGGTTTCATTATTTATCCTCAAATTATTATCTACATTTTAGTTTAACAATTATATTAAATTGTTTCAAGCAATAATTTTGCGTAATCCATATCAATTTGGTTAGTAATCTTAATATTTGAATACTCACCCTCAACGTAATAAACATCAGTTCCATACGCCTCAACAAGACAAGAATCATCAGTCATACTGCACTCAAGATGACTTTCGTGAGCGTCTAAAATTAAACGATAATCAAAAATTTGAGGAGTTTGAACATTAACCAAATTTGTTCTCAACGGAGTACCCGTAATTTTTTTGTGCATATCAACCGTTTTAATCGTATCGGTCGTATGTACGGCAACAATTGCAGCCTTTGTTTCATAAGCCTTCTCAAGACATTTTTCAACCGTTTCTTTTTTAATAAGCGGTCTTGCACCGTCGTGAATAATCACGAAATCGCACCATTCCGCCGTCTTTAAACCACGATAAACTGACTGTTGTCTTGTTAATCCGCCCTGAATAACTTTGACGTTGGAATAATCCTTAAAAAGTTCCTGTATTTCCGGAATAAAACTGTTATGAGAGGGAATAATCACCTCAAAACCCATCTCCGTAAACAAATCAACAGAATATTTGATAACGGGCTTTCCATTCAAATCCTCAAGCAATTTATTACCTGCTCCGAATCTTCTTGATGTACCTCCGGCTGTCACTATCGCTTTAATTAAAGGCATTTATCCCCCAAAATGATTGTATGTTTTTTCATTAAAAAGTTTTTCGTCAATTATAAACGAACCGTCCTTATCATTAACGGTAACTTTCGACACGCCGTCCTTATTTTCGACAACCGTACCGACATATTTAAAACCTTTTGAACTCAAAGTTGCGAACATAAAATACGGAACGAAAAGCAAAAGTTCAAAATCTTCTCCTCCCCAAAGAACCCAATCTTTAAGGTCAACACCCTTTTCTGCCGCAAGTTGTTTAACTTCGGGCAAAACGGGAATGTCATCAAAATTAACTTCAACAGAAACATTTGAATCTTTCGCAACTTTGTATAACGCATCTGCCAAACCGTCCGAGGTATCCATCGCAGCAAAGTCATTTTCAATATATTTGCCCGCCTCATGAGCCTCTTCAAGTCTTGCAACAGGAGTCAAATGAGCATTCAAAATTTCATCTGAAACGCTCCAACCATTGGTCAAAGCGGCAAGTCCCGCTGCACTCGTACCGTAATTTCCCGTTGAAATAATAAAATCACCAACGTGAGCATAACTTCTCGAAACGTTAACGTCATGGCGGCGTCTGCCTACTGCCGCAACGGATATGAACACTTTATCTGCTGATGTAATATCTCCGCCTGTCACAACCGCATGGTATCTTTGGCATGCAACATCAACCCCTCTGTAAAATTCTCTTACAAAATCAGTCGTTATGCTGTCAGGCACAGACAATCCGATTGAAATGTAAGCAGGATTACAAAGCGTTGTCGCAAGGTCGCTGATATTTACCGCAACTGCTTTTTGACCCAATTGAAAAGGAGTCGTCGTATTCAATGTAAAATGAACGTCCTCTACAAGTGTATCTTGCGTAATAAACATTCCGACTTCCCGCAAATCGGCACAGTCATTGCCTATATAACTATTATTCGTCAAAGTTTCTTTAATAACTTTTAAAAAATCATTTTCTTTCATAATTTGATATTAGCATAAAGCATAAAAAAAAATAAACAATTGTAAAAAATATGCAATATTCAAGGATTACAGAGTGTCATAAATTTTATATTTTGATAAAATAAATTTGGAAAAATACTACTAATAACTTCGGAACAGAATTAATGTATAAATTGGATTATACGAACGTACGTCAAGAGGTCATCGGCACAGAACACGGCATTGATTTGGACTTTACGTTTTCAAATTATTCGCAAAAAATTACAAATATTTTGAAAGAAATCAAAACAAAGAGAGATAATGCCTACCCCAATTATCATTGGCTAAACTTTGGAGATGATAAAAATATCGTCAAAGAAGTTTTGGAATACGCCGATATGGTAAGGGGTAAGTTTGAAGATATCCTGATTGTCGGAAACGGAACGACCGTTTTTGGCGTAGAATCAGCACTTAAATCATTATTAAAACCGTTTTGGAACACGAGAGAAAAAGACCAAAGAGATAATTTCCCGAGAATACATTTTTTAAAATACATAGATCCCGATACAATTAATGAATTTCCTAAAATTAAGGATATGAAAAAATGTCTTTTCATAATTGCATCAAAGGATTGTGCAAACCCTTCCGTAATGTCGCTTTTTATGATTGCAAAAAGACGTCTTGAATACGAAATCGGTGAAAATTACAGAATGCACATGCTGATTATAACCGTACATGGCTCTGTTCTTGAACAAATCGCATATCAGGAAGCATACAAATGTTTTGTTGTACAAGAAAAATTAGGTTTTAATTTTTATTCACAAGTTTCTCTTGTTCCGATGGCACTTACGGGACTTTCGATTGAAGAATTTATAAGCGGTATTCACGATACCATCGAAAATACTTTGAACAATAGACTTGTTGAAAATAACACGGCACAAGTTGCACTGCTGCACCATTATTTGAGAACGCAAAGAAATAAATACATCACGGTAATTATTCCTTATGCGGAACGATTATTACTTTTGCCGAAATGGTTTTCATATCTTGTGGAAGAAACTTTGACACGAGATATGACGAATGACAATCAATATGCACCTCACGGTCAAATTTGCTACAATTCACAGGGAAGTGGCGACCAACGTTCACTTTTGCAAATGATGGCAGAAGGTCCGAATGATAAACAAATTACAATTATTAATGTCGAAAAATTCAACTCTGACAACGCAATTCCCGAATATTTCCAATACACAAGTATCGGCTATCTCGGAGGAAAAACGTTATCGGAACTTACAAATGCAGAAATGGAAGCACTCAAAATGGTGCTTGTTGACAAACAAAGACCCAATATCACATTGACATTGCCTGAGATTAATCCCTATGAAATAGGCTCGATAATGTCGTCAATGACATTGGGAGTTTTAATCAAATCTTATTTATATAACATTGACCCGTTCCACATTCCGCAATTGGAACAAATGTACGATTATATCTGTGCTCAATTAGGGCGTTACGGATATGAACATACACTTGAATCAATGCGTGCGAAAAAGGCTATGTTTACTGCATTACCGGCTCTTCTTGAATAGCCACGGCAGCAATTTGATTTGAGAGGAAAGAAACTTTCTTAATAGGACCGTTTGTATCTTTTTCGATTAATTTTGCAATAGAACCTTGCGTACGTAAGATTTCCGACAATTCAGCATATTCCTGTTGCGGATTATCAAAGTACAAAACCAACGGTGCCAATGTTCCCTTTAAAAAAACCAAAACCGATATTTTTTTCTTATAACCTTGTGAAAAGCCTTGTGACATCTTGTATCCTTTCGTCAATAATCTGTTTTATAAGAATAATTTAATGATAAAACCTTTAATCGTCAACAACCGAAAAAATGATTTTTATAATATAATTAAGAAAAAAGGGGAACGTTATGACAGAAACAACTATTAAATATTTAGGTCACAGTGCATTTTATATCAAAACAGGCAACTGCGGGATTTTAATTGATCCTTGGTTTATGCACAATCCGAATGTAAAATTTGATATTGAAAATGAAACCGTGACACACATTTTGATAACACACGGTCACGGCGACCATTTCGGAGATACCATACCCATTGCAAAAGCAAAAGATGCAACGGTTATTGCTATTTTTGAAACGGGACTTTTCTGCGAAAAATTGGGCTTAAAAGCAATCGGAGTCGGAATGAGCGGTGCCATAAAAACGGAATTCGGTTCGGTAAGATTTTTGCCCGCATATCACACAAATACGCTCCCGAACGGTCAATATGGCGGAATTGCAGCATCAATTCTCCTTGAATTAAATGACGGTAAAAAGATTTATCACGCAGGCGATACGGGTTTAACAAAAGAATTTGAGTTAATCGGCGACATTTACAGTCCCGAAATTACAATGCTCCCTATCGGCGGTCATTTTACAATGGACGCAAAAGATGCCGTAATCGCAGCGGAAATGTTGCGTGCGGAAACCGTTATTCCTATGCACTACAACACTTTTGACACAATTAAAGCAGATGTTGAAAAATTCCAAATGGATATTTTGTCAAAAGGTATAAGATGTGCCGCAATGCAAATAAATGAAGAAATTTTAGCCTAAATTATGAGTAAAAATAAAAATTATTCAATTTTAATAGTTCCGACGGGAATCGGTGCCAACATCGGCGGTTTTGCAGGCGATGCGGGTGCATTTGCGAAAAAAATCTCCAAAGAATTTCCACTCATCGTTAATCCTAACGTCGTCAATGCTGCCTGTTTCTCGGCAATTACTGAGAATATGCTCTACACGGAAGGTTACACAATAACAGAATTTTTAAAAGGGAATATTTCTTTAATTCCGTCAAAAGATAACAAAATCGGTGTAATTTTCGACAAAGCAATATCTCAAGACGTACTAAACATACACATTAACACGATTAACGCCGTCAAAACGGTTTACGGAATAAATGTTATCGGTTGGGAAATTTCGGACGAAAAAGTTGGCGTTGATTTTTTCACGACGGAAAGCGGAATTTCAACAGGCGGTGTAAAAAACACAAAAACGCTTATAGAAGCGGGGAAAAAATTACTTGCACGAGGGGCGAATGTTCTTGCCGTGGTTTGCAAATTTGACGAACCCGAAGAAGACGGATATGCAGACGGAAAGTGCGTTGACGTGGTAGGCGGAGCAGAAGCGATTATCTCTCATTGCCTGACAAAGGAACTCGGTGTCCCGACTGTTCACGCACCTGCATTTGAGGATTATGCGATAAAACCCGACCCTGTTCACCCCAAAGCAGCCGCAGAATACATCACTCCGACATTTTTGCCATGCCTGCTCTTGGGCTTGCAAAACGCACCGTTGATAAAAAACGGGCTTGATGAAAAATACATTACGGTAAATAATGTTAAAACATTGATTATGCCAAAAAATTCCTTAGGCTCTTCGATTGTTACAAATGCAATCGAAAAGGGTATTATAGTTCTGTCTGTTGAAGAAAATTCGACAGTTCTAAACGTCACAGCCGAAAATCTCGGCATTTCCGATAAAGTTATATCGGTCAAAAATTACGAAGAATGTCTTAATTTTTTAAGAAGGTTAAAATGAAGAAACATAAAGGTTTTACGTTAGCGGAAGTTCTTATTATGCTCGTTATCGTCGGGGTTCTTGCAGCCCTTTCGATAACGGTTGTAAGCACGCAGAAAGCGAAATTCGGGCTTAACTGCTATTATTTGCTAAGAGAATTGCAAATTACGGCAGGAAGTTTGGCGGCACAAACAGATGAGGGGAATTTGCACTCCAAAATTTCCGAACAAAACGAAACAACGGACGCCGACGGCAACACAAAAACAGAAGAAACAGTCAAATATGACCTCTCAACCGACGAGGGATTTTGCAAATTTTTTGCCAACTCTCTAAACTCAGCAAGCACAATCAAATGTGAAGACGCAAACCTTTACAGTGCAACCACTTCAAGCATTTATAACGGGATTTCGGCATCATCAATACCGAACTTCAGATTAATAAACAAATATTCTGTTTATCTCTCAAAACACGTAGCAGGCGGAACAACGACAGCAGGCGAAGTTCGCCCCGGATATCGAATGATTGCGGTTGATATGAACGGCGAAGGAAAACCAAACAAAACAGATGATGATATTATCGCTTTTGCAATTTTTGACAACGGAACAGTCCTTCCCTACGGCATTGCAGCCACAAATACAAGAACAGACGCAAACGAAAATTCCGAGTACATTCCGTATTTCCAAACCGTAATTAAAGGAAAAAATTTAGTTCCGAGCAAAGTTGTTCTTGAAGAATCAGGTATTTTAAGAAGACTTGAAAAATCATCAGTCGCTTGGATGTTCCCCTCTGTTATTGTCAAAAATCCCGATAACGTTGCAGGAAACGGCATTCCGAGAAACTTATCATTCAAAGACAGTTACTGTAAAGTTTACGCCAACGAAGTCGCTTGGTATGACCCGAGTTATTGCAACGGCTACACTTCAATCACGAAAGATTGGACATTAAAAATTCAAACCAATGCAACGGAATCAACAGCCTCTGGCACAACAATAAAAGAAGAAATGACAAGTTATTCCGTTACAAAATGCGGAAAATTCTGCGGTGCATCAGATGATGATTGCTACGATGACGAAGATTCTTGGAATGCGGCACACCCCGGAGTCGAACCAACCGCAATCATTGATTGCTCCTGCAACATAATCAAACCGCAAGTTTCGAGATTTATTCCCGTACTTCAAGATGTTTATACCGCTCACTACGGAACAACAAGCGAAAATAATTCCATTAACCAAAACATTTATAAATGGTAAATAAAAATTTCACACAAAAAAAACAGACCCCGTTTGAGGTCTGTTTTTTAAATTCAAGTATTTCTTATGAGAAAGAAACATTTTTTTCAGCGATTGCAATCGGTGTTGAAAGTTTTGTTGCAATTGCGATTGTTCTCGGGAAATATTGTTGAAGAACTTGAGTTCTCATTGCCAAAATTTCAACAGGCATAGGTTTTTGGCTGTTCATAGCATTTGTTTCGGCAACAGTTTCTTTTCTTCCTCTGTCTGATTGTCCGTCTGTTTCAAAGATGAAATAGTCGATGTATTCTTCTTGAAAACTAGGGAAAGCCTTTAAGAACATTGCTTTTTCGTCAAAATATGCCTTTTGAAATTCAGGATTGTCAGCAATCGGATTTTGCAAAAATTCGGGTTCAGGTTCACCTTTTTCTTTTGCCTCTTTAATTTTTTCGTCCATTGCTTTGTATTCGGGTTTCAAATATGCATCTTTTGCGTGACCCAATTCGTGAGAAACAACGAATTCGTCAGTTTTGCAATTCAAGTGACCGAAATAGCCCAAAAATGCAGAATCTAAATCGTCTTTCAACGGAATAATATATCTGACATCTTTGCTCATATCGATAAGAGTGTCACCGGGGAGAGTGTGCAACAAGTCAGAGATGACGGGTTCTTTAGTCTTCGGAGGATTAAATCCTTGAACTGCACCCAAAAGTCCGACTAACGGTTTTTTGTAGAAAGGAACTTTGAAAGTTTTTTCATTCAAAACTGTTTTTTCATTGTTAAACTCGTCGGTAACAATTGTATCTTTTCCCTTTTGTTCTATTGTGTAGTGTCTGCCATTGATTGAAGAATGAGCAAGATTTTCATTTTCTTTATCATAAGTTCTGTCAACAGTGGAGAGAACTTTGCCATTCTTATCGGCAATTTGGTTATACATTCTTATGTGCTTACCGTCACCTGTTTTTGTGTAACGATATGTAGTTGTTGTACCATCTAAACTTGTCATGTTCTTGCTGATGTAAATGCCTCCGTCGGGAGTTTTCTTTGCCATAGAAACAACTTTTGTTCTTCCTAATGCATCAACTTCGGTAACATTATAAATACCGGGAACTTCTGACATTGTGTATGTTTGCTTGGCAACTGTTTTTCCTGTAATAGGATCTTTTCTTTCAGTTACCAATGTTTGATTAACAGAATCTCTCGGTGACAAAGGATTTGTAACAAGTCCTTTTGAAACACCGTTGTGTTCATAATCAACGATTGTTCTTTTGCCGACAATGGGCATTTTTTCGTTGATTGACAAAGTATCAACAGAATCTAACACTCCGGCAGGACTCCAATTAACTTTGGTAACGTTAATCATCACGTTTCCTTTTTCATCTAAAGATTTTGATATCCATCTTCCGTCACCTGTTGCAACGAATTGGTCTTCTGCCTGTTTTTGTTGTTGTTTCGGTTGTTGTTGGGGTTGCGGTTGTTGGTCTTGAACCTTTCTTGCTACTGTAAAAGGATTTGTAACCGCAGAAATACTTTGAATTTGCATTATTTTTCTTACCTTATTTTAAAATTCTCACTAAATGTGATTCTCACTTACCGAGCATGATAAAACTTGTCATAAAAATTTTTTGCCAACATTAAGTGTATTCGTTACAATTTTGAAACAAAAGTTAACATGATTGTTTTTATTAACATAAAATTCTTTGATAAAATTTTCTTTTTGGTACTATAATAATTATTATGGTAAAAAAGATAACAATATTAGGATCAACAGGTTCAATCGGAACGCAAGCCCTGCAAGTTTTGGAAAAACTTGAGGGAAAATTTGAAATAGTGGCACTTTCAGCGGGACATAACATTCCGTTGTTGTCAGAGCAAATCGAAAAATTCCACCCCAAAAGAGTTTGCGTAGGTTCACAGGAATGTGCCTGTATTTTAACGACAAAGTATAAAGATTTGGAAGTTGTTTACGGAGATGAAGGTTTAGTTGACCTTTGTTCGGACAAATCCAACGATATAATTTTAGTGGCAGTTTCGGGGAAAATCGGACTAAAACCGACATTGACCGCTATTAAAAATCACATTGACATAGCACTTGCGAATAAGGAAACCCTTGTTATGGCGGGCGATATCGTTATGAGAGAGGCTGCTATGAACGGGGTAAATATTTTGCCCGTTGACAGTGAACACAGTGCAATTCATCAATGTCTGACGAACAAAGCAGGACTGAAAAGACTTATCATCACTGCATCAGGCGGACCGTTTTTGCACAAACATGTTTCAGAAATGAAGAAAGCAACTCAAGAGCAAGCACTTGCTCATCCGAGATGGAACATGGGAAAGAAAATCACAATTGACTCCGCAACGCTTATGAATAAAGGG
>CAKVJR010000020.1 GCA_934754855.1 uncultured Candidatus Melainabacteria bacterium
GGTTTATCCCCGAAATATCTGTTTTTATTTATCGGTTAAATTCGTGATTTATGGATTGCAACGAAAATCTGACGATTTTCTCGCAATACCAATGAACGAGTAAAACCTTGCCAACAAACTTATTATCAGAATGTATTTGTTGAAACGGGTGATTTGAATTTCGTGATATTTGCTTGGAAGAGCAGGTTAATTGTGTCAACCGGACCGCTTCTGTTCTTTGCGACAATCAACTCCGCTTTGCCTTTCAAATCAGGGTTTTCCTTGTCGTAATATTCTTCTCTGTGAATAAACAAAACGATATCCGCATCTTGTTCGATTGCCCCCGAATCTCTAAGGTCTGAGAGCATCGGACGTTTATTATCACGTTTTTCGTTTCCTCTGGTCAACTGCGAAAGTGCGATAATCGGAACTTCAAGTTCTTTTGCAAGGATTTTTAAACCTCTTGAAATAGCCGAAATTTCTTGGTTTCTGTCATTCGGATTGTTGCCTTGCATAAGTTGAAGATAGTCGATGACAATAAGTCCCAAGTTTTTTTCTTTCATCTTGAGTCGTTTGCATTTTGCTCTCATTTCGGTTACGGAAAGACCGCCCGTATCATCGATATAAATTTTTGAATCCGTGCTGAAAGTTTCCATAACTTTTGTGATTTTTTCCCAATCCTGAGGTTGAAGATGTCCTGAAGACAAGCGTCTTGCATCAACTTCCGCTTCTGATGCGAGAAGTCTTTTCATAAGTTCCTGTTTTGACATTTCAAGCGAGAATACCGCAACCGATTTGTCCGTTCTCAAGCCTACATTTTGAGCAATGTTGAGGGCAAATGCCGTTTTACCCATTGCAGGACGTGCAGCGAGAATTATCAAGTTCCCGGGTTGCAATCCCGATGTCATTTGGTCAAAATCGTAAAATCCCGTCGGAGTACCCGAAAGTTCGTCCATGTGGTTGTAACGATATTCGATTTCTTCGTAAGTTTTATAAACTAAATTTGTAATATTTTCAACTTCTGTTGTGTTTTTTTGCGATGCAACGCCGAAAATCAATTGTTGAGCACAGTCCAAAACCAAGGCAGGGTCATTGTTTTCGTAAGACATGTTCACAATTTCCGAACCTGCCGCAATCAAATTTCTCCGAATTGACATATCCTTGACGATATCGGCGTAATAGTTGACGTTGACTGTCGTTACAGTGTCTAATGCCAAATCCGTTACGTAATCACGCCCGCCGACATCTTCAAGTTTTCCAACTGTTTTCAATTTTTCGGAAACCGTTACGATATCAACAGGTTCGTTTCGCTCGTAGAGGCTTTTTACGGCGTCGAAAACATCTCTGTTTGCGGGCTTGTAAAAATCTTCGGGCTTAATCATGTCGGCAACTCTCGCATAAGCGGTCGGGCTTGTCAAAACAGCACCAAGCAGTGCATTTTCGGCATCGATACTTTGCGGAACGAGTGCGTTATTCTTTTTTACCAATTCTTTTTTTGCCATAGTCTAACCTGTTCTCAAGAACATGCATGATGATAATAAATCCGAGTTAAAATCTCAACATGTTTTTTCTTGCAAAATCTTTTTCAATAATCCTCAAAAACCCAAAGCCACAAGGACTTCGGGTTAAAAAAAATTTTTCAAAATGATTGAGATATGTTACACTTCCACAAACAACTTTCTTCCGACAATATTCGGCTTATTGTTGTAATAGCCTGCGAAATAGCCGCCTGCGAACGGTTGATTTTTGCCGTAAAATTCATTACGACGGTTCATTTGTTCCAAATTTTGGCTCAAAAACGGGTTAGCAAAAGGGTTTGCATAACTTTGAGTCTTCGTTACCGGAGTCGCAATTTGAGTTGCTGATGTTGCTTGTGTCGCTCCGCTGAAAAAATTTTGTAATCCTTCAATCATATTCCTTAATCTCCCTGTCCGAGAATATATTTAATTATTTTTCTTACGATGTCATTATTATAAATATATTTATTAAAATTTTTAACAATTTTTTGAAAAAATCGTGTAAATGACCGAAAATGTGGTACTGTATTTGTATGATTTATGAGGTTTTTTAATGAATTGTCCTGTTTGTGGAAAGTCTTTAATTGTTGTCGAGAGAAATAAAATTGAATTAGATTGGTGTCCCGAATGTCGTGGATTTTGGTTTGATGCTGATGAGTGGCAACTTTTGGGCGTCAAGGACGAAAAATATAACCCGTTTGCATACGAGGCAGTCAGAGTTAAGGGAGAAAAAGGCAGAAAATGCCCGATTTGCGGCAAAATTATGGAAAAAATCAAAGTCGGCGATACGATTTTGGACAGATGTCCGTCGTTGCACGGAGTTTGGTTTGACAAAGGCGAACTCGGCTGTTTCGTTAATTATGCCAATGCCGAAGAAACTTCGACAAAAACTGTAAAATTTTTGGGCGAGGTGTTCAACATAAAAAAATCTTGATATTTAGTGACAAGAAAGATTTATGTCACGAATGAAACAGATAAAATATTTTGTAAATAATCAGTAATAAGGAGAAAAAATGTCACAAACAACAATCACTTTGTTAATTCCTATAATCGTTATGGGAGTAGTGTTTATCTGGGTTGCAACGGTCTATAACTCGCTCGTCGTCTTGAAAAACAGAGTTAAAAATGCGTGGTCGCAAATCGATGTTCAACTCAAACGCCGTTATGACTTGATTCCTAATCTTGTTGAAACGGTAAAAGGTTATGCCGCTCACGAATCCGCAACGCTTGAAAAAGTTATTAAGGCTCGTCAACAGGCAATCAATGTTAACGGTGACAATGTTCAAAGCCGTGCTGCTGCTGAAAATGCACTCTCGGGAACATTGAAGTCTTTGTTTGCGGTTGCTGAAAATTACCCCGAATTAAAGGCAAATGAGAACTTCTTGCAACTTCAGGAAGAATTGACTTCAACGGAAAATCGTTTGAGTTATGCCCGCCAATTCTATAATGATTCGGTTTTGGACTACAATAACCGCAAAGAAATGTTCCCCGTCAATATGATTGCGGCTGTTTTCAACTTTGAAAACAGAACCTTCTTTGAAGTGGGAGAAGAAGAAAAATCAACTCCGAAAGTCAGTTTCTAACACGGTTTAAGGCAAATTTATGTGGCAACAGATTGACGCAAATAAAAAGAAAAGCGGTATCCTGATTTTTACAATGCTCGGAATATTGCTCATTTTGGGTGCAGGTCTTGGCATGCTTATTTCGTGTTATAATAATCCGCCCGCAGCAAATTCGCTCGAAACATTGACCGATACGGAAATTTTGACGCTCGAAATGGCAATGTTGCAGGGGATTTTTTATGCTGCACTTGTTTGGATATTTTTGCTTGTAATTTCTGTTGTTGACGGCAAAAGAACTATTCTTGCCTTAAACCATGCCAAAAAAATTCCTGCAGGCACAAATCGTATTCTTGAAAACGTCGTTGCCGAAATGTCGATTGCGGCAGGCTTGCCTAAACCGCCCGAAATTTACATCATCGACTGTATGATGCCGAATGCTTTTGCAACGGGTATGAATCCGAAAAACTCAGCAATTGCCGTTACAACAGGGTTGTTGACGACATTGGACAGAGATGAATTGCAGGCGGTTGTCGCTCACGAAATTGCCCATATCGTCAATCGTGACACAATGTATATGCTTTTTGCTGGCATAATGCTCGGAACAATTGTTATCGTTTCTGATTGTATTGTCAGAAGTTTCAGAGGACACGGCCGTTCCCGTTCAAGTTGCAGTTCTTTCAAAGGCGGCGGTGCGGCTGTTTTGATTATGTTGGCAATTTTGGTATTTGCGATGATTGTTGCCCCGTTGGCGGCAAGATTGTTGTATTTTTCACTTTCCAAAAAACGTGAATACCTTGCAGATGCTTGTGCTGTGCAATATACAAGATTTCCGCAAGGACTTGCGACTGCACTTGCCAAAATTTCAGGCTCTGTTTATGTTTTCCGTGATGCGGACAAAGTAACTTCCGCAATGTACATTGTCCACCCGCTTGATACGGTTGAGTTGTACAAAAATCGCTATTCGATTTGGGGTGACTTGTTCTCGACTCACCCGCCGACAGATAAACGTATCGAAATTTTAGAAAAAATGACAGGTGCCGATTTTAATGCTTATAGTGCCGCTTTTAGTAAGACATTCCGCCGTCGTAAGCCGATTATGAGCAAGGAAGATTTGTACGGCGTTAAACCGCTTGAAATCAAAAAACCGAATGCGGGCAAGCAATCTAAAGTTGACGGTTCGCTTGTTGCGGGGACGGTTGCTCTTGCTACTGTCGGAACGCTTGCAGATGTCAAGGCGAAAGAGGCAAAAGAATCAGAAGAGCAGAAAAAACAGGAATTTGTCGAACGTAAACGTGAGGCACTTGATACGGTTTGGAAAGCAAATAATTATATTTTCAAACAATGTGCCTGCGGAACGAAGTTAAAATTCCCGCAAGAATATATGGGACAGGAGATTTCCTGCCCCCATTGCAATGCTTTGATAAAAGTTGAAAATGACGAAAATCATGAAAATGACAGTGAATGCTGAAATTTAAGAAGTAGCCGTCATTGCGAGCGATAGCGAAGCAATCCAGTGTTTCCTCATTCACTTGATAATATTTCCAATCTTGCCCACCTCGCCATAAATGTGACTACGTCATACTTCCGCCGACTCCTCGTCGCCGTGCGTATGACTTCGCACTCTGCTCGGTGTGCGCTGGATTGCTTCGTCGTTGTACTCCTCGCAATGACAGTTACCGTTTAAATTTTTTATCAAATATCAGATAAAATCAATAACCCCGCATCAACGTAGGGACGTAGTTTTGGTTGACGAAACAACTTCAAAGCGGCTACTGTTTGAGCGAAGCGAGTTTAGCCGCTCAAGTTGAGTTTACAAAACGAGTCACGCAGTTGCAGCGGGCGGTTTTGCGGATTTGCGTAGTGCGAAGCGAAGCGTAGTCACGAAGTAGCAAAAACAAAAGTGAACGACAACGAAGTGAAGTGAACGGCTTGTTTTTGTGAAGCAAATCCAAGACAGCGGTACTTTTGCCGCCAAAAGTACCTAAAGAAAAATTTTTTATAAATCATCAAATCATAGAAATGTATTGGTCGACTGAAGTCGACCCTACGTTTTGATAAATGAATAAACAATGGATTGCCACACTCCGCTGACGCTCCGTTCGCAATGACAGTAAACCCGATGTGTCATTCTGAGCCTTTAGGCGAAGAATCTATAAAACCATGCCAAAAACAGATTCTTCGGGATAAATCCCTCAGAATGACAATGTTCTCGTGTCATTCTGTCGAGTAACAAAATTTATCTTTGAACTGTCAAAGTTTGTTGTTCTTCGAGGAATTTTACGCAACTGCAAGCGGCGATTGCTCCGTCGGCTGCTGCCGTAATAACTTGTCTGAGCGGAGTATTTCTGACGTCACCTGCTGCAAAAACACCGTCAACAGAGGTTTGAAGTCTTGTATCCGTTTCAATAAAACCTTGCGGAGTTTGTTCGATTTGTCCGTTGAAGAGGTCAACATTCGGGGTAAATCCGATGTAGGGGAACACGCCGTCAGTTTTAATTTCTGTCATTTCATTGGTTTTAACGTCTTGGACGACGAGCGTTTCGACGTTATTTTCGCCCTTAATTTCAACGGGAATAGTATTCCAGACAAATTCGACTTTAGGGTTTGCAAAAGCACGTTCTTGAACGATTTTATCCGCTCTTAACTTATCCCGTCTGTGAATGAGATAGACCTTTGAGGCAAATTTTGTGAGATAGCAAGCCTCTTCGACGGCAGCATTTCCGCCGCCTATGACGCAAACTGTTTTGTCACGGTAAAAAGCACCGTCACAAACCGCACAATAACTTACCCCTCTGCCCAAAAATTCTTTTTCGCCTGAAATGCCTAATTTTGTTGCTTTAGCACCTGTTGCAACAATAACGGTTTTTGCCTTAAAAATCGTATCCAAAGTTTCAATAATTTTGGGTTCGGATTTAAGGTCAACGGATTGAATTTCCTGCATCGGGAATTTTTCCACGCCGAATTTATCGGCATGCTCTTCAAATTTTTCCATAAGGTCATAGCCGCCGACATTCGGGTAACTCGGGTAATTTTCGAGTTCCAAATAGTTGCTCGGCTGCCCGCCAAACATCGTCAAATCGACGATTGCGGTTGAGATATTTCCTCTTGCGGCATAAATTGCAGCAGAAAGTCCTGCCGGTCCGCCGCCTAAAATAACGGTATCAAACGAAAGTTCTTTTTTATCGGTCATAACAAATCCTTTACCATGAACTGAAAATGCTTCTAATGTCAGAACCTGATACTTTGTAAGCCTTGAGCGTGTATTTCACGTTTTCGGTTTTTACGGGCATGCCTTTTTTGCAGGTTCGTACAACCATTGTATCAGAACCTGTGAAATTTGCCCCATTTAAAATTAATTTTGCCGTTTCGGTTACTGTTTCTTCGCCATCGCCTGTTACTCTTTGAAAGGTAAAAGTATCAGAGGTTGCATCTTTTACCGTAATTGATGCACTTGCTCCCGAAATGGGGTTTGTTAATGTTATGACGTCATTGAGTTTTGATAAGTTCCAAATTTCGACGGACGATGGTGCAAACATTTTTTCGTTCGTCGTAACAGTCCTGACGGCAACGACTTTCCACGTTCCGAAAAATCCGATAGGCACCCTGTCACTTGCGGAAATACCTCCCGAAAGCGTTGTCGCTCCTGAAATTTGTCCGAAAATAATAATTGTTAAAATTGATAAAAAAGTAAACATTTTCTTCATATTTATATAATTAATGTTTTTTTGGAATTTATCAACCCGAATATTTGTGTTATTATTTTGGCAAATATAAAAATAAGGAAAAATAAAATGCCTTCAATGGAAGAATTAAGAAAAAAATATGAAACAGTTGTGGGACTTGAAGTTCACGCACAATTGAAAACAAAATCGAAAATTTTTGCACCTGACGGAACAGATTTCGGTCAGGAACAAAACACTGAAATCAGTGCAATTACGCTCGGCATGCCGGGGGTTTTGCCTGTTTTAAACAAAGAATGTGTCAACATGGGTATTTTGACAGGACTTGCATTAAACTGCTCAATCCCGCACCGTTGTAAGTTCGACAGAAAACAGTATTTTTATGCCGATCTTCCGAAAGGCTACCAAATTTCACAATATGACGAGCCGATTTGTGTAAACGGTCATATCGACATTCAGGGCAAAAGAATCGGTATTACAAGAGCACACCTTGAAGAAGATGCCGGAAAACTCGTCCACGCAGGTGCTTCTGGTATTGCGGATTCAAAATATTCATTGGTTGACTTGAACAGAGCTGGCACGCCGCTCCTCGAAATCGTTTCAGAACCCGATATGCGTTCTTCCGACGAGGCTCGTGCTTATATGGAAGAACTCCGTACAATCCTTAGATACATCGGCGTTTGCGACGGAAACTTAGAAGAAGGTTCGATGAGATGTGACGCAAATATTTCTGTCCGTCCGATTGGTCAAAAAGAATTCGGAACACGTGCGGAAATCAAGAACGTCAACAGTTTCCGTGCTTTGCAAAGAGCGATCGAATACGAAGTTGACAGACAAATCGAAATTCTTGAAGAGGGCGGAAAAGTCGTTCAAGAAACAAGACTTTGGGACGACAATTACGGCGAAACACGCTCAATGCGTGGTAAAGAAGATGCTCACGATTACAGATATTTCCCCGAACCGGACTTGATGCCGCTCGAAATTTCTGATGAATGGGTAAATTCAATCAGAGAAAAAATGCCCGAACTTCCTGCACAAAAACGTGCAAGATACCAAGAATTGGGACTCTCAGAATACGACGCAAACGTTATCGTTGAACAAATGGAAACCGCTCTTTTCTATGACAAAGTTCTTGAATTGGGAGCAGATGCGAAAATCGCAAATAATTTCTTGATGAAAGAAGTTACTGCTCACTTGAAAAAAGAACACATTACGATTAATGAAACAAAATTGACAACGGATTCTTTCGCCGAATTGGTCGGTTTGGTTTCAAAAGGCACAATTTCAAATAACATCGGTAAACAAATTATTATGACTTTGATGACCGATGGCGGAAGTGCAAAAGAAATCGTCGAAAAACAAGGTTTAAGCACAATTTCAGATGAGGGTGCATTGAAAACAATCGTTGAAAAAATTGTTGCCGATAACCCCGCTCAAGTTGAACAATACCGTGGCGGACGTGACAAATTGTTCGGCTTCTTTGTTGGTCAGGCGATGAAAGCAACTCAAGGTAAAGCAGATCCGCAACTTTTGAATAAATTGCTCAAAGATGCCTTGAACGGCTAATTGACAAAGTCTGTCATTCTGAGCCTTTAGGCGAAGAATCTATCAGAATTTTATTAATAAAAATGAAAATGTATCGTCAACGGCGGTGCATTTTTTTTTGAATTGAAAATTTTTGTAAAAATTTTTCAAATGCGAGGTCAAATTATAAACAAATGTAAAGAATTTTTTTAAATAAAAAAAATACGGTGTTGACGACAAATCATGTTTATAATAGATTTGTAGTTGCCGATATTGTCGGTAATATTCATGTTACATGCAATTCGGAAGTAGAAAACAAGAAAAAGAAAGTAGTAGAAAATGAGTAACGGCAAGAGACAAAGAATAAGAGTTTGCTTGAAAGCATATGACCATAAGCTTATAGACGTTTCCGCCGCAAAAATCGTTGAAACGGCAAAAAGAACTGACGCTAAGGTGGCAGGTCCTATTCCGTTGCCGACAAAAAGACGTGTATATTGCGTTTTGAGGAGTCCTCACGTTGACAAAAAGTCAAGAGAACACTTTGAAATGAGAACTCACAAGAGAATCATCGATATATACGAACCTACGGCACAAACGACAGACGAACTCAGCAGAATGGATTTGCCCGCAGGTGTGGACATCGAAGTTAAGTTATAGTCAATAACTTAATCACATACAATTGAAAAGGGAAACTCCCCCGATATTGAATGTGATCTGCGAGTCAAAAGGTAACGCAGCGCTCACAAAAGAAAGGTATAATATGACACTCGGAGTAATTGGAAAAAAATTGGGAATGACCCAAGTTTTTGACGAAAACGGTCTTGCAATTCCCGTAACTGTTATCAAGGTTGAACCCTTAACAGTAACACAAGTAAAAACAGTAGATACAGATGGCTATAATGCAATTCAAACAGGCGTAGTTCCTGCAAAGGAAAAACACTTGACGAAAGCAGAAATTGGTCACTTTGCAAAGAACAAACTTGAAAACTTCAGACATCTTCAAGAATTCAGAGTAGATAACCCTGAAGCATACGAAGTTGGACAAAAAATTGATTTATCCGTATTAGAAAACGTAGCGAAAGTTGACGTAACCGGAAAGTCCGTCGGAAAAGGCTTCCAAGGTACGGTTAAAAGATGGAACTTTTCAAGAGGACCGATGGGACACGGTTCAAAGAATCACAGAGAACCCGGTTCAATCGGTGCAGGCACTACCCCCGGTAGAGTTATCAAAGGTAAGAGAATGGCCGGAAACATGGGTAATGAAAAAGTTACGATTACCAAATTGACAGTTGTAAAAGTTGATAACGAAAACAACTTGTTGTTGGTAAAAGGTTCGGTACCGGGTCCGGAAGGTAAATTAGTTACCGTAGTACCCTCGAGAGTTAAATGGAACTAACTCTTAACTATAAGGAATGAAAATCATGGCAAAAGAAGTTTCAATATTAAGTACAGACGGAAAACAGGTCGGACAAATATCTTTAGATGAAAAGGTATTCGGTGTTGAACCTAATATTCACGTAATGCACATGGCAGTAAGAAGACAACTCAACAACGGTCGTCAAGGCACAGCATGTGCAAAAACAAGAGCCGAAGTATCAGGCGGCGGAAAGAAACCTTGGAAACAAAAGGGTACAGGTAGAGCCAGAGCAGGTTCAACAAGAAGCCCGTTGTTTGAAGGCGGTGGTGTAATCTTTGGACCTAAACCGAGAGATTACGGTTTCCAAATGCCTCAAAAAGCAAGAAGACTTGCATTGAGATCGGCACTTTCAGCAAGAGTTGAAAATACAGTTTTGGTAAAAGATTTTTCACAAATCACAGAACCTAAAACAAAATTAATGACTCAAGCATTGAAGGCATTGAACGTTGCAGGCAAAGTGCTTGTAGTAGCAGATACAAAAGCAGCAGAAAATGCACACTTGGAATTGGCAGCAAGAAACCTTCCTTCAGTGAAAGTTATTCTTCCTGCAAATTTAAACGTAAAAGACTTATTGGAAGCAGACTCGGTTATCTTGACTGAAGCTGCAGTCAATGAAATAACTGAGAGGTTATCGAAATAATGAGCAACTTAAAACAAAACAAGGAAAAGTTATACGACGTAATTAAGCGTCCTATAATTACAGAAAAATCAATGGCAGCGACAACACTCAACAAATATACGTTTGAAGTATTGCCGACAGCGACAAAAGTAGAAATCGCACAAGCCGTTGAAGCTGCATATCCGGGCAGAAAGGTAACAAAGGTTACAACTGTTTACCAACCCTCACACGCAAAGAGAGTAGGTTACTCAGTAGGTAGAACGCAATCCGGAAAGAAAGCAATCGTAACGATTGAAGGCGAACCTTTGGAAGAATTAACGGGGGCATAGTAAAAAATGGCAATTAGAAAAATAAATCCTACATCTCCGGGTCAAAGAGGTATGACCAAAAGTGATTTTGCTGAAATAACAACAAATAAACCTGAAAAATCATTATTGAAAGACCTCAGAAAGACTGCAGGCAGAAACAATACAGGTAGAATTACATGCCGTCATAAAGGTGGCGGACATAAAAAAGCATACCGTGTAATAGATTTTAAACGTGAAAAGTTCGGTATTCCGGCAGTTGTTAAGACTATCGAATACGATCCGAACAGAAACGTAAGAATTTCGCTCGTCGTATATGCAGACGGTGAAAAGAGATACATTTTGACACCGCACGGATTGAACGTAGGTGACACAATCGTATCAGGAAAAGACGCAGACATCTTGACAGGAAACGCACTTCCTTTGGAAATGATTCCGTTAGGTACAATGGTTCACTGTGTAGAACTTGAACCTGGCAAAGGCGGAAAGATGGTCAGAACAGCAGGTGGTGCTGCTCAATTAATGGCTAAAGAAGGCAACTACGTTACTTTGAAGATGGCAAGTTCAGAAATGAGAATGGTCAGAAAAGAATGCTTGGCAACAGTCGGTGTTCTCGGCAACGCTGAATTCAAGAACATGAAAATCGGTAAAGCAGGCCGTACTCGTTACTTGGGTGTAAGACCCACAGTCAGAGGTGTTACAATGAACCCCTGTGATCACCCTCACGGTGGTGGTGAAGGTAAAACAGGTCCCGGCGGAAATCCTAAGACACCTTGGGGTAAACCGGCACTCGGCATCAAGACGAGAAACAAGAAGAAGGCTTCTGGCAAGTTGATTGTCAGAGAAAGAAAACGCGGATAAGGAGAATATAAATGGCTCGTTCACTTAAAAAAGGACCTTTTGTTCAACCTGCGCTTCAATCAAAAATCGAAAAAATGAATGCTGCCGGTGAAAAGAAAGTTGTAAAAACATGGTCCAGAGCATCAATGATAATTCCGGAAATGTTGGGACACACGATTGCCGTACACAACGGTAAGACACACGTTCCCGTATATGTGACAGAACAAATGGTAGGACACAGACTCGGTGAATTTGCTCCGACCAGATTATTCAGAGGTCACGCCGGTTCAGATAAGACGGCAAAGAGGGGTTAATCATGGAAGCTAAATCAATACAAAGAAATATCGGAATGCCCGCACGTAAATTACGCAGAGTAATTAACGTAGTAAGAGGCAAATCTGTAACAGAAGCAGTTAAAATTTTGAAATTCATGCCCTACTTTGCGGCAAGAATGGTCGAAAAGAATTTGACAGCAGCAGTTGCAAATGCAGCTGAGAAGTCAGGTGTTACAGCAGATCAATTAAAAATATCTGAAATTTACGCTGACGAAAGCACGACACTCAAGAGAGGAAAGCCGAGAGCACAAGGAAGAATTTACAAACGCTTAAGACGTTCTTCACACTTGACAGTAAAAGTATCGGATAATAAGTAGGAGATAACACGATGGGACAAAAGACACACCCAACCGGATTTAGAGTAGGCGTTATCCAACCTTGGTCAAGCACTTGGTACGCTAAAAAAGGTGATTATCCGGAATTTTTAGTCGAAGATGCAAAAATCAGAAAATTTATTAAGAAGAAATTATATACAGCAGGCGTTGCAAAAATTCTTATCGCAAGAAAAGCAACAAATGTAGTAGTTACAGTAGCGACAGCGAAACCCGGCGTAGTAGTCGGCAGAGGCGGTCAAGGTATCGATGAACTCAGAACATCAGTTTCAGCACTCATCGGAAAACCTGTAACAATTGATGTCGTTGAAGTGGCAAGAATTGATGCAGATGCACAATTGGCTGCTGAAAACGTAGCACTCCAACTCGAAAAACGTATTGCATTCAGAAGAGCAATGAAACAAGTAATGCAAAGAACGATGAGAGCAGGCGTACAAGGTATCAAAGTTATGGTATCAGGACGTTTGGGTGGTGCAGAAATTGCAAGAAGTGAATGGGCAAAAGAAGGAAGAATTCCGCTTCAAACACTCAGAGCAGATGTCGATTACGGATTTGCAGAAGCAGATACGATGATGGGCAAAATCGGTGTTAAAGTTTGGGTTTTCAAAGGCGACTTAATGCCCGGCGAAAAAGCAGACGCAAACATCAAAACAAAGAAGTCAACAGGTTCACGTAACGGTGAAGACAGACCTATTGGCAGAAGAAGAAAGAAAGCAGCACCGCAAACTGAAGAAGTTAGCGAATAGTAAAAGAAAATCAGGAGCGAAAAACAACTATGTTAATGCCCAAGAAAACGAAATATCGTAAAAGAATGAAAGGCAGAATGACAGGTTCTGAAACAAGAGGAACGGAACTTGAATTCGGCACATACGGTCTGCAAGCATGCGAACCTGCATGGATTACAAGCAGACAAATAGAAGCGGCAAGACGTGCTATGACAAGAGAAATCAAAAGAGGCGGAAACGTCTGGATTAAGATTTTCCCTGACAAACCGATTACGGCGAAACCTGCTGAAACTCGTATGGGTAAAGGTAAAGGTAACCCGGAATATTGGGTAGCAGTAGTTAAGCCCGGAAGAATTCTCTTTGAAATTGATTATTCTTCAAGAGAAGTTGCAGTTCACGCACTTGAGTTGGCTGCTCAAAAACTTCCTATTAAAGTTAAGGTAGTGGAAAAATAAGGTAGCGAACAATGAAATTAGAAGAAATGCGCGAAAAAACGGTTGATGAACTTAAAGCAGCAGTAGTAGATTGCAAAAAGCAATTGCTCGACTTGAGAGTTCAAAAATCGTTGAATAAACTCGAAAATCCCGCTCAAATCGGTAAGATTAAGAACGAAATCGCTCAAATCAAAACCGTAATCAGAGAAAAAGCGGAATAGTTCAGAAAAAACAGAAGAGGTCTATAAAATGCCTAAAAAGGAAAAACAAGGTACAGTTGTCAGCAACAAATGCGACAAGACAGTTGTTGTAAAAGTTGCAGAATACAACCAACACCCGAAATATAAGAAAATCATCGAAACGACAAAACATTACAAAGCACACGATGCAGAAAACACTTGCAAAGAAGGCGATGTAGTAAGAATCGTTGAGACAAAACCGATTTCAGCAGACAAACGTTGGACAGTTGCTGAAGTTGTAGAAAAAGCGAAATAGGCAATTTTTGCTAAATTGAAGGAAAAGTAAAATGATACAACAGGAAACAAGATTACAAGTTGCGGACAATACAGGTGCAAAGGAACTTCTTTGCATCAGAGTATTGGGCAGTTCAAATAAGAAATTCGCTTATGTTGGCGATGTAATCATTGCAGCAGTTAAAGATGCAACTCCTAACATGACAGTTAAAAAGTCAGATGTAGTTAGAGCAGTTGTTGTAAGAACGAAGCATGATATCAAACGTGCAGACGGATCAGTCATCAGATTTGATGAAAACGCTGCCGTTATCATCAACAAGGACGGTAACCCCAGAGGAACACGTGTTTTCGGACCGGTTGCTCGTGAGCTCAGAGAAAAGAATTTCATGAAAATCATTTCTCTTGCGCCGGAAGTTATTTAGGAAGGCAACAAAATGAGAAGAAAAAAACAAGTTGAAGAACACAATATTCACGTCAGAACCGGCGACAAAGTAGTGGTTGTTTCCGGCAAAGACAAAGGCAAGACAGGAAACGTAAAGAAAGTAGTTACATCAGAAAACAGAGTAGTTGTTGAAGGTGTAAATATGGTTACGAAAGCACAAAAGCCGAACCCGATGGCAGGAATTCAAGGCGGATTGGTCAAGAAGGAAGCATCATTGGAATCGTCAAAAGTAATGCTTTTCTGCCCTGCTTGTAACAAGGCTACAAGAATCAAATACGAAGTAAAAGATGATAAAAAAGTTCGTGTTTGTAAACATTGTGGTGAAGTTTTAGACGTATAACTTAACAAAAGTATGGACATCTTGTCATGTTTGGGCGAAGATGTATTCTACGAAAAGGAAAAAGAAAAATGACAACAGTAACTAAAAGTTTAAGAAAAAAATACGACGAAGAAGTCGTAGATGCATTAAAGAACGAATTCAAATATGAAAACGTTCACCAAATTCCGAAACTCAACAAAGTTGTAATCAACATGGGCGTCGGAGAAGCATGCCACAACTCAAAACTTGCAGAATTAATTGTTGCACAATTAACAAAGATTGCAGGACAAAAGGCAGTGGCAACAAAAGCGAAGAAATCAATTGCAACTTTCAAATTGAGAGAAGGCATGCCGGTAGGTTGTATGGTTACTCTCAGAGGCGAAAGAATGTATGATTTCATTCAAAAGTTAATTTGCGTAGTTCTCCCGAGAATTCGTGACTTTAGAGGTATCAGTTCTAAATCATTTGATGGAAGAGGAAACTACACATTAGGTTTGAAAGAGCAATCATTATTCCCTGAAATCAGTTACGATGAAATCGAAACAGTTTTAGGTATGAACATATCAATAATCACGACGGCAAAGACAGATGAAGAAGGTAGAGCACTTTTGAGATATCTCGGCATGCCGTTCAAGAAATAAAGGAGCGTATTGTGGCTAAGAAATCAATGATAGATAAAGAAGCAAAAAGAGAAGCACTCGTAGCGGCAGGAAAATATCCTAAAGTTAGATTGCACAATCGTTGCTCTGTATGCGGCAGACCTCACGGATTTCACAGAGACTTCGGTCTTTGCAGAATTCACTTGAGAGAATTGGCTCACAAAGGATTACTTCCCGGCGTAACAAAAGCAAGTTGGTAGTAGTCTTATCGTTCACAAAGACAACAGGAAAAGGAAATTATCAATGAATACAGATCCGATAGCAGATATGCTTACGAGAATCAGAAACGCAAACCAAGTTTCTCATAAAGAAGTTGAAATGCCTGCTTCAAACCTTAAAGTTGAACTTGCAAAACTTTTGAAGAACGAAGGTTACATTTCTGACTACTCAGTAAAAGAAGTCGGTAAGTTCAAAGTTTTAAATGTTGCACTCAAGTACGACACAGAAAACAATCCGGTAATTACGAACCTCCAAAGAGTTTCAAAACCCGGTTTGAGAACTTACTCAAAGGCAAAAAATCTTCCGCAAGTATTAGGCGGAATGGGAATTGCAGTTGTCAGCACAAGCAAGGGCTTGCTCACTGACAGACGTGCAAGAAAAGAAAATGTCGGCGGCGAAGTAGTTTGCTACATTTGGTAGTAAATCCGCAGACAGCGATACTAAATTGACAAGACGGAGAACAAAATAATGTCACGTATAGGAAAATTACCGATTGAGATACCTGCCGGTGTTGAAGTTACCATCAACGGTAACACAGTAACGGCGAAAGGTCCGTTGGGAACAGAAACAGTTACAGTAAGACCTGAACTTTCCGTTGAACAAGCAGACAATCATGTATATGTAAAGAGAAATGCTGACGACAGAAAATCTCGCTCATTGCACGGTTTGTCAAGAACACTTGTAGCAAACGCAATCAACGGTGTAAAGAATGGTTTTGAAAAGAAACTCGAAATTGTAGGTGTAGGTTACAGAGCCGCAATGCAAGGAACAACATTGAACTTGGCATTGGGTTATTCACACCCGATTAACATCGAAGCACCCGAAGGAATCAAGATTGAAGTTGAAGCAAACACAAAAATCAAGATTTCGGGACACAACAAACAAATGGTCGGCGACATCGCTGCACTCGTACGTTCAAAAAGACCTCCTGAAGTTTACAAAGGAAAAGGTGTTAAGTACGAAGGCGAACACATCAGAAGAAAAGCCGGCAAAACAGGTAAAAAATAGAGCCGCATAGGTTCACAAGAACAGCCCGATTGAACCCTTGAGATAATTTCAAGAAGGTTTGGGTGAAAGGAAAGAAAAATGATTAAAACAGCAAATAGAAAAGCACAAGTTCAAAAACGTCACAGAAGACTCAGAGTCAAATTGAAGGGTACAACTGAAGCACCCAGACTCGCAGTTTACAGAAGCACAAAACACATTTACGCTCAAATCATTGACGATGTTAAAGGTGTAACTTTGGTTTCGGCTTCATCTGATGACAAAGAACTCAAACAAAAGTTGGCTCACGGTGGAAACATCGAAGCGGCTAAAGTTGTAGGCGAAGCAATCGCTAAGAGAGCAGCAGCAAAGAAAATCGTTGATGTTGTTTTCGATAGAGGCGGCTTTGTTTACCACGGAAGAGTTGCTGCACTTGCAGACGCTGCAAGAGAAGCAGGTTTGAACTTCTAATTTTCTCAAAGTTCTAAAAAGAGAGGGTTCACAAAAACCCTCTTTTTTTTCATTTATCATAATTGATAAATTCGACTGATTGTTTCAAAATTGACTAAATTTATAAATTTTGATAATTTATATGTAATTCAGGTAAGAATAATGGAAAATAATTTGGATTTAATAACGATAGGCGAAGGCTTGGTGGAACTTTCGAGTCCGCAAAGTTTGGCTTATGCGGATAAATTGGATAAATATTACGGCGGAGATACTTTGACGACGGCGATTGCGGCATGCAGAATGGGCGGTCGGGTCGGTTATATTTCCAAGGTCGGAAATGACGCATTTATGGAATTTCTTGTCGGCGGTTGGGCGACAGAGGGGCTTGATATAACAAGAGTTACCTCGACTGACGGTCGCAACGGCGTTTATTTTGTTGCAGGTCATGAAACAGGACATAAAGAATTTGCATATTATCGCAAAAAGACAGCAGCGGCAAAACTTACGACTCGTGATATTGATGAAGAATATATTAAATCCGCAAAGGCCGTTTATGCGACAGGAATTACACAATCGCTCTCATTGTCTGCCAAAGAGGCAGTTTTGAAAATGTGTAAGATTGCGAAAGAAAACAATATTTTGGTTGCTTATGATCCGAATTTTGAGGAACTTTTGTGGTCTTTGGAAGAGGCGAGAGATGCTTTTTCCGAGATTGAAGATTATATTGATATAATTTTCTTGAATTTAAGAACTGATGCGGTTCTTTGGGATATCGAATCTTGTGACAAATTGATTGAAATGCTTTTGGATAAAGGTATTAAGACGATTGTTGTTAAGTCGAAAGCAAATGGCGGATATTACGTTGCGACGGCGAATGAAACCATTTTTACACCATTTTTCTCCGATACGAAAAAAGACTCGACGGGTGCAGGCGATTCGTTTAACGGTGCATTTTTGTACGAGTTAACACAGGGCAAAACGCCGTTTGAGGCGGTGAAGTTTGCGAGAGTTGTGTCGGGCTTGCAGGTTAGAAAAATCGGGGCGATTAAATCTATTCCCTCGGCAAAAGAAGTTATGGACGCTTTGAATGAACAAGAATAAAAAGGCTCCGAAGGTTGTTATTTCGGGGTATTACGGGTTTAATAATTTCGGCGACGACGCTGTTTTGAGCGTGTTGGTCGATTCTTTGAAAAAATCGGGAGTTGAGGATATTACCGTTTTTTCAAAAAATCCGAAATCTACGAAAGAAATGTTCAAGGTTAAGTCGTCAAAGACTTTCGGCGTTTTTGGCTTGCTTTATAATTTGATGAGATGTGACTTTTTGATTTCAGGCGGTGGAAGTCTTTTGCAAGACGCAACGAGTGTAAAGAGCCTTATTTATTATCTTTGCGTAATTTTGACCGCATTATTTTTCAGAAAAAAAGTCATTATTTTCGCTCAAGGGCTTGGACCGATTAACAATAAACTTTTTGAAAAAATTACCGCTCTTGTTTTGAAACATTGCACTTACATTACTGTTCGTGACGAAAAAAGTTTGTTTTTGGCAAGAAGTTGGGGACTTAATCCTGACTTGGTTTCCGATCCTGTTTGGAATATTAAACTCAAAACAAAATATTCTCATCGGGGTGTCGGCATTCAACTAAGGGAATGGCCGTCTTTGACCCCTCAAATGCTCAAGGATTTTGCGAAATATATTGCCGATGTTTATTCGGATAAAATTATTTTTATCTATGCTCTTCAAGCAGCATTGGACTTGGAAATTTGCGAACAATTGGAAGTCGAATTGTTGAAAATCAATCCTGATTTGCATACACACGTGGTTACAAATAGGGCGACTTTTGAGATTGTTGAGGCGTTTTCTCATCTTGATGAATTGATTGCAATGCGTTATCACGCTTGCCTTTTGGGCTTGAAGTACGGCATTCGGGTGCTGCCGATTATTTATGATCCGAAGGTGGAAAAACTTGCGGACGAGTTCGGCTTGACATCGAGATTGATGTTGCACGGCGAATTTGAGGCGGAAAAGAAAATCAGAAACTTGAGATATGGCGAATACCACGTCGATGAAGAAAAAGTTTCTCGCAAGAAATTCGATTTTCATAAGTTTGAGGACATTTTGTTCTCCGATGAGAAAAATTAAGGGTAAATATGTAGGGGCAACTTCAGTCGACCAATTGATAATTAAAATTCATATATATATTTGATAAATACTATTATTCGTACCCATTATTCTTTCATTCGCTACGCTCGCCATAAACGTGCCTTCACGGCAAG
>CAKVJR010000021.1 GCA_934754855.1 uncultured Candidatus Melainabacteria bacterium
ACTCAGATGGTTGCACTTGCCTTGATATATTTGAGTTTTGGCATAATTCCGTATGTTTTCAGAGATTGCATAACGAGAATTTATTATGCATTTAACGACTCAAAAACGCCGTTTTTGGTAGCAACTTCATCGATTTTGCTGAAATTTTTGTTGAATTATGTTTTGATTTGCAAAATGAACTTCGGAATCGGCGGCATTACACTTTCGACAACACTTGTAACACTTGTGAACGCTTCATTGCTCGGATTTATGCTCAGAAAGAAAATGGATATGAAGTTTGGAATTTATTTTAAAAACTTGTTCAAAACAGCGGCAGCAGCGGCATTGACGTATGTAATCTGCTTGTTTGTTTATAAACTTGTTCCGCTTGACTATGCAAATTGGCTTGCAGTTGCAATAAAAACGGGAGTTATGTTAATTTTAAGTTGCGTAATTTATGTCATTTTTGCATTTTTGTTCAAAGTTGAATTTATGAAAGAGGTTGCAGTAAGAATTCATGATACTATCAGACGAAAATAAAAACATCATCAATGAAACGCTCAAAAACGGCGGGATTATTGCCTATGTGACAGATACCGTTTGGGGAGTCGGCTGCTTGCCGAACAATAAAGAAGGTGTCGATAAAATTTATGAATTAAAACACCGAGATACCTCAAAACCGTTGATTTTGATGTCCGATAAAAAAGAAAATCTGTTTCCTTATATCAAAAATATTTGCCCTAAAGCAAAAGAATATATGGAAAAATTTTTCCCCGGAGCATTGACTCTTGTATTTGAAAAATCAGATGTGACACCAAATTACGTCACATCACAAAAAGAAACTGTCGGAATAAGAGTTCCCGATAATAAGATTTTTCAAAAATTATGCGGTATAATTGAGGGGAATGTTCTGGCGACAACAAGTGCAAACATCTCAGGGCAAACGCCCGCTATGAATTATAAAGAGGCGGTTGAAAAAATCGGCAAACTTGTTGACATAGTGATAGAAGACGAATACGAGCAGGCAACAGGCGAACCCTCAACCGTTGCAATGGTGACAGAAGAAAAAACAACTATTTTCAGACAAGGAAAAATCGAACTTTGAATATGAAAAATAATAGAATTATACATTTATCAATATTTTTGGGTCTTTTGGCGTTAGCGGTTATTTTTATTGCCATTCCGACCTTCAATGAACGTCACTCGAATATTTCTTTGGCAATGACGTTACTTTTCGGTGCGGCATCATATTATTTTTTGAAAGATTTTTCAAGGGCAATAGCAATCGGCAGCGTAATCCTTCTGCTCACTATTTACAACTGTTTTGACTATGCTTTTGATATCCACAACCCGACATTTTTCAGAATGGCAATTCTAATTTCGCAAACGGCAATTTTCATTTTTGCATATTTTTGCGGCAAAATCACGAGAATTAAAACAACGGAAAGAATCAAACAAGAAGTTTCAAAATACGTATCTCCCACGATTTTGGACAATCTTGACGCCGATATTTCTATGAAAACGGCAGGAAGAAGAGAAAACGTTACGGTTATGTTCCTTGATATCAGAGGATTTACGTCAATTTCAGAACAACATACCGCAGAGGAAGTCACAGAAATTTTGAACGACTATTTCAAAGAAATTATCCCTGTTATAAAAAAACATCACGGCGTAATCAATAAATTCATAGGAGATGCGATACTTGCGGTTTTTAGCGGTGAAACGCCCGAAATTCACGCAAAAAACGCCGTTCGTGCGGGTAAAGCAATTTTAAAAAGATTAAAAAATTTCCAACATATTCAAGAAGCACAAGGACGTGAAAAAATCCAAGCAGGCATCGGGGTTAACACGGGAATTGTATTTTTAGGCGATATCGGAAACGACGAACGCTGCGAATACACCGTAATCGGCGACACCGTAAATGTTGCAAACAGAGCGGAACGGGCAAATCGAATTTACAAAACGGAATTTCTTATTACCGAAAACACCTATCCTTACGTTAAAGACATTGCTGACGTAATCAAAATCAGCGACGTTCAAATGAAAGGAAAACGTGAAAAAGTCAATGTTTATGAAGTTCTCAGAGTGTCGGAGCCTGAAGAAGAATGACGGATTTTTTGACGAAATCCGAACTAAAAAAACTCCAAGCCGCAATCGATATTGAGGTCAAACATCAATACATCGATATAAGAGGCAGAGAGTGTCCTTTTTCGGTTTTTATGAAAAAAGAAACGAAAAAAATTTATCAAAAATCAGGCAAAAATCCGAAATGGGAAGCCTTAATATCGGCTTTTGAATTTTATCCCTACGACACTTTTGTCACGAGAAAACGAACAATCACAAGGTTTGTAACCCTTTTAAAACAAGAATTAAATCCCAATCAAACCGAAGAAGAAACAAAAAAAGAAAACAAAAAATTTGAAACAGACATTCATTTAAAAGATGTCACCTATCTTCGTGGAGTTGGTCCAAAAACCTCATTATTGTTGAACAAAATCGGAATTTATACAATTTACGACTTGCTCACATATTATCCGAAAAGATACATCGACTATTCCTCACGTTCGATGATTTGCGAACTCCAAGAGGGCGAAGACGTAACCATTTTCGGCACAATTACATCGGTAAAAAGTTTTACAAGCAAAGGAAAATTAACCGTCGTAAACGTCAAAATTTCAGACGAGAGCGGCTCTTTGGACTTGACATATTTTTATGCAAGCACAAATCGATTTATGGTCGAAAGATACAAAAAACAATTCCCGCAAGGTGCAAAAATAATGGTGTCAGGACGGGTCAAGTTTGATAATTATTCAAAAAAACTTACCCTCGCAAAACCCGAATATCAAATCGTTGACGGCGATTTCACCGAAAGCGATAACCTCAATGCAGGAAGAATTGTTCCAGTCTATGGTCTTTGCGAAAATTTAAACATAAAAACACTCAGAAAAGCAGTCGCCAACGCACTTTCCGACTATAAAGACCAAATCAAAAATGTCGTTCCGGACTACATTCGGGAAAAATTCTCACTTCCGAACAAAATCAATGCTTTAGAGGCAATACATTTTCCGAAAAGTTTTCAAGATGCGGAAACGGCAAGAACCACGCTCGTTTTTGAAGAATTATTTTTACTTGAAATAAAAATGGGCTTGATAAAAAGAGATTATACAAATTCACTCAAAGTTTCGCCCCTAAAAGTCAATGATGACGGACTTGTACAACGATTTATAAAAAGTTTGCCGTTTGAACTTACAAACGCACAAAAAAATGCAATCAATGAAATTTTCAACGACATAAATTCCGACAAACCTATGCAACGACTGCTTCAAGGCGATGTCGGTTCGGGGAAAACCGTCGTTGCTTGCACAATGCTTTTGGCTGCAATCGAAAACGGCTATCAGGCAGCCATTATGGCTCCTACGGAAATCCTTGCGGCACAACATTTTAACAATTTTGTTAAAATGCTCACACCGCTCGGCGTAAATGTTCAACTTTTTACTTCCTCAAATCCGAAAAAATTGAGAACAAAATTGGAAACAGATTTAAGAAACGGTCAAATCGACATAGCCGTCGGCACTCACGCCCTAATTCAGGACAATGTCGAATTTAAAAACCTTGGAGCGGTAATCATCGATGAACAACATCGTTTTGGCGTAAAACAAAGAAATATGCTGAAAAATAAAGCCGTTTTGCCGCAAATGCTCACGATGAGTGCAACTCCGATTCCAAGAACATTAGCCTTGACCGTCCACGGGGACTTGGATTTGACAATTATTGACGAACTTCCGGCAGGAAGAAAAGAAATCAAAACGACTCTCCTGCGGGCATCTCAACGCAAAAAAGCCCACGACTTAATCAGAGCGGAAGTTATAAAAGGACATCAAGCCTACATCGTTTTTCCGCTGATTGACGAATCGGAAACAATCTCCGCAAAGGCCGCAACGACAGAGGCAGAGAACTTACAAAACGGCGAATTTAGCGACCTTAAAATCGGACTTCTTCATGGAAAAATGAAGCCCGAAGAAAAAGATGAAGTTATGAAAACCTTTAAAAATAAAGGCTACGACGTCCTCGTCAGCACAACCGTTGTCGAAGTCGGCGTTGACGTTCCGAACGCAACCGTTATGGTCATCGAAAATGCCGAACGGTTCGGACTTTCTCAACTCCACCAACTACGGGGACGTGTCGGCAGAAACTCGCTCCAATCCTACTGTGTCTTGATTTCCTCATCTTCGAGCCAAGACACAATGACGAGATTAAATATCATGACGCAAACAAATGATGGGTTCGTAATTGCCGAAAAAGACCTCGAAATCAGAGGTCCGGGGGCATTTTTGGGCGTAAGACAAAGCGGACTTCCCGAACTCAATTTGACGGACTTGACCAAAGATATCAAAATCCTCGAACAGGCAAGAAAATCAGCACTCGAATTTCTACAAACCAATAATATCGACGATTTTCCCGAATTAAAACTTAATCTGAAACAAATTCAAAATATCACAAAAAATATAGGCATTCCCGACTAAATTTTTTCCCAAACCGTAATTTGCCATTTGCCCGCACTTTCCTCAAAAACAGGCTTCAATTCAGCGTTTGCATAGTTTTGAGTCATATTATCAATGTGGCTGAAAATCAAAAACAAAAACGGCAATCTTTTGTATTTTTCAGGATTTTCAAGCGTTAACGCCATTCTTTTTTCATCAACAAAAGCAACTGATTTTAACGAAATTAACGCAAATTTGTCCCCTTTTTTCATTCGATTAAAGAAAAATCTGTGCAAATAACCATCAAAAAATTCATTTTTTCCGCTCTCAAAATTTTCAAGAAACATACTTTTACCATTCGCCATAATTTCAGTGTGCAAGGGCGGTTCAGGCATTAAGCGATATTGAAAATTGAATTTCGTCATCGATTCGACAAAAAAATCACTCATATTAACATACTTTTCAAACCGATAATCTTCATAGTAAAGCAACAAAATATTGTCACCCGATTTCAAATCCGCATCTTGAATTAACTTCGCAACCGCTTTATGTCCCTCGGGACGGTCTAATTTTTGAGGTGCATAAGCACTAAACGCAACATAAAACACTATTGGTGCGAACAATAACACAGATAGTGTTTTTTGCAAAAAATGCGGTTTAAAAGAGCATAACCCGACCCCGACAAGAGCAATAAACACGGGATAGACTTCCATCGTATATTTTGTTATCAAAACCATTTTGCCAAAAAGCGATGCCGAAACCATTACTGCCAATGTGCCAATAGCAATAACTGAAAGAATTTTTATATTTTTATCAGATTTTTTAACTGCATTTAAAATACTCCAAAACGCAATCGCCATAGGGATTAAGCCAAAAATCAAATAACCGAAATTGAAATGAGAATTTTTGACCAAAAATGAAAGCAAACTCGACGGCGTATTCACGATATTAATTTGAATCGGAGAAATATAATCCGCAAAAACAAAAAACAACTTCGTCAACGAAAAATCAGACCAAAACTGAGAAAGATAACTTCCCGTCAAAACTTTAAACAAAAAAGGTGATAGCGGAAGCATAGTCGCCACAGTCAATAACACTATCAGTGTTATTTGTTTATAAGAAATTTTATTTTCTTTTTTCAAAACATAAAAAACGGTTAAGAAGTTAAAAAATACGAAAACAAAACCGATTGTATGGGTCAGCATAACGAGAATATTTGTCAGATAAAATAGCAAATAATTCAAATATGATTGTTTTTCAAGCACTTTCAACGTTACAAAAATCGCAAGTGCAGAGAACAGGAACAAAAGAGAATAAAATCTGACTTCCTGAGCAAAATAAATCATAAACCCGCTGAAAGCCGTCAAGATTGCACAAACAAGCCCTGCGTGAGAATCTTTGAGTTTTTTGCCGATAAAAAACATCGTCGGAATGCCCAAAACGCTCGGAATTACAGAGGAAATTCTAAGCGACAAATCCTGATTTCCAAAAAGGAAAGTCCAAATTTTCAAATAAAAATAATAAAACGGCATGTGGCAATTTTTGTAAACCGCATCAAAAAATTCGCCAAATAAGGGTTTTTGCGAGATATACCAACTCACATACTCATCGTTCCATAGCCCGAAAGGTTTATCAACAGACATCAATCTGATTAGCAAGCCAATCAGCATAATCAAAAATAAATTCAAATAAACTCTTTTGTCGGACATTTTGTTACATTTCGATTTTGTTGTGGTAATATAAATAATTATAGAACATTGTTGACAATTTTAAAATAAAAAAGAACAAAATTTTATGAAACTTATAATACAAATTCCGGCATACAATGAAGAAATTTCGCTCCCGTTGACGCTTTCGTCGATAAAAAGAGAGTACGACGGCATTGATGAAGTGGAAATTTTGGTGATTAATGACGGAAGCACGGACAGAACGAAATACATAGCCGAAGAATACGGAGTCGAACACATTTTGAATTTCCCAACGAACAAAGGTTTGGCAAAAGCCTTCACGTTGGGGCTGCAATATTGCATAAATGCAGGGGCTGACATCATTGTCAACATCGATGCGGACAACCAATACAATGCGGACGATATTGCAAAATTGATTTGGCCGATTGTCAACAACAAGGCGGATATCGTCATCGGGAAACGCCCTGTTGACCGAATAAAGCACTTTTCAATCGTAAAAAAAGTTTTACAAAAAATCGGAACAAAAGTTGTAAAATTGTTGAGCAGCACGGGAACAGAAGATGCACCGAGCGGATTTAGAGCATTTTCAAGAAAAGCCGCTATGCAAATCAACGTTTTCGACAACTATACATACACCATCGAAACAATAATGCAATCCAAGGCAAAAGGCTTCGTTATTGAATCCGTACCGATTAGAACAAATGACGGCTATCGCAAATCGAGATTGGTCAAAAATCTTTTCGATTACGTCAAAAAGTCCGCCTTTACCGTACTCAGAATGTTCATAATTTACAGACCGTTCAGATTTTTCGCAATCATCGGCGGCGTGTTCTGCCTTGCAGGCGTTTTAATTTGGGCAAAATATTTCTTTGCACTTTTGAACGGTTCAGCCGAAAATCATTTACAATCGTTGATTTTCTCCGTAATTTTGATTTTTTGCGGGGTTCAAACGGCGATTTTGGGTGTCATTGCAGACCTTTTGGCTATCAACAGAAAATTACTTGAAGATATCCAATTCAGAGTAAAAGTATTGGAACAAAAAAAATAGCCCTAAAAATTAGCCGATAAGTTATTATCAAATGTCAAAAATTTTTCGTAATGTTGCATTATGAAAAATTTTGCGTATTTTATAATTTTTATAATAATATTCATTTTTTCAAACACCTCAAATGCAGGAGAATTAAGCATTTGGGACTACAAAAGGGACGATTTTATCGAAGAAAGTCTGCTCGGCAAAAATCCTCTTTTTGAAAAACAAAGACAGGAAAAAATTGATAAAGAACTTGAAGAACTTTTAAAAATAAAATTGGTTCCCGTAACCCTCGAAGAATGTCTGAAAGTCGCCGTTGACAACAATTTTCGGATAAAAGAGAAAACTCATACCGAAAAAAGTTACAAATGGCTAGAAAGAAACGCCTACGCAAAGTTTCTGCCCGATTTTAAATACTATTTCAGCATTCAACATTTGCAAGGTACATTCTTGGTCGGCAACATTATCCCGACCCACGTTGACGAAACGCCTATCCAAAGTTACATCTTGGTAAATTGGAACGTTTTTAATCGTGGCAAAACGTTTTTTGACGTAAAAGAACAAAGAAATCTCCATAAATCCGCAAAACTTTTAAAGGATTTTACAAGAGAAGAAATTATTTTAAACACCGCAACAAATTACTATCAACTTCTCAGAAACAAAGTCGAGGTTGATATTTACAAAACGAACTTAATCGACAGAAAAGCCCAATATGACTTGACAAAAGCAAGATACACCGTCGGCGTCGGAACAAAATTCGACGTTTATCGTGCGGAAGCCGAACTCGCAAAAGCAAAACAACAATACATCACCGCATTCAATACGATAAGAATTTCTCAAGCGAAATTGGCAAACATAATGGGCATAGACATTTTAATCCCAATATACCCCGCCGATAATATGGTTGTCGAAAAATCACTCCTCGACTGCCCCGTCGAAAATCTCGTCGAATACGCCAAAAGTTCAAGAAAAGATTTAGAGTCCGAAAGAAAGCGGATTGAAGCCTTGAAAGCCGCAAGAACAGGACTTTATACCGAATTTATCCCTGACATAAACATAAATTATGCCTACGCAAGTTACGGAACGGCAAGAGCAGGTTTATATCCGAGTAATGCCCTCACCTTGAGCGTTTCCGCCCCTTTGGGAAAAAATTTGGGAGCAGGAACAATAACCCAAGTTAAAGCCGAAACGGAAAACATAAAAGCGGCACAAATGGCTCTAATTCAGAAAACACGGGACATTGAAGAATCCGTAATTACATCAAATCAAAATTCACTTTCCGCAAAAGAACGGGTCGAAGCGTCAAAAACAGAGGTTTTTGCCTCGGGAAAAAGTTTGGAAAGTTCAATAAAATTAATGAATGCAGGCGTTTCAACATTTCTTGACGTAATTCAGGCTCAAGGCTTAAAAGTCAACTCCCAAGTCGGTCTTGCCGAAAATATCACCGACTACAATATTGCTCAAGTTCAACTTTTGTTCGACTCGGGAATAATCAGTATTGACAACGTTTTGAACGGTTATCAGCAAACGCCCTGACGGAAACCGATTACGTCCAAGTCGTGAAATTCAAACAATTTTTTGCATCTTTTATCTTCAATATCTTTTGCAAAAGAATATGCGGTATATGCACCCAAAACCGCCTCTAATTCAGCAACGGGGAGCATATTCGAGGGTAAATTTTCAAGATGCAATTTATATTTCAAGCCAGTTTGCAAAGCCTTACAATCGGCGGGGCTTCTGTCCAAAAACGCCTCGTTGCAACCGAAAGCAAGTTTTGCATTATGAATATCAAATCTAAAAATAGAATAACCTTCGTCTTTTAAATTTTTGAACAAATCTGTTCCTTTTTTAGAAAATCTGTCCGCCCAATAATCACGATTTGCAAGGTGAGAGTTGAGATTTACGGGGTGATAAATTCTTGATAAATATTTCCATCGACTGCTAATCATAACCTCATTTTTTGCCATAGAAACAGCAATCATAGCATTTTTAGCCCCCTGAAAATTTTTCAGAAAATAATCAACATCATGCAAAGTGTATAATTTGTCCATTAAAAGCAAATTAAGTTCATCATCTAAAATTGCAACCGCTGATTCGTTCGACGAAATTGACGAAAAAGAAATTCCGACAAACGTCTTTTTGTCCCGAAATTCGGGTTTTGTAGTGTATTTTTTCATAAATATTTTTCTTTTTAAAACTTTTTTATTTTCAAAATTTTAAAATTTACAGAAATGTTTTGTAACAACCGTAATTAAAATTTCGATTTATGCTAAAATTATAACATAAAAAAATAAATGGAGAACATAATTGTTTTTAGCAGATAAAGAAGTCCTGAAAATGGACATAACGAAATTGAAAAGACCCAAAATTCTTGTAATCGGTGACGTTGCGATTGACGAAATGATTTACGGGAATACGGAAAGAATTTCAAGAGAGGCACCTGTGTTGATTTTGCGGCACACGCAAACGAAAATCATTTTGGGTGCTGCATCAAACGCCGCTCACAATATTTCTTCACTCAACGGCGGCAAAGTTTCAATCATCGGAACTTACGGCGACGATTATTACGGAAAAGTTTTGCTTGAAGCCTTTGAAAAAGCGAAAGTTGACACTTCCTACATGATAAAAGCCCCCGAAAGACCGACCACGGTTAAAACAAGAATTTCAGGCTCCTGCTCGCAATCCGTCACTCAGCAAATCGTCAGAATTGACCGAGAAACGAAAGAATGGCTTGCAAAAGAAACAGAAGACAAGGTCTGCGAAACAATTGAAAAAGCAATCCCCAATTTTGATGCGGTAATTTTATCCGACTATCAACTCGGAACTTTGACGGACAGAGTAATCAAAACGACAGTCGAAGTCGCAAAAAAACACGGCAAAATTGTTGTTGCAGATGTTCAAAAAGATATGTATCGCTACAAAGGCGTTACCGCAATGACTCCGAACCAACCCGACACGGAAAAATTTGTCGGATTTTTCATCAAGGACGAAGAAACTTTGAAAAAAGCAGGCAAAAAGTTGCTTGATTCAACAAATTCTGACCTTATGCTCGTTACCCGTGGCGGTGACGGAATGGCAGTTTTTGAAAGAGATAAAGAATATTCGCCGATTCCTGTTTTCAACAAAACGGATGTTTTCGATGTAACAGGGGCAGGAGATACTGTTGTAGCAACGTTTACGCTCGGTTTAGCAGCAGGATTGTCACCCAAGCATGCCGCTATAATCGGCAACCTTGCAGCAAGTATCGTAATCCGCTCTTTCGGTTGTGCCACAACGAATATCAAGGAACTCATCAAAACTGCGGATAAAATTAATTTTGAAAAATTCAGAGGAAAATAAAAATGAAAATTTGTGAAACATGTGAAAAAATAAAAAACGCACTCGGACTTGGAAAATGCCCTTGCTGCAAGAATTTGAAACCCGCTGATTGGGCAATAATTGCAGGGGTTGTAATCATAATTGCCATAGCAGTTGCAGTATTTACGGGTGCAAATAAATTCATCTCGAAATCTCCCGTATTGGAAGAAAAAGATATCCAATTCTCGGTATTTTTCAGAGGAATTACAATAACTGACACAAATTCACCGTTTGTGCCGAATGAAGACACTTTTATCACAATCAGAAACGTCCCCTACACAAAATTGAAAATCACGGACGTACAATTTGACAGAAGAAAAATGCTTATCGAAACTTCAGCAGGCAAATATCTCCCCGTTGATGATATTTCACAACCCGCAGTTTTCGACTTCGTCGTAACAGTTCAAGATAAAGCGAAAATCACGGACGACGGAGCAGTTGTCGGCGGAAACAAAGTAAAAATGGGCATTCCTGTTATTTTGGAAGGCAAAAATTACAAATTCACAGGCGTTGTTTCAAACATTCAATATGTTGAACAACCCCAACAAACACAAGAAAATCAAGAACAAGTTGAACAAAAACAACCTGTAAACGACAAAAAATAATCGGACAAAAATATGTATATCGGAAGCAGAATAGTTGAATTTTTTGATAAAATTTTGGCAAAAATCCAAGAAAAAACTGAATTTTTGACAAATAATTCCGCTATTTTGAAAAATATGGACGTATTTTTGTTCATAATGATTTGCCTGTCGGCGGTTTGCTCAATTTTTATGAGCAACAATTTTGTCGCACCGCTTCTTTGTATCGTGGCAGTATTATTCGGTTTGACAATGATTTTGGACAAAAATTACAGATTAAAAATTGAAAAAAGTTCGCTTTTCTTAATTTTGTATTTTGTATTGGCAATTGCAAGCACAATCAACTCAACAATGCCCCACCAAAGCCTTACGGGCTTATCCAAAACAATTTTGTATCTGCTTTATTTTTGGGCAACATTGCAATATTTGAGAGTTCACAAGGACAAAATACCTTGTTTTGCTTTAATCATAGGGGCTTGCGTAAGTTTTGAAATCGTTATTGCGTTCATTCAAAATTATCTTGATGTATTGAGTGCCGCAACTTGGCAAGACACGGCGAGATTGAACCCCGAGTTGGTTTTGACAAGAGTTTACGGAACGCTCAAACCCTCTAATCCGAACCTTTTTGGCGGATATTTGATTGCTGCTGTGCCGTTTTTGTGGCTTTATACGGCTCTCAATTTTGTCGAAAAACATCACAAAAGATTTTTAATTTCTCTGATTTTTTCAATTTTGGCAATTCCCGCAGTCTTTATGACAGGCTGTCGTGGTGCATATATTGCCCTGTTTTTCATGATAATCACAATGCTTGTTGCGACATATAATATTTGCAAATTCCATTATCCGAAGGTTTATGATTTTGTAAAAAAATATCTCCATATCATAATGATAGCGGGCATTTCTGCTTGTTGTGCAATAATGGTTTGCGTACCTAAAATTTCACACAGAATTTTGTCGATTTTCGCAATGAGAAATGACAGTTCAACTTCATTCAGAATGAATGTTTACCATTCGGCTTGGCAAATGTTCCAAGACAATGTTCTTCTCGGAATAGGTTGCGGTAACAAGGTTTTCAGAGAAGTTTACGGTTTGTACATGCTCTCAGGATTTGATGCTTTAAGTGCATATTCAATTTACCTCGAAACAGCCGTAGAAAGCGGAATTTTCGCATTAATATTCTATTTGCTTTTCATTTTCTTCCTGATAAAAGACGGCTTGGTTGCATTTTTCAGCAATTGCGATATAAAAAAGAAATTGTACTTAACGGCAGGAATCACAGGCATAATCGGCGTATTAAGCCACGGATTTGTAGATACGGTTTATTTCAGACCACAAATTCAGTTAATTTTCTGGATTACGGTTGCCATTGTTATGGTTTGTTCAGATTTTCAAAAATCAGAATTTGAAGTAAAATAAAAATAAAAAAAAAAGGAAATATATTATGACAGAAAAACCCAAAAGACAAAGACCTCAAGAACAAGACCCCAACGTTAGAAGACATAACTTTGATGCGGTCGAAAGCAACTTGACGGCAGAACAGGTAAAAGCAGAAGTTGCAAGATGTTTGCACTGCAAAAACGCACGCTGCGTAAGCGGTTGCCCCGTTAACATCAACATTCCGGAATTTATTGCGGCATTAAAAGAAGATGAACTTGAAAAAGCAGGAGATATCATCAGAGAAACAAGTTTCTTGCCCTCAGTATGCGGTCGTGTTTGTCCGCAAGAAAGACAATGCGAAGGCAAGTGTGTTTTGGGTATCAAAGGCGAACCGATTGCAATCGGAGCGTTGGAAAGATATGTCGGCGACAATACAGATGCAAAAGCGGAAGTTGCGGCTGAAACAGGCAAAAAAGTTGCCATTATCGGCTCAGGTTGTGCGGGCATAACAGCAGCAGCAGACCTCAGAAAAGCAGGTCACAAAGTTGTTGTATTTGAAGCATTGCACAAATTGGGCGGTGTTTTGAGATACGGTATTCCTCCGTTCAGACTTCCGAGAAAATTCCTCGACAGAGAAATTAACTCACTTAAAGCCTTGGGCGTTGAATTTAAAACAAACGTAGTTGCAGGAAAATCAGTCACAATCAAGCAATTGAAAGAAGACGGATTTGATGCAATTTTCATCTGCTCGGGTGCAGGCTTGCCAAAAATGCTTAACATCAAAGGCGAAAACCTCAACGGCGTTTATTCCGCAAACGAATTTTTAACAAGAGTTAACCTTATGGGTGCTAACCTTGAAGAAAATCCGACTCCGTTAAAAACAGGCAAAAGAGCGATTATCGTCGGCGGCGGAAACGTTGCAATGGACGCAGCAAGAGTTGCAGTCAGAGTCGGTTTTGAATCAGTCAAAATCGTTTACAGACGTACGGAAGCAGAACTTCCCGCAAGACTTGAAGAAATCAGACACGCAAAAGAAGAAGGCGTTGTTTTCCAATTCTTGCACAATCCTGTTGAACTTATGGGTGAAGACGGCTTCGTTAAAACAGCAAAATTAGAAATTATGGAACTTGGCGAACCTGACGAATCAGGCAGAAGAAGCCCTGTTCCGACAGGAAAATTCGTTGAAGAAGAAGTTGACACCTTTATCGTTGCACTCGGAACGGGACCGAACCCGATTATCCAATCATCAGTCGTTGCAGACGGAATGGAATTGGATACGGACAGAAAAGGTTACATCGTAATCGATGCACTATCAGGCAAAACTTCAATTGACGGAGTTTATGCAGGCGGCGACGTTGCACCGACAGGCACTTCAAACGCAATCAACGCAATGGGTGCAGGCAAACGTGCAGCAGCAGCAATTAACGAATATCTTAAAGGTTAATAATTTCAAAAAGCATCTGAAAAGCGGTCAATGCGGCCGCTTTTCGGTTTTGTAAGGATTTCAGATGAGTTTGTTTATTTTATCAGTAATTTTACTGATTTTGGGATATGTAATTTACGGAGCGATTGTTGAAAAAGTTTTCGGTGCCGATAACAACAGAAAAACGCCTGCAATCAGGTATGCCGACGGCGTCGATTTTGTCAAAATGCCCATTTGGAAAATTTTTCTTATCCAATTTTTGAATATTGCAGGGCTTGGTCCTGTTTTCGGGGCAGTTTTGGGTGCGGCATACGGACCTGCTTGTTTCCTTTGGATTGTTTTAGGCTCAATTTTTGCAGGCGGTGTCCACGATTATTTGACGGGCATGCTCTCCGTCCGATACAAAGGCAAAACGATGGATTATTTTATCGGAAAAATTCTCTCTAAACATGCAAAGTATTTTTTCGTTTTCTTTTTAGTATTAATTTTGGTTTTAGTCGGTGCAGTTTTTGCGATAAATCCCGCAAAAATGCTCGCTTTAATTTTCAAAATACCCGTAATTTACTTTGTCGTCTTGATTTTCGGATATTATTTTTTGACGACAGTATTACCTGTTGATAAAATAATCGGACGGTTTTATCCGTTTTTTGCATTGTTATTATTGGTTGTTACGGTGTCCTTGCTCGTAAGTCTTTTCAGGCTCGATGCCGAATGGTTCCCGATTACGTTGACAAATTTGCACCCGAAAAATGCTCCGATTTTCCCGCTAATGTTCATCACGATTGCTTGCGGTGCTTTAAGCGGATTTCACGCAACGCAATCGCCGATTATGGCAAGATGTTTGCCGAACGAAAAAAGCGGTCGTTTGATTTTTTACGGTTCAATGATTTTAGAAGGGTTGGTTGCTTTGATTTGGGCATCTTTGGCAATGGCATTTTATCCTGATCAAACGGCTCTCGGGAATGTTCTTTTTGACCCTGCAAAAGGTCAAGGTGCAGTCATAGCAGAACTTTCAAACGGTTTAATCGGAAAAGTCGGAAGCGTATTTGCGATTTTATCGGTCGTCGTCCTTTCAATAACGTCGGGCGATACGGCATTTCGCTCCGCAAGATTAACGCTTGCCGAGGCAATCCATTTTGACCAAAAGAAAACAGGAAAAAGATTTTTGTTAAGTGCAGCCGTATTGCTTGCAGGCATTGCGTTTACGATGTTTGACATAACAACATTATGGTATTATTTCGGTTGGGCAAATCAAACTTTTGCAATGTTTTCTCTTTGGGCAGTAAGTCTTTATCTCAAGAAAAAACAGCGGTGTTATTGGGTTTCACTCACTCCTGCAATATTTATGACCGCAGTTTGTGCAACATACATTTTGAGTGACAAAAACAGTTTTGCACTCAACTTAAACACTGCAAAAATCATTGCAATAATCGTAACGGCAATCGTAACTTCGATTTTCTTCCTGAAAAAATATCCGAAAAGAAACAAAACGCAAGAGCGTGCATAGTTTTCGGGCATGTGGTATAATAAACTCATTGAACATGGGATATAGCGATGACAAAAAAAATTAACAAAGTAAATGAATTGCGTAACTTGGTTTTGGCAAGTTCTGACAGAGAATATGAAAAGCAAACCGTGCAAGGGATTTTGCGTTCAATGCTTGAACCCTTGATGGAACAACCGTCACAAGAGGGTTTAGTTTTGATGAAACTTTCAAATACCGAGGGCATTTCTTCAATTCTGAAACGTCTTGAATTTTCCGATGTCAAAATGTACTGCTATTGCGACAATTTGGCAAACGACAAAATTATGAACGTCGAAAAAGAAAAAATTTGGGACACAACGGAATTTGTCCTTATCCTCGCTCCGAGATATTCTTCGGTTCTCATTTGGGATTGGGATTTGACAAACAACGGAATGACACAAATTTGCTTGATTTTGAACTCAAGAGAAATTTCCGACATCGCAAATATTATGTTCAATAACTCGACAATTGAACTCAACAGTTATTTGACAACTTACGCTCCCGACCGTCGTGAGCAAAAAACAATGAACATCGCAATTAACAAAATCGTTAATTGCCTTAATAACGTTAACCAAGAAATGGTCTTTTCTCAAGCGGAAAAAGAAACTTATTCGGAATCGGAAGACTTGCTCAAACAATATGAACAGATTTCCGAAAAAGCAAAAATGACCGCTCACGAAATAAAAAATCACGTTTCTGTTATCGATTTATACACAAAAATTCTTGAAAAAAGACTCGAAAACGTCGAACTCGAACAAGAAAGCAAAAAATCTGTCGAAAACAGCATAGAAAGTATCAAACAGGCTGCTTTCACGATTTCATCATTCATAAGCGAACTCCGAAGTTACTCTTCTCCGATTTTGACTGAAGTTAAACTTTCATCAATCGTAAACAGTGTCGTCAGCCTTGCAATGCCAAAAGCACAAGAAAAAGGCATCGCTCTCGAATCGTACGTTGACGATGAATTTCGTGTCCACATTGACGAAACAAAAATGCAAAGCGTCATTTTAAACTTGATTTACAACGCAATCGATGCAATCGAAAAGAACGGTCGTGTCACATTAAAAATTAAAGGAAAAGAAAATAATTACGTAAAATTGGCTATTTCTGACTCAGGCTCGGGAATTTCCCCAGAAGTTTTACCCCATATTTTTGAAGACGGATTTACTACAAAAATTGACGGAAACGGGCTTGGTTTAGGCATTTGCAAGAAACTTACCGAAGAACAATACGGAAAATTAAGACTTGTCAAAACAGATGCCGAAGGTACGGAATTTGAACTTTTAATCCCGACAATATAATTAAACTTCAAACGCTCACCATCATACGGAGGTGAAGTATCTGTTTCGATATGTTTAACAAAGCATTAAAAAAGCCCCAAGCGGGGCTTTATTTTTAATTTAGAAAATCTTTTAAGGGTTTTATTCTTCTTCCTCATACTCATCATTTTGAGAAATTTGTTGTTGCTGTTGAGGATAAACATCTTCGTGAGCGATGGCTTCCATTTGAGCCTCACGACCGGAACGTTGATTTGCAAGGGCAGTTTGGCATGCTTGAATGTTATTGAGGAATTGACCGATATTGCCTGCCATATCGTTGAAAATCTTTGCGGCATAATCTTCTGCACCTTCTTGAATAACTGCTGCTTTTCTGATTGCCGTAATTTTAATCTCTTCTGCTTCTCTGACAGCATTTGCCTGCAAGTTTTCGCAATATTCTTCAACTTGTTGTTTTTGTTTCGCGAGAACTTCTTGAGCACGTTTTGAAATTTCATCACGGCTGACAAGTCTTGCCTGTTCGTCACGAGCGTCTTGAATCATACGTTCTGCACGGTTTTGTGCTTCTCGAACAATCTCATCTTTTCTCGACATAATCATTTCAGCCTCTTTAATATCAGCCGGAATGCTTGCGTTGCATTGTTCGATTAATTCTTCCAATTCTGCCTTATTAACAATTGTATATCCAAAAAGTTCATACCCCTTTTGCAAAAGAGCATTCGCCTTGCCGAGTAAACTTTTTAACTGAAGTTGAGCCATCTGTTACCCCTTATTGATTTTCTTTTTTAAATATTCTGCTACCGGCGGAGAAACGAATTTAGAAATATCGCCGCCCATCAAAGCAACTTCTTTGACTGTACTTGATGAAATGAAGTTATATTTCGGTTTTGTAATCAAAAAAACCGTATTAATTTCGGGAGCAAGTGCGTTGTTTGTTTGCGAAAGTTGCATTTCATACTCAAAATCCGAAACAGCACGCAATCCTCTGATTAAGACATTTGCTCCTTTTTGTTTTGCGTAATCAATCGTCAATCCGTCAAAAGAATCCACCTCAACATTTTCCAACTTATCGTGTTCACACGACAAACGGATAAGATGAAGTCTGTCCTCAATCGGCAAAAATGAACGTTTGTCACTATTCTTCAACACAGCAATAATAACCTTATCAAAGATGCCTGCGGCTCTTTTCAAAACATCAAGATGTCCTTTTGTCACGGGATCAAAACTTCCCGGATATATCGCAATTTCCAAAATTGTCCTCATTTCAGCATGCTTACATCTATATATTGTAAGCGGTTTTTGAAAATTTTGCAGAATTTTAACATTTATTTATGTTTTGAAAAATTTTTGTTCTTTTTTCCTTTTAAAAATTTAAACAAAGAAAAGCCCAAAAGTACGGAATTAAGCACACCCGCTGCTTTTTCAACCTTCGCAACACGCTCCTGCTCAACTCTTTCCGCAAGTATCGCCCGAAGTTTAGCATTCAATATTCTTAAATTCATTTTAAATTCTGTTAAGTTTCCAGTAAATCCCGACTTTGCAAGATTTCGGTTAACCTCTTCCGTCAAGCGGATTTTCTTCTCCATAAACATAATCATATAAACGCCGACGACGATTTCTACAACAATTAAAATAAATATTAATTCAATCATTTGATGCCCTCTTTTGCAATTTATATTATTATAAAACATAAGAAGAACTTTTTAAATAAGTTAAGGATAAAATCAACTCGATTATGGAAAAAATCAGATACATTATATCATTATTCCTCGCAAAAACTGCCGTAAAAGCAATAAAATTACGAGGAAAATCAAAAGGCACATCAGCCCCGGGCATGCTCGCCATGAAAATTTGCCCCTCATTTATCCGTGAAGCCGCAAAAATGAACTTGGAAAAAACAATTACCGTAACGGGTACAAACGGCAAAACGACCACAACAGGCTTGCTCGCACACTTTATCAAAGAAAGCGGTAAGAAAATCATTCACAACACCGAAGGTGCAAACATGCTCACAGGCATCGCCACCGCTCTCGTTCACAATGTCGAATTTAACAAAAAAAGCGACTACATGATTTTTGAATGCGACGAAGCATATTTGAGAAAATTATACGATTTTCTAAAGGCTGACTATCTCCTCGTAACAAACCTTTTCCGTGATCAACTCGACCGCTACGGCGAACTCGATACAACTTACAAAAAAATTAAAGAAGGTACGGAAAAAAATCCCGACATGACCGTATTTC
>CAKVJR010000022.1 GCA_934754855.1 uncultured Candidatus Melainabacteria bacterium
ATTGACATCTATCTCTGATAAAAGAACTAACGTTACGATGCAAATGAACCAAATCATCAAACAATACCAAGGTAACTATGATACAGACGTAACTGCTACTGAAAACTCTAAAACTTGGAGCGAAGATCCGAAAGTTATTCTCCTTACAAACCAAGACAACAAATTCGATATGGAACAAAAATCAATCGAAACTGAACTCAACGCTCTTACAAAAGCATTGGAAAACTTGGAAAAAGCACAAGAAACTTGCATCAAAAACGGTGTTGCAAAATTGGCATAATTCCAAAAGATGAAATTTTAAAAAAGACTTTAAAAATGATACCTTTTTTGGTATCATTTTTGTATGAATATATTAAAGACATTTGATTTATTTTGGTCATTACCCGAAAAACTCTTTGGTAAAAAGTTTTTCAAGGTTTGCCATGTCGAAACCGCAGCAGGTGGCGAAAGTTCTATCCATGCCGATATTGACGATGATGAAGTGACCTTGAATGTCTATAACAGTCCGAAAACTTATTCGCTTTTGGCAAGCGTTTTATACAAAAAGAAGATGTTAAATGAAAATAAAATCAGCAAAATTCATAACCTCCGCACCTTCTCTTAAAGAATGTCCAACTTTTAACCTACCCGAATTTGCTTTAATCGGCCGCTCAAATGTTGGCAAATCGTCGTTCATAAATGCGATTGCGAATCACAACGGTCTTGCCAAAACGTCCAACAAGCCCGGAAAAACAAGATTAATCAATCTGTTTTTGATTAACAACGAGTTTGTAATTGCCGATTTGCCGGGGTACGGTTACGCAAGCGTTTCAGACAAAATGCAGCGTGAGTGGCAAAAAAATCTCGAAGAATATCTTTTGAACAGAAAAGAAATCGTTTCTTTAATCCAATTTTTAGACTCCCGCCACGATTTACAAAAAAATGACCTGCAAATGTCAGAGTGGATAAATTTCAACAATCTCCCGTATTTCGGGCTTTGTGTCAAGGTTGATGAAATTTCTAAAAATTTAATTCAAAAAACAACTTCAACTTTTTCAAAACAATTAAAAACTGACGTTTTCCCCTTTTCAAAAATGACAAACCGCTACAATGACGCCGTTTTGGACAAAATGGAGTTGCTTATAAAATCCTATAAATAGTGTATTCAAATGTTGGTCAACATATAATAGAATATAATCGGGTAACAAATAGTGGGGTGTGTTATATGTTACAAGACGTATATTCTAAACAGCAAAATGAAATTTATTCTGCTCAAAATCAAGGGGTAATTTCAAATTCCATTACGCAAAGTTGGACGGAACAAGCACTTGAATGTTACGAACTTAATTGCGTTTGCGAAAAATGCTCCGTTGCAAAAGGCAACTACTCTTTCGTTTGCCAAATGCCGAAAGTTATCAAACAATTATTAAAAGTTACGGGCAAACCCGTTATGTAAGATTTTTCAAAAATAAAAAGGGCGGTGTATGCCGTCCTTTTTGCGTTGTCTGAATTTTGATTTTTATTCCGTAACATTGAGAAAATTCTTCATCGCTTCCGAAATATCGGTCGGCGAACTCAATGTTTTTTGCTCTTCTGAAGTAACTTTTTGATTTGTCTGATTGCCAATATCGACCGTTCCGTCGTCATTATCAGCAGGTGCAAATGAACCGTCGTCTTGAACATTATTATTGTCATCAATCGGCTCAAAATCATTTTCGTCTGTCGGTCCAAAAGGCTGTGATTGGAACGGATTTGCTTGTGTTTTGTGAACAAATTTCTTTGCTATCAAAACTAAAACAACGATAATTACAATGCTAATCAAAACCAAAACGAGAGCAACTGCAATCTTTGAGATAAGCGGGTTTCCGCCTGTTACGACATTCAATTTTTCACCGATTAAATTGCCAAAATCCTGCAATTTGTCCGTAAAACCTTGCGTTCCGTGCTGAATGTTTCCTCCGAGATTGGTGAAAAATTCTTTTGCGGAATCAACAAAATTTGCACCATGCTGTGCTTGTTCTGCCGCACCCTCAGCGGCTTGAGGAACAGGAGCAGTCGCCCCCGTCGCCGTTTCATCTGTCGGCAAAGTTATTCCCTCTGCCGCCTCGAAAAAATCCTTATCGCTTTCGGCAAATACAACACTTGCACTTGCCAAAAAACTTGCCGCTATTAAACTCAAATTATTCGCTAACTTCTTCATCTTTTACTTTCGGTTTTCTGCCACGTTTTTTCGGTTTTTCTTCCACTCCGTCAGCCGTTTTCGCTTTCGGTTTTCTGCCACGTTTCTTAGGTTTTTCTTCTGTTGTTTCGGCAGTTTCTTCAGCCTTTTTAGAAGTTTTTGTTTTCTTTTCTGCTTTTTTAACTTTTTCAGCAGGTTCTTTTACTTCTGTTTTTTCTGCCTTAACTTCAGTTTTTTCAACCTTTTCAGCCTTTACTTCAACTTTATCGGCAACTTTTTCAATCTTCTCAACCTTTTCAACTTTTTCTAAAGGTTGTTCATGATTTTCAACGGGCTTAATCTGTTGATTTTGTTGATTTTGCTCATTATTTTGCTGATTTTGTTGAGGTTGTTCATTTCTTTCACCAAATTGATTATTATTATTTTTGAATTTGTTGAAACGATTTTTCTTATTGAAACGATTTTTCTTGTCAAAACGATGATTTCCGTTTTGATTATTTTGATTATTTTGGTTATTTTGATTGTTTTGGTTATTGCCGTTGTTTGAGTTATTATAACCGTTTTCAGCATTTTCTTGTCTGTCTTGCTCAATTTGTTGAGGTTCTTCAACAGGATTTTGTTGAACGGGTTGTTGATGATTATTTTGATTATTTTGTTCAACGGGTTCAACATTTGTTGTGAAAACATTGTTATTTTGTTTTCCGTTTTTGTTTTTGAGTTGTTGAACGGGAACTTTCAACTTAGCGGCTTTAGCCTTCAATTCACCCTCTCCGGGGGCTGCTGCGAATTGGATATCTTCAAAAATCATACCCGTACCTTGGCAGTGCGGACATTTTTTCGTAAATACTTCGCTAAGGCTTTGACCTTGTCTGTGTCTTGTAAGTTCGACAAGTCCGAGGTCAGAGAGTTGACCGATTTGCGGTTTTGCCTTATCGCTTTCAAGAGCGAGTTCAAACTCTTCCATAACGGCAAGTTTGTCATTTCTGCTGAGCATATCGATAAAGTCGATAATAATCATACCGCCGATGTTACGGAGTCGCAACTGACGGGCAATTTCGTGAGCCGCTTCAATATTTGTTTTCAAGATTGTTTCATCTTGAGTTGCGGAACTTACGAACTTACCGCTGTTTACATCGACAACCGAAAGTGCTTCTGTCGTTTGGATAAACAAATATCCACCCGACGGGAGCATAACCTTAATTTGAAGAGCCGCCTTAATTTCTTTCATAATTCCAGACGCCTGCAACAACGGTTCTGTTCCTTTGTAAACAGTCAATTTAATATTTTTCAACATATTCCAATTTTGGAGAATTTGTTGAGTTCTTTGCATTGCAAACGGAGTATCCACAACGATTTCGGCAACATCTTCCGTGCATGCTTCTCTGATTACTCTGTAAAGCAAATCTTGGTCACGGTACAAAAGGCTCGGTGCTTCTTGCGTTTCAGCCGCCGTGATAATCGTATTCCATTTTTCGAGCAGAAGTTCCAAATCTTCTTGAATATCCGCATCTGATTGACCTTCAGCCTCTGTTCTGATAATAACGCCGACGCCGACGGGTTTAATCAAACTTACTGTTGATTTAAGTCTTGCTCTTTCTTTGTTTGAAACAATTTTTTTACTTACGTTAATGCCTGTTTCTTGCGGAATCAAAACCAAAAACCTTCCGGGAAGACTGATATCCGTTGTAACTCTCGGTCCCTTGTGACCTGTCGGTTCTTTTACAACTTGAACGACCAATTTTTGTTTCGGGGTCAATCTTGTTTTAAGGTTGCCTTTTCCGGGGACATCGTCTGCATGAAGAAAGCCCATTTTGTCCGAACCTACATCAACGAATGCCGCTTCAATACTCGGAAGAATGTTATCAACCGTTGCAAGGTAAACATCGTTCAGGAAAATTTCACCTTTATTTACAAAAAATTCTGTAACTTTACCGTTTTCAATAAGTGCGGCAATGTTGTCACGTTCTGCAATTACAATTTGTTTTGTCATTTTGTTTCCTTTTATAAATCTATTTCTGTCAGAGAACCGTCAAAAAATTTCGTTCTCTTTATGTCAAATTTCACATTCGGTACAAACAATGCGATGGCAATATCCGGTCGCAGGGACGGAATTTCCGTATTTTGTCCTGTTTTCAAAACCGCAACTAACTTGCCGTTTCGCTCCGTTACCGATTTTACGGACGGTTTTATATTTATTGTTTTTATTATACCTTTTTTATTTTTCTTCTCGATTGTAATTTCATCAGAAGAATTAATCTTTTCGGTAATATCATACAACAAAGATTTTGTGTCGTAAACATCTTTTTCGACAGGCGAAAACTCATATTCAGCCCATTCGACAACTGTATCGACTGATTTTGTGCTGCGTTCGATTTTCTTAACTCCAAGCAGTCTAATCTTCTCGGGCAGTGCATTTTGCAATCTTTCTTTAACTTCTTCTTCCGTCAATTTATCAAAAATTTCAATATCGATAAATTCCGTACAACTTTCGACAAATACCGGAAGTGCTACTCCCAACGAGATTTTCGGTGTCGGATTAAATCCTCTTGAAAAATTCAATTTCAATCCCGAGCGATAAAGCGTTTTCAAAATTGTATTTTGCCAATCAAGATGTGACAAATATCTCAAGTTGCCGTCTTTAGTGAGTTTCAAACGATATTTAAAAATTTCCGCATCATCAGGAACTTTCTCCACCACATGTTTTTGAGCAGTATATTTTTTATCAATAACTTTATGAGTTTTAAAATTCGTACAAACTCCGCATTTAACGCAGTTAAATTCACACGGGATAGTATTTTCCGCCCTCAAAGCCTTTTCATATTCCTGTTCAAACCAACTTCTCGGAATGCCCATATCGATTACTTCCCAAGGAAGAATCTCATCTTTTCCATATTGTCTTGAAGCCTCTTCTTCAAACGAAATTCCGCACTCTGCCGCCGTTTCTCGCCATTGGTCATATTCAAGATACTCGTCCCAACTTGTCAGATACGCACCTTTTTTATAAAGTGCATAAATCAATTTTCCAAACTTCTTATCACCCCTTGTCATCGCTGCTTCGAGCATTGAAACGAACGGGTTGTGATAATTAATTTTCACATTTTTAATTTTATCCGTTAGGGACAAAAGATAAGAAATTTTTTCACGAATTTCCTCATTCGTATTTTGCGAATGGCGTTGGAACGGCGTAAACGGTTTCGGCACAAAGACAGACACCGTACAAGTCAATCTCAACGGGTTTGGCAAATTCATCTCTTTTTTAATAAATTGCGAACGGTATCTGATTTTGCCCAAAAGACCCGCCATCTCTTCCAAATCTTCCTTTGTTTCTGTCGGCAAGCCCAAAATAAAATACAATTTTATGCTGTCCGCACCCGTTCTGTAACAATTTAAAATTGTTGTCATAATTTGTTCTTCAGAAAGATTTTTGTTGATAACGTTACGCAAACGTTGGCTTCCCGCCTCGGGAGCAAGCGTAATCGTCGATTTTCTTATTCCTCGGACAACTTCTGCCAAATGTTCGTTATAACGGTCAATTCTTTGGCTCGGCAATGATACCGAAACCTTGCGTTCGCAAAGCATTTCTGACAATTCATCAATAACAGGCTCGATATTTGTATAATCGTTTGAAGAAAGCGACAAAAGCGAATATTCATCATAACCTGTCAATTGCGTCGATTTATCAACCGCTTTGATGATATCTTCAGCCTTTCTTTCTCTAATCGGCAAAGTCACATGTCCGGGCTGACAAAAACGGCACATTCTGCCGCAACCACGCCTGATTTCGATAATTGTTCTGTCGTGAATTGAACTCGAATAAGGAACAGGATTTTCTATCGGCAAATTGTCGTTATTCAACTCCGCAATCCGTTTCACCGCCTTATTTTCGAGCGACGGAGCATAAACACCTTTGATTTTTGCAAGTTCTTTAATTTTTTCCGCTCTCGGCAAATGGCGAATTTCATTGTAACGACGCATAATTTCGACAGTAACGTCCTCACCGTCCCCGATTGAGAAAATATCAATAAAATCAGACATAGGTTTCGGATTATACGCACAAGGTCCGCCACCGATAATAATCGGTTCATTTTCGCCACGTTCTTCCCGAAGGACTGTAATACCGCCGAGTTCGAGCATTTTCAACACGGTAGGATAACAAAGTTCATACTGCAAAGAAAATCCCACAAGGTCAAAATCGCTGTAAGGACGCTTGCTTTCAACCCCATAAAGAGGCAATTTCGTTTCCTCGACAACCTTAATAAAATCAGGCTCTGGAGCGTACGCTCTATCCGCCATAAGCCCGTCTTGCCTGTTTACAACGTGATACAAAACTCGGACACCCAAATTGCTGATTCCGACCTCGTATTTGTCGGGAAAAGCAAAAAGTATTCTTACGTCGCTGTTATCAAAATCTTTCTCATCAGAAAGGTACTCATGCCCGATATACTGATAAGGTTTCATCACGTCGAGCAGGTCTTGTTTTAGTCGGATTTCGTCTATTGAACTCATTTTACGCTAAATCTTCAGGAATATATTTTTCTACTTCAATCAAACGTCCGTCAAATTCACCGCTATCCAATTTTGATAAAAAGTCACATAATTTATCTTGCGAAACGTAATAATTATAGAGCGAAATTTTGCCGTCAAATTCCCTCATAACACGCACCATATAACGGCAATCGTCCGCATATTCAAGCAAACTTTCCTTAATAAAAGGGGTGCCGTTTAAATCTTTTTCCATTTTTACATATTCAAAACCGCAAAAATTTTTCGTGTCGGTTTTATCAACAGACTTACGGGTTTTGGTCGAAAATTTTAAAATATTTTCATTCTTCTTGTCGGACATATATCAATTAAACACTCATTTTCCGTTTTTTGCAAGAAATTTACAATAAAAAAAGAGAAAATCCCAAGATTTTCCCTTTTTAAAAAATTGATTTTTAAATTAGCCGATAACAGGAGCCGTAAATACTCTTGTTGCAAGGTCTTTGTCCAACAAAAGCAATGCGTTTTTGTCATCGCCGATAAGTTTCAATGTTGCCAATACCTTGCCAACACTCGATTCTTCTTCGACTTGTTCTTTCAAATACCAATCCAAGAATGAAATTGCCGCTCTGTCTTTAACTTCTTCCGCAACGTCCAAAAGGTAGTTGATTCTTGAAGTTACATATTGTTCGTGTCTTAAAACATGTTCAAAAATTTCAACAGGCGTATTTCCTTCGATAACGGGTTTTTCGATTTCCAAAAGTTCAACCTTTCCGCCACGTTCGATTAAATAATCGTACATTCCGAACGCATGTGCTCTTTCTTCTTGAACTTGAACATCAAACCAGTTTACAAAACCTTGCAAATTCAATTCGGCAAAATATGCTTTCATAGCCAAATATAAAAATTCAGAATAAAATTCTTTGTTGATTTGTTCATTAAGTGCCAATTGCATTTTTTCGTTCATCATAAAATTCCTTTCAAATCTGATTTATTCGACAAAATTATAAACCGAAAAATCAACACTTACAACAAAATTATTTTTCAATAGACACAACGCTTTTCGACTTTGCATGCCCGAATTTAAACATTAAAAAAGAGGCGATTTTTCAAACGCCTCTTAAACTTATAAATATTCAAACTATTCGTATTTGTGTTTGAATGCCAAATATTGCTTGTAATATTCGTCATCTTCTTCTGTTGTTTCGGGTTCTTGAACTTCTTTCAATTGTTCGTCAGTACCCCATTTTTTAAGATGATCAGTCATTGCTTCTTTGTATTCTGCAACATCATCTTTCTTGTTTTCTTGAACACCATACATTGCTTTGTAAAGATTTGCATCAGTCGGTGCTGTTTCTTTTTCTGCATAACCTTGAGTATTTACAGCATTTGCTTCTTCTTTAACTGCTGCTTTTTTAATCATGTTAACGTTGTTGTTAACTGCTTCTGTTCCATTAATAGCGGATACGTTCATTTTTCCTCCTTGCGGATTTCTTACACGGTACCATTAAACCATGAAAATGATTTTTTTTGTTACATTTTTTGAAAAAAATTTACAAAAATTACTCAAAATACATCAAATGACTTAACCCATCGGTTTAAAACCGCCACCATTCGGGTTATTCGAGCCATAATTATTATTTCCGAAATTACCTGACGAACCGAAATTACCGCCGAAATTATTGTCAAAATTATTGTCAAAATTTCCGCTGAAATTTCCGTCAAAAGCACTTTCAAAGCCGTCTTGCGGGGCAAAATTATCATCAGAATATGGTGCAAAACCGTCATTTTGCGTTTGTTGAGCCAATTGAGCCTGTTTTAATTTTTCTTCTTCCTGTTTCTTTAATTCTTCCTGACGAGCCTTTTCTTCAGCGGCTTTTCGTTCTTCCTCAGCCTTTTTGGCGGCTTCTTCGGCAGCCTTTTTCTCTTCTTCTTCTGCGTGTCGTTTTTGTTCTTCCGCAATTCTTTCGAGTTCTTTTTGTTTTTCGATTTCCATTTTTTTAGCGTAAAATTCACGGCGGAAACTTCTGCTGAGTTCATCGGGAAGATTTGAGTATGAAAGGGCATCTTCTTTTGAAATTTTATCGTCCAAAACGAGTTTCAGCAAAGAATCGTTCAAAGAAACGATATTCGGATTGTTTGTGTTCATAAGTTGATAAATTTCCTCGATTTCGCCTTTTCTTATGCAATCTTGGAAAGTCGGAGTTGCAAATATAACCTCAGTTGCGGCAAATCTTGTTTTTAAAGTTTCAGAATAAACCAATTTTTGAGAAACAGTCCCTTTTAAATTTTCCGCAAGTTCGTGCATAACGTTTTCACGGTCATTTTTATCAAACATGTTGATAATATTGATGATTGTTTGAACGGCATCAGGCGTATGGAGAGTTGAAATAACGAGATAGCCCATATTTGCGGCTTTTAAAGCCAATTTTGCGGTTTCTCGGTCACTGATTTCTCCGAGGAAAATAACATCAGGGTCTTGGTGAATTGCATACTTCATACCCTCAACAAATGACGGCGTGTCAATACCGATTTGACGTTGAGAAACGAGAGATTTATGCGATTTGATAACATATTCGATAGGATTTTCGATTGTCAAAATGTGTTTTTGAAAAGTTTTGTTGTACCAATCCAAAATTACCGCAACCGTAGTAGATTTGCCGCAACCGGTCGGACCTGTCACAAAAACCAAACCGCTCTTAACCCGCAAAATTTGGTGGATTAATTCCGGAAAATCCAACTCGTCCAAAGTTTTGATTTTAATCGGAATAATTCTGAAAACAAACGAAGGTTGATTGCCCTGAAGCCCGTAATTTACACGGAAACGGGAAACATTCGGAATTTCATGAACAAAATCCAAGTCCGTAATTTTTGAATATTCGAGTTTAAATTTGTCGGGTGCAATTTCCTCAAAAATTTTCTTCATATCCTCTGCCGTCAAAGCGGGCAAAGAGGTTTTCATAATCATACCGTTTTTTCTGATTAATGGCGACTCATCAACGTGCAAATGCACATCAGAAGCACCTAACGAAATTGCCTTTAACAAAAATTCATTTATTCCAATCATAACAGTCAACCTTTCAGACCTATTTTCTTATTTTTTTGAGCAAAAAACAACATCTTTAGAGCGATTTTTACATTTTTTAATTATAATAAATTTGGAATTTAGAAATGAGGAATTTATGAAAAAATTTTTGATTATGATAATTTCTGTTTTAATGTTTGCCGTTTCTCCCGCAAACGCAATAGTCACGGACGATACGCAAGACGGACACATTCAAAGCAAAATTAATCAAATCGGTTTCAGAATTTTAAATTCAAACAGAATTCCTTACAGAATAACCTTTTTCTACAACAATAACTCAAAAGTCATAAACGCAAACTCGGCATTTTTCGACAGAAGCATCACGATTTACAAAGGAATTATCCTGATTGCAGACGATGAGGACGAAATTGCATCTGTTTTGGCACACGAAATTTCACACAGCGTTGACGGCTATCAGGGCATTTTGCGGGGTTATTTGCAGGAAGTAAAATACCTCATTTCTCCTAAAAAATACGAATACAAAGCCGACAAAAGAGCGGTCGATTACCTCGTAAATGCAGGCTATAACCCGCTTGCGATAATTGTTATGGATACAAAAATGATGTCACAATATCGCTATGATATTTTTGGCACACACCCGCTCTCAAGCCGCCGTGTTATGGAGGTTTACGAGTATATTTACGAAAAATATCCCTCTTTTCTTGCTCATAATAAATATGCCGATAACCTTTATTATCAGAACTTTTTGCTCACTTCCGAGAAAAATCGCAAAAAATTAGAAGATAAAATCAAAACAAATTCAAAGAAAAAATTGAAATATGATTAATTTTTCGGTTAAAAAATTCCTATCTTTTGCCCTGTTAATCGGTATTTCGATTAATTTACCCTGTTTTGCTCAAACAGAAAACGAAAAAATACAGGATTTTTTAATCACAAATGATTTTATAATAAAAAATGACACGCCGAAAACCTTTCAGCAACAGGCAATTCACGACTTTTTAATCACGAAAGATTTTATCTCGAAAAATTCAACCCAATTTTCACCCGCCAAATCCGCTATTCGGGACGAATTTATGCAAAACAGGCTAAAAGATTGTGAATACAAGGTTTACAAGCAGAAAAAATATGATTTTCAAAACGTTAATCACCTCTTTGTAAAGGTTCACACGGCCAAAATTATTTCAACGAAAAACCCGATGAATGTTGGCGATGAGGTATTTTTTATGGTTTCCGAAAATGTCACAAAGAACGGAAAAATTCTCGTTAAAAAAGGAGAACTCGTTTCCGCAAGGGTCGAAACAATCTCAGAGAGCGGAACTTACGGAGTTGCGGCGGATATTATCATAGGCAATTTCAAAATCGGAAACACCTCTTTGACAGGTGAAATTTCAAAAGAGGGTTTCACGCACGCCTATTGGGTTATACCCGTTTCTCAAGCGGCAGGATTTTTTATTCCGTTTTCAAATTACGCTTTCAGATTTATCCGTGGCGGACACGCAAAAATAACCCCGAAAGAAACGTTTGAACTTCAATTGCCTGACGAATTTTGGCAACAGACGAAAGCAAAAACATTATGAAAAATGATTTTTGGGAAAATAAAATTTTGCTAAATTCGGGCAGAAATTGTCTGCGATATATTTTAAGGGCATATAAAATCGCCGAAATTCAACTGCCATACTATCTTTGCCCTGTTGTCAGACAAGCGGTAAAAGAAGAAAACGTAAAAATGAAATTTTATCATATTGACGAAAATTTTTTGCCGACAAAAGAATTTTCACCCGATGAATTTATCCTCTATCCCAATTATTTCGGGCTTTGCGACACTCAAGCAGAAATTTTATCAAAAAAATACAAAAACCTTATTTCAGACAATGCTCACGCATTTTTTGCCCCAAACAGAGGAATAGCAGGTTTTTCGTCCCCGAGAAAATTTTTCAACGTAAACGACGGCGGAATTCTAGAAATTAACAAAAAAATCCCCGATATTTTTGAAAAAGATAGGGACAGAACTATTGAAATTAAAGACTTTAAGAGTTTTTGCAAAAACGAAATTTCAATTGATAACGAACCGATAAAATTTATGAGCGAAAAAACTCAAAATTCGTTAAAAAACATCAATTTTGAGCAAAAAATCGCAAAAAATCGTCAAATTTTTTCAAAAATTGCTCAAAAATTGAAAAAATCGAACATTTTAAAATTTAAACTCAAAAGCGATTTTGTTCCGATGTGTTATCCGTTTTTGTCAAAAAATTTTGAACACGAAGAAAGACTTGCCGAAATGCTTGAGAATAAAGGAATTTACCTAATTAAGTACGGCACAAATCTTCCGAAAAGTTATCCAGAATTTGAATTTACAAAAATTTTAATGATACCTTTGTGCGAAAAAACATCGGAATTTTTTGATTAAAATGTGATAAAATCAAGAAAAAAGGAAAATTTATGGACGAAACAAAATTAATATCGCACTCAAAATTTTTAGATTTCAAATCGGCAAAAAGTCCCGCAGGACACGATTGGTATTACGTGAAACGCACTAACGACAAGAAAACTCACGACAGTGCCGTTGTAATTACCACCCTTGTCAAAATCAATGGAGAATATAATTTTTTATTTTTAAAAACAAAACGCCCGCCAATTTACGGCGAAAACAAAGCACCTTTTTGCATAGAGTCGCCTGCCGGCTTAATCGGTGACATTGACACAAGCGAAACCCTCTCAGAATGTGCAAAAAAGGAACTTTTGGAAGAAGCGGGAATATCTGCCGACAAAATTTTCACAGAACTCATAAACAGTTCCACCTCAGCAGGATTATCCTCGGAAACATTGAGTTACGTCACGGCAATCGCCGAAAATTACGACGTAATTTCCAAACCCGTTTCTGACGGCGGAATTATTTGCGAAAGATTTTTTGTCCCCGCAAAAAATATCCGTAAATACATCGACAACCTCGACCAAAAAGAAAATTCCGTCGCTGCAGCAACGCTTTGCGGGGTATTTTTAGCGTTAAAAAGATTATAATTTGTTACAATTTGACCGGAATTAAAATGTCCTGTAAACTTTTAGCATAGATGTTAAGCAGATAATTCGACATCGTGTAGCAATTAATATGAGGAAAAATATATGAAAAAAGCAGCAATGTTTTTGACCGTTTTAACAATGTTTGCAGCAGCACCTTGCTTTGCTGACGGTTTGGTTTTCGACCCCGAAACATACAACGCAAATACCGAAGCGGCAATGGCTAATAAATACAAAACTCAAGGTACATACGCTTCTGCACCCGTTGACACGAAAAAAACAACCGATGTCACTGACGTTACAACCCGTCAAAACAACAATATGCAAAACGCTTTGTTTGAACTCGATTCCGCTCAAGTTGACCTCAGAAACCAACTTCTCGAACACAGAGCAAAATACACCGAAATCGACAACCAATACAGAATGGTAAAAGAACAACGCAAAGTTCAAAATAAAACCGTTAAAGATTTTGAAAAAAGAATTAACAGAATCGAAAAAACTAAAAACCAAATCAGAAAAAGTATGAATTTGCAATAGTTTTAAGCAGTTTTATCAAATAAAAATCGAGTCTTTACGGCTCGATTTTTTTGTTTGAAAAATTTTAATATTTTCCGACTTCCCGACAAAAAATCACTTTCCTCGCAAATCAGCCCAAAATGTACGCTTTCAACTCATCAAACGGCAAATTATTAACCTTCAAAACATGATTTTTATATTCGTTCAACATTCTTGAAAACTCGTCATATTTAGGGTTTTGGATTAACAAATCTGACTTCATTGAGTGAATTTCCGAAACAGAAACTTCTCCGTTTTCATTAACTTCAATCTCAGCAAGTCCGCACCCGCCAAGGATTTCAAGCCCCAACTTAATAATTTCATCGTCAAAAATCAATGCCGCTCTCATCGCTTTTAAAGTCGTTTTTCCTCCGAGCGAAGAGAGTGTATATTTAAGCATTCCCGCCATTTTTGAGAGAATTGACTCGGTTTTTGGAGCGGGATAATTCATAAGCAAAATTTCTTTCGCCCCCGAAAAAATAATTTTTTTGAAAAAGTCCAAAGACGGAGGCGTATCAATCAAAATCGCCATATCGCAACTTTTCGGCATTTCATCTCGTGAAAAAACTTTGCCCTCAGCCTCTTCAAACTTGGCAAAATATTCCACAACATCTTTTTGTTCGGTATAAATCGCAACCGATTTTTTCGTTCTGTCCAAAAAGTCAACAATCTTGTCATAGCCGCCTTTTTGACATCTGCAATCAATAACTTTTACGGCAGATTTGACGCTTTCTTTCGGTGCATTCGGCAAAACAAAGTCCTTAATCAAAAGTTGAACGGACACACGACCATTAAACTCATTTATTTCGGGCGAAAACGCTATTTTTACGGGATCGAATTTTTTCGCCGGAAACTCAGTCGTATTCCACTTTACGCACTCCAAAAATTTTCCGTTCTTATCGCAACAAATAAATTTCAGGTGATTTTGAAGTTTTCCCATAAACTTAAAATCCGCAACCTGCAAATCCTCAATCGCAAATAACGGCGAGGGATTTTCCGCCCCGAAAGGTTCAAGTTTTTTGATATTTTGCACAAAATCAACAGAAATATCATCAGCCGAAATTTTCAAATCAATATTTAAAATATCAGGCAAAGTTTCACCGTTCGTTTGCCTTTTAACGCTTTCGTCAATGGCTTTTCGGACATCTTCAAACTTCACGACGGTTCCGTCAAACGAAAAACCGCCCGCAAATTCGTGACCGCCACCACCCAAGAACAAATCTTTATTTTCATTAATAATTTTATAAATATTAACGCCCTGCAAGCCCCGACACGAACAACGATAAACATCTCCGTCCTTTCGCATTACAAATGCAGGTTTGACATACGCTTCGACCAATTTTGATGCCGTTAAACCGATAATGCCGATGTGAGTTTCCTCATCGCAAATCACAATCGAATGTTTATACAAATCAGGGGACGACTCAACAATTTTGGACGCACGCTTGAAAGCCTCATCACACAAGCGTTGACGGGTTTCATTAATATCATTCAATTTTTTTGTAATTAAATCAATTTCGTATTCATCTTCTGAAATTAACAACTTGAATGCCGTTTCAGCCCCGTTTTTTTCCAAACGACCGACAGCATTCAATCTCGGAACAGCAGTAAACGCAACCGTTTCGCTCGTTATATTGGAAAATTCTTTCAGTCCCGCATTCTCAAAAAGCCTTGTAATCCCCAAATTGACTTTATTTTGAATTGATTTTAAGCCCGAATAAACAATTCGTCTGTTTTCGAGCAAAAGCGGCACTATATCGCCAATTGTACCCATTGCGGCAATCGGCAGAATTTCCTCAAAAAATTCAGGACAACCATATTCTTCCAAAACAGCCGTCGCAATTTTCAACGCAACCCCTGCCCCTGAAAGATAACAAAGGCTTTCAATTTCACTTGAAGACAATTTTTCGTTCAAGACACCTTTCGCCTTAGGATTAATAATCGCAAAGGCTTTCGGCAATTCATCAGGTGCTTCGTGGTGGTCGGAAATTATCACATCTGTTTTAAAAGTTTGAGCAAGATTGACCTCGGCATTGTTTGAAACACCGCAATCCACCGTTATGATTAACTTTGCCTTATGTTTTGAAATCAATTTAATAATGGCATTATTATTAAGACCGTGATTTTCACTATCCCTGTCAGGCAAGTAATAATCAACGTTTGCACCGATTTTTTTCAACGTTTTATACAAAATCGCCGTACTCGTCACGCCGTCAGTATCAAAATCGCCGTAAATCACCACTTTTTCCTGATTTTCGACCGCAAATTTTATCCTGTCCAAAACTTTTTTTGCATCATTAAAAACCGAAAACGGCAAATAGTCATATTTTTCGGGATTTAAAAATATTTCGGCTTTTTCATCAGTATCAATATTTCTCGAAAGTAACAATTGGGCAAGCAGCGGATTTTCTTTCCCGACGGAGAGATTGCCCGCTATATGACGGTATTTCCAGAGTTTCATAATTTTTTATAATCACCTTCTTGGTAATCGTCGTCCTCGTCATCTTCATCGTCAAAATCCAAATCAGCGTCCGTATCGTCAATTTCGGGAACGTCCTTAATCTCGTCAACGACCCATTTTGCCATCTTTTTCGCAACTTCGATTTGTACATCTTCAGAAGATTCTTCGAGCATAGTAATAGCGGTATGCAAAGTTCTGTCGATGTCATACCAACGGCTGTGACCTTTTTTCATCAAACCGTCATCAACTGCGTCAATCAAATCCTCAACGCTTGAATATTCGCTATATGCAAGGTTGTGTTCAATAATAATTTTGATAATATTCAGTGCAACCTGAATTTGAGTTTTGTCGTCCGAAAACTCCAAAGTCCGCATTGAACGTGACAAGACAGGGTCTTTGTCATACCAACGTCTGACATTTTTGCTGTATTCTTCACGCATTCTTCATACTCCTTTTCATTAACCCTGTTTGTATGTTATTCCGTAACCGGCTTTCGGATACTTCCACACTATCGATTGTTTGTCGCAGGCAACCCTGCACGCTCCGCATTCCAAGCAGTTCTCGAACTTAACGAGCATTCTGTTGTCCCAGTCTGTCCACTCGTAAACGCCCGCAGGACATACATATTGACAACTTTTATTCTCGCAATTTCGACAGTCCTCTTTGTTCGGAACAAGGTGGGAAACCACGTCCGGAGAACTTTTTACCGTTTGCAATTTTTCATCTGTGTTTTTATATTCCATCTTATTTTAACACTCCGATAAAGAGTTTGCCAAAATTGATAACATCTTTTATCAATCCTTTAATATTTCTCTTTTTAACAAAATTCTTTATGAAACGCTTATACAAAGACTTTCTCGGAATATATCCCGATTCCGTAAACATTTCAAAAAATTCGTTAATTTTTTGAGGGTAAAAACTCAAGAACGAGTATGAATTGTCATGAACCGTTTTTACAACGTCCTTGTAAGTTTTCATATCTTTATAAAACGATGTTTCTTTAAATTTTTTCTCATAAAGAGAGAGCATTTTTTCCGAAAAATCATTTTTTTCCAATGCTTCAATAGCCGTTTTTGCCGCTAACATGCCGCTCATCATCGCAAGGTTTGTACCTTCCCAATGAACATTATTGATAAGCATTGCCGCATCTCCGACAACCATTACGCCATTTCCGTAAAGTTTCGGCATCGCATTAAACCCACCCTCGGGAATCAAATGTGCAGAATATTCCAAAAGTTCTCCGCCCTTTATTAACGGGGCAATCGAAGAATGTTCCTTCAATCTGTTCAACAATTCGTTAGGCGTAAGTTTGCGTTTTTTCAACTCGTCCAAATTTACCCCAAGCCCAATAGACACCGAGGTTTTATTCGTATAAATAAATCCGAGTCCCGTAATTCCTTTCAACGGGCCGCCGATAATTTCAGTAACGCAGCCGCTGCCGTCCGTCAGGTTAAATCTGTCCTCAATAACCTCTTTAGGTAAAGAAATTACTTCCTTAACACCTATTGCCATTTCACTGTCTTTGATGTTATTTCGCAAGCCGATTTGCTTTGCGAGGAGAGAATTTGCACCGTCGGCAAGAATTACGATATCCGCATAAAATTCCTCTTCGTCAGTTTTAATCCCGATAACCTTATCATCTTTAACAATCAATTCTCGAACAACGGTCATCGGAGAATAATACGCACCGAGTTCAACTGCACGCTCAACGCACCATTTATCCCACTTTGCACGATTTACAGTATAACTCGTCTGAGATTTTTCATTATTGTATGAAACAGTCACGGCGGTTTCTTCATCGGCAATCATATATTTATGGGTTTTGTTAATACGCTCAATCGGGGCTTCTTCCCTGAATTCGGGGTACAAATCTCTTGTCGGATAATCATAAACGGCACCGCCAAACATGTTCTTTGCACCCGCATAAGAACCTCTTTCGACGATTACAACCTGTTTTCCGGCACGGGCAAGCGTTATCCCTGCTGCAACCCCTGCAACACCTGCTCCGACGATTATTACATCTGTTTTATTTGCCGTCATGTCCTATCCCTATTTAAAATATTCATAATTATACATTTTTTTTCAATATTCGGCAATGTTGTAAAGTTTAACTTTTTTAAAAATTTTGCCGCAATATAAATAATACATCATAATTTAACTATGAAAATAATAAAACAATTCTTATTACCCTTAATATTATCAACTTTATTTTGTCCTAAAGCCAACGCTCTTGACGTACTTTTTCCACAATCAAATCCCTACAAAACATGGTCACACACGACTTACATTATGGGAAATGTCAAAAAAGGTGCAGAATTAAAAGTTAACGGCGAAAACACAAAAGTTTGGGAAAACGGTGCATATTGTCACATAATTTCCCCTCAAGAGGGCGATAACGAGTATAAATTAACAGAAACTTACGAAGACGAAAACGGCAACTCTGTAACAAACGAAAAAATTTTAAAAATTAAAAAATTGGGAACTGCAAAAAAAGTTTCACAAGCCCCAACCTCTCCCGATGTTCCGAAAAGAATTTACAATCAAAAACAACCTCAATATACGACTTTTGAAAAACCGAAATTCGCCTACATAATAACTGACGGAGCACCCGCCCGCTCATATCCCTCCACAAACGGCGAAAGAATTTCCCATCTTCCTCAAAAAACAGTCGTAATTCTCGACGGAGAATTTAAAAATTGGTACAAAATTCAAACAAAAACAGAACCTCTTTGGGTTTACAAAAATAACGTAAAAGTCTTATACCCGCTCGATAACGACCTTCTCGTAACTATTCGCCGTGCGGATATTTTTCAAGATGAAGACTTCTCTTACCTGCAAATGACTTTGGACATTCCCGTTCCATACAAACTTACGGAACACGGAAACGATTTAGAATTGACCGTTTGGGGCATTTACGATATCAACGAACTCAACAAAGTTTTGAAAAAACAAAAAAATCAAAATTGGGCAATAAAAAGTTATGAGGACAACGCCTTAACCCTTACAACAACTTGCAAAGACGGAATTTGGGGTTATGATGCGACTTACGAAAATTACACATTGGTTCTCAAAAAACGCAAATACCCGATAATTTATCCAAATTCCCCGTTAAAAGGCATGACTATTGCCGTTGACGCAGGTCATGGC
>CAKVJR010000023.1 GCA_934754855.1 uncultured Candidatus Melainabacteria bacterium
GATGGACGGTCGTGCTCAACTTACAACTTTGGAATCAATCGATTTGCTCGCAGCATACGGCATCAGAGCATGCAAATACGGTTTGGCAAAGAACGAAGAAGAAGTTGCTGAACTTGGTAACTCAATCGGCTACCCTGTTGTAATGAAGATGACTTCAAAAACAACTTCACACAAAACAGATGTTGGCGGTGTAAGAGTTAACATTCAATCAGAAGAACAACTCAGAGCAGAATACAAAGACTTGATTGCAAAATTGACTGAAAAAGGTCTTATTGACGGTCTTGAAGGTGTAATCATTCAAGAAATGGTTAAGGGCAACAGAGAAATGGTTTGCGGTATCGCAACTGATCCTCAATACGGTCCGATGATGATGTTCGGTTTGGGCGGCGTATTCATTGAAACAATGAAAGACGTTACATTCAGAATTGCTCCTTTGACAGATGTTGACGCTGATGAAATGATTAAGTCTGTAAAAGCATACGGTTTGTTGAAAGGTGCAAGAGGAACAAAACCTGCACAAATGGAACAAATCCAAGAAACTCTCTTGAGATTGTCACAACTCGTTAATGATTACAAATTCATCGACGAACTCGATATCAACCCGCTCCTCATCTCAGAAAAAACAGGTGAAGGCATTGCGGTTGACGGCAGAATTAAAGTCAGAATGGAAGAAGCAAAAAAAGCACTCAACATTAACTGTACTTGCGGCTGCTGCTAATCGGTCAAATAATTTTAAAACGGGCGTATCTATTCGGTACGTCCGTTTTTTTTGTTGAATTATGCATTAATATAAACAAATTTTTGGGGTTTGTATTTTATTTTTGTGATTTTATTGTAAAATAATTTTATGAGTTTGAATTGGAAAAAAATTTTAATTATTAATTTTTTGATTATTTTTGTAATTCTTGTGATTGCAGAATTTTGTTCACTGCAATCATACAAAATGAGATATGCCGAACTGATAAAATCTCAGGCAAATGTATCTGATAATCCGGCTGAGTTTATTAAAGATAACACACCTCATTATACGGCTCCGTTGAGATTTGATTATAAGGTAATAGAAGATTTTTTTAATACAAGAATTTATTATCCGTATAAGAATACCACTAAACGCCCTATTGTAACTTTGGGCTGTTCATATACAGAGGGTGTGGGGCTTACGAAAGGTCAAACATTTGCGGCAAAATTGAATAAACTTACGGGAAGAATGACTTATAATCGTGGAGTTGGCGGTTCGGGCATACAATTGGTTTATCGTCAACTTTCAGATGAAAATTTTAAAAATGAAGTTCCTGATGCTGAGTATGTGATTTATACTAATATTTATGATCACGTGTATCGTCAGTTCCAATCTTTGTTAACTCCTTATTCTTCGCAAATTCAACTTCGTTATCGTTTAACAAAGGATGGTAAGTTGCAGGAAATCAAAACTCCGTTTTGGTTTATGTATTGGTCTTTTTTGGTAAAAATTTATTTTGAATATGAAAAAGAATTTTTGAGCCACAAAGAGTTTGTGAACGGTTGGCCGTTATTTTTTGCAACTTTGCAGGCTTCATATGATGAAGCACAAAAAAAATATCCCAACTCAAAGTTCGTTTTCATTGAATTTCCTCAGTCAGATTTGTGTTCTCCTGATTATGTCGATAATCTATATGAGTTGTCAGAAGAACAAGTTGCAAGAATTAAGAAAATGGGAATTATTTATATTAATGCGTCAAAACTTGCAGGTCACAGATTTTGCGAGAAAAAATACAGAATTGCCGATAACGATCACCCGAGCGAAGCGGCTTGGGACGAGTTTGTTCCGTTATTGATAAAAGAATTGAATTTGTAATTTTATTATGAAAATTAATTTCAAAAAAAAATTTTTAATTAATATTTTCTTGTTTGTTTTGATTTTGATAATTGCTGAAATTGCGGCATTTTACTCTTTTCGGGCAAGATGTGCCGATATTGTTTACAGACACGCCAATATGCTAAAAGATAATCCCAAAGAATATATCAGGAAAAATATGCCTCATTATGAATTTCCTCGAAAATTTGATTATGAGAAAATTGATATTTCTATAAAATCGAGAATTTACAGCGGAGAAAAATCTCGGCCGATAATTACAATCGGGTGTTCTTATACAGATGGTGTCGGGCTTAATTATAATCAAACATTTGCGGCAAAATTGAACAAATATACGAAGAGAACGACATATAACCGAGGGGTATGTGCATCAGGTCCGCAGTTGATTTATCGGCAACTTTCAGATGAAAATTTTAAAAATGAAATTCCCGATGCGGAATATGTCATCTATCCTTTTATTTATAACCATTTAACGAGAATTTTTCGGACGATGATTCAACCGTACAGTTCTGATTTTGATTTGAGTTATGAGTTAAAAAACGGTAATTTATCCGAGAAAAATCACCCGTTTTGGTTTATGTACGGCTCTTTTTTCGTCAAAAGTTATGCTGAGTTCAAAAATAATGCGGACTATGAAAATGATTTGAAAAACGGACTTCCCTTTTTTATGGAAATTATGAGAGAATCTGTTTTTCAAATGAAAAAATTGTATCCTGATTCAAAGTTCGTTTTGCTTGAAGTTCCTGAGGGTGCAATGTGTTATGAAAATTATGTTTCTGGTTCTATGGAGTTAAATTCCGATGAAATTAAAAATTTGGAAAAAATCGGCATAGTTTATATTAACGCCGAAGAACTTGTGGGGCATAAATTGCGTGACTTTAAATATCGGGTTTCCGATAAGGAACACCCGAGCGAGTTATTTTGGGAAGAAATAACTCCTGCTTTGGTCAAAAAACTCGACTTGTAATTTATTTTTCGGGCTTTTGTTTTGTCGGCAAATCTTTTTGGGGCTTTTCTTCATTAATTGATTTTTTGTCAATTTCTTTGACTTTATCCTCAATTTTTTCAGTTTCATTTTCTTTTTTTATAACACTATTTGTGTTATTTTGTTCTAAATCTTTAATAGAGCAGGCATAACCAGTGACACAATTTGCAAAAACAGTTGTATTTGTAACGTTTAGTAAAAGTAATAACAGGGTGGCTAATTTTTTCATCTTTCAATACCTCATTGATTTTCCGACAGACTAATCTTATTTTGATTATAAATTTATTAAAAAATTAATCATTCTCTGTTCGGGTAATATTTTAATTTTTTTGTGTTTGGTGTAGAATAGTAAAAAGAATTTTTTTAGATTTACGGTGGAAAATATGAAACTTAAAGATACAACGGCAAGTAATTCTTTCAGATACGGTTGGTTATTAGGAAGAATTTTCCCATTTATAAAACCGGTTATGGGGCGTGTAATTTTGGGCTTTTTAGTTGCAATTCCTGTTGGTGCATTGGACGGTATTGTTTCCGTCTCATTGAAGCCATTTATGGACTATGTAGTCGGAAAACAGGACTGGGTTATTTCAATTTTTAATCATCAATTTACAATCCCTTACACAATGCTGGCTTTAGCAATTCCGTTCGGGGTTGTTTTGTTTGCGGCTATCCAAGGTGTTTTGAGATATTTGAACAGTTATTTGACAGATTGGACAAGCCAAAAAATTACCAATGCCGTTAAAATCAAACTTTTTAACAAACTTTGTGATATGGACGCATCGTTCTTTGACGAAAATTCGTCAGGGGTTATTATTACAAGATTTTTGGGCGACCCTGATACAGCATCGGCAGGTATTGTTAACAACTTAAAAACTTTTGTTACCGCATTATTCGGTGCATTGAGTTTGATTGGGGTTATGCTTTATTGTTCTTGGAAACTTGCTGTAATCGGCGTGGTTATCCTTGGAGCGGCATTTATCCCTGTTGCATTGATTAGAAAAAGAGTTAAATTAACTTCTAATAAAAATATGGTTATCGGCGGAAATATCACGACGAATTTCAACGAAACATACATTGGCAACAAGGTTATGCGTTCGTATTCTTTGGAAGAAAGACAAAAAAATATTTTCTGCGAGCAAATTTGGAAAGCATTTGCAAACAATATGGCTTTGGTAAAAAGAGCAGGTTGGATGTCACCGTTGATGTATTTGATTGCATCAGTCGGTATTGCACTTGTTTTGGGCTACGGAACTCATTTGATTTATACAGATCAGATGACAGCCGGAGGATTTGCTTCATTTGTAACTTCGTTGTTACTTTTGTATAAACCTGTTAAAACTCTCGGTAATACGCTGACTTCGTTGCAAACAATTTTCGTTGCAATGGGTCGTGTGTTTGAATTGTTTGATATTCAACCGAGTATTTATGACAAAGAAAATCCTGTTACCTTGAACGGTTTAAATTCGGGTATTTCTATTGAAAACGTAAATTTTGCTTATGTTCCCGACAGATTGGTTTTGAAAAATATCAATTATAATATTAAAAAGAACGAAACGATTGCGATTGTCGGTAATTCAGGCGGCGGCAAATCAACTCTCGTTAATTTAATTCCCCGTTTTTACGATGTTACGAGCGGTGCGATTAAAATTGACGGTGTTGATGTAAGAGATTTTTCACTCAAGAGTTTAAGAGCGAATATTTCAATGGTGTTCCAAGACAACTTCCTTTTCTCTGGCACAATTCGAGAAAATATTATGATGGGAAATGAAAATGCAACTGAAGAAGAGTTGCAAAAAGTTGTCGAATACGCACATTTGAACGAACTTATTGACGAACTTCCCGACGGATTGGACACTGAGTTGGGAGAAAGAGGAACTACTCTTTCAGGCGGTCAAAGACAACGTGTTGCGATTGCAAGAGCAATGATTAAAAACGCTCCGATTATTATTCTTGACGAAGCGACTTCTGCATTGGATAATGAATCAGAAGCGATTGTTCAAAAGGCTCTCGATAATTTGATGAGTAATAAAACAGTATTTGTTATTGCTCACAGGTTGTCAACAATCAAAAATGCGGATAGAATAGTGGTAATAAAAGACGGTGAATTGATTGAAACAGGTACTCACGACGAACTTATGCAAATTCAAGACGGTGAGTATAAACACTTGTACGAAATGCAGTTTAAACATCAGGAAGAAATTGCATAATTAACGGAAGATGAAACTATGATGCAGAGATTAAAAAGTATTCAAGATAAAAAAATTAAAAAACCAGATTTTTCATCGAAAGAGGGTAGAGGGATTTTGGCATATCTTCTTCAAAAAGAGTTTGAATATATTTTGCACATTGATAAAGATGCCGAAACGCCGTTTTTCAAAAGTGTAAAAGAGGATTTCGTCCCGAGATTTACGAAAAGAATTATCGAAAATCCTGAAAAAAGAATAATGATAGGTATTTGCGGTGAGTCTGCAAGCGGTAAAACAACGATTTGTGAACACATTAAACAATCCGTTGATAAGTACGGACTCCCTGTTCAAATTATCAGTACCGACAATTATTTCAACGATATTTCTGATTTGATTAAGCAATATGGCGGTTTTGATAAATTTTTGGAATCAGGATATGACCTTGATGCTCCGAGCAATTTCATGACTGACCAACTCAAAGAAGATTTGAAAATGCTTGCAGAAGGTCATGATGTTATGACTCCGCAGTATTTGATTAATGGTACGGGGGTTAATATTCCGAAGTCTTTGCCTGCAAAATCGCAAAAAATCATTGCCGTTGAAGGCTTGGCAGCGATGTATGACAACGTTTACGATCTTTTCGATATCAAAATTTATATAGATATCGACAGAAAAGAACAGGAAGAAAGATTTTTGGTTCGTGCCGCATCTCGTAATCAAAACAGAGAAAATGCCTTGAAGCAATTGAAATATATCAGAGAGGCTTCCGAAAAATACATTCTCCCCCACAAACACAAATGGGATATCATTGTAAACGGTTCTGTTTCAATTCCGTACTTTGAACAAATTATCGAGTATTTATACGGAATAACGAATAATTTTGAATAAAAAATAACCCCGATTTTAGAGTCGGGGTTTTTTATTAAACAACTATCAAATACTGTTCTAAAATTATTTTAAGTCCGATTGCAACAAGGATTAGTCCGCCGACAAATTCCGCTTTGTTTTTGTATTTGGAACCGAAAATATTTCCGATAGCAATGCCAGTAAGCGAGATGAAAAACGTCGTGAAGCCGATTATTGTAATTGACGGCATAATCGGAACATTTAAAAATGCGAATGAAATTCCGACGGCAAGTGCGTCAATACTTGTTGCGATTGCCAAAAACAATAATTCTTTGTGAGAAAGTTTTTTGTCTTTTTCATCACTGTTTTCGCAATCTTCGCTCTCTGTTAATGCTTCGTGCATCATTTTTCCGCCGATTACGGCAAGCAAAATGAACGCAATCCAATGTGCGTATTGGGAAACATAAGATGAAAATCTTGCTCCGACAGCCCAACCCAAAAACGGCATTAATGCTTGAAATCCGCCAAAATACAAAGCAATAATCAGCATTTGTTTTTTGTTTAATTTGCTCATTCCAAGCCCTTTGCAGATTGATACTGCAAAAGCGTCCATTGAAAGCCCGATACCTATTAATAAAGTTTGTATAAAAAAGCCCATAATTTTTCCTGATTGTGTGTGCCTTTTTTATATCACAAAAATTTCTGTTAAAAAAGCCCTCACTTTTCAGTAAGGGCTTAAAAATTAGTTTGCGATTAGATTAAAGGTTTGTTTTATTTGCTCTTTTTAAGACGATCAATCATGTTGTCCATTTGAGTTCTGTCTTTGAACCATACGTCGTTTGCACCGTATGTTTGACCGTCGTTAGCAACGTATGAACCTTGTTGTCTGTGTTGTACATCGCCTTCTTCATCAACTTGGTTGTAGTTGTCAACGTTCAAAGCAACAACGTGAGCCAAATCTTCAAGTTCAGTTATGTTATCATCACTGATGAAGCCGAGGTTTACACCAACCGTAGCCAATGCCGATTTCAATGCTTGGAGGTCAACTAAGCCGCCTGAGTAGCATTTAATACCTGTTTGTTCTTCTGCTTGTTGAGCGATAACCTTCAAGGCTTCAAAACCGTTTGTTGCATTGATTTTTTCACCTGTGAACGGGCTGACTGTTTGGTCACCGAATACTTCTGAACCGTCAACTTTGCCGTTTCCGTTCATATCGCTCATTGCGAGCATTTTATCACCGCCGGTTGCTGCACCATCTGCAATGCCGTTTCCGTCAGCATCAATACCTGTGTTACCCGATACTGCATCAACTTTACCATCTCTGTTGAAGTCAACGATGATAGGAGATGTGTATGTTTCACCAATGTTTGTACCCCAAGAGATTTTTCTTGCGGGTTCTGTGTAAACATTTTTAACAACATCGGGATCGCCGATAACTTTAACTTCTGCATCAACTTTGATTCTCGAGAAGTCGAAGTCGCCTGCTTTGATATCAACGATACCTGTCGATGTAACATCGATATTATTTGTTTTGCCGTTTGCAAGATCGATATCAAGGTTTTTCGTACCGTCGATTTTGTGAATTGTTCTTGTTGCAGTTTCACGAGTATATTCTTGTTCAACTGTGTAAGAGTTTGTACCTCTTTGTTTTGTTGCGATACATTCTTTGAATGTGCCGTCTTGTAAACCTCTTGTGTGGATATAACCGTCATTATTTTGACCGTCCACTCTTGCAATAACGTATTTTGCACTGCCATCAGCATTCTTTTGAGTTACTGATTGAACGATTGCGTATGCAGGAACACCCTTAGCATATTCTTTGAACAATTCGCCATTGTCATACAATGTTTCTAACATCTTCATGTTAGCATTATCAAGTTTGTATGTTTCTTTCATTTTGGCTAAGTAATCTGCTTTACCGTTAGTGCCTGTTGCTGATGTAATATCATACAAAAGTTGTGTCGATTCTGTCGTACGGAGTTCAACAGCATCAATTGCTGCTTGACCGATTTTTTCGCCCAAAATCGTAGTATTTTCAGAGATTGTTCCGTTTGCAATCATTTTATCCATTGTCATGATTGTGTTGGAGCCGTCATCTGCTTTAATTGTTACGTCATCGCCCCAGAAACCGACTAAGTGATCACCTTTACCCATTTTAATATTAACGTTGTCAGCAACCGTCAATGCCGTGTCATTACCATCTCCGGTGTCAATATTTACCGTACCTTTGTCGCTGACTACCGCTACCATATCTTGGTCAAGTGATGAATCCCAATCCGAAAGGGCATTCGTATCAAGTTTAATATCTACATCGTTACCGAGAACTACTACGTTTTGATTACCAGTTCCCGTCGTGATGTCAACGTTGTTGCCCCGAACATTAATGTTGGCATTACCGTTGCCCAATTCAATTTTTACATTACTTGATTTGTTGCCGGTATATTCTACCCTACCGTTCTTCAAAGCATCAACAATACTCATAATTTTTCTTCCTTTTCCTTCTAATCGCACCTATGTGCATTACTACACACATGTATATAAAAACATTTTCTATCCGATATGTGCATATTTTCGTAATATTGTTACATAACGTAACATGCTTAACATGCACCGTGACTGGTTTTCACCATCATTATACAATTTTTACAGTCAAATTCAAGTATATACTTTTTATTGAACTCGTCTGACAGAATTAATGGTTCTTTATAATTTGTAACATTTTTGTAATGTTTTTTGCAAAGTCCCAACGTATATTTTATGCAATGTTTTGTTGTCATTAATGTTTTTCCGTCGAGATATTTCTGGCTTTCGGCGGCATATTCGCTGACTGTTGCCCCTCTTTTTTCGTAAAATTCTTTGGCAAATTTATTATATATATTTGCGGTGTAATCAAGATTTTTGACTGGGTATTCGACTGTTGTAAGTTCTTTTGTCCTTATATCTTTTTGGAAATTTTCTTTTCTTGTAATTTGCAAATTTTCAATCGCCTGTCTTCTCAATTCGTTCAAAACCGACGCTCTGACAAAATAATTTTTTTCTTGTTCTATATATATATTATTTATATAAAATTCGGTATTTCCTGTTTTTGAAATTTGATTTTTAACTGTTTCCGTTGATTTATCGGCATTTTGGGCAAGTTCAAATGTTTCATTTATTTTTGCAGATGCAGAAATTTTTTCTTCATCTGTTAAGGTCAATTCGATTGAATTTTCGGCTATTTTGACCAAAGCATCGACGGGGATTTTTCTCTCGATATTTTTTCGCATAACGATTTTGTCGAAGTTGATGTCGGAATTTCTGAAAATTTTTATACCGACTTTGATATCCGCCATTGATTTTGGAAAAATTTTGTCATTTTCGACTTTTTGAATTTGTGTGCCGATAAGTTCATTTTTATCGTTCAAAAAGCAAATTCCGTCGCCGTTATTGAGTTTTTGCCCGCTAACGGTGAAATTATTTTTAGAAATTTTTGTAATTTTCCCGATAAATTCGCCGATTGATTTTGAATAGTATTTTGTGCAAAAATCTTTTCTTTTTCCGTCGATGAAAAATTCCGTAAATCCACGATTGAAGGATTTTTCGGGAGTCGGTTCAAATTCGGGTGAAGAAAATCCGACTGATGATTTTGACAAATCGTATTTTTTCAAGACCTCGTCAATTTTTTTTCTGTAATATGAAACGACATTTCGTACATAATTTTCGTCCTTTAATCTTCCTTCAATTTTGAAAGATGTGACGCCTGCATTGATTAAATCTTCAATTCTGTCTGACAGGTTCAAATCCTTTAAACTCAATAGATATCGGTCTTTTTCGATAAGTTTTCCGTCGTTTGAGTAAAGTGAATATTTTTTTCTGCAAGGTTGAGCACATTCGCCTCGATTTGCACTTCTTCCTCCGATTGCGTAACTCAAATAGCATTGACCGCTGTAAGAAACGCACAATGCCCCGTGAATGAATGTTTCGATTTCGATTTCAGTGTTGTCTGTGATGTTTTTGATTTGTTCAAGTGAAAATTCTCTCGGCAAAATTACCCTGTCAAAGCCTGATTTTTCGAGGAATTTCACCTTTTCTAATGTGTTATTGTGGCACTGAGTGCTTGCAAAAATTTTAATAGGGGGCAATTTATGTTCCAAAATTCCCATATCTTGAACAATAATGCCTGAAACGCCTATGTCGTAAAGGTTATAAACTGTTTTTACAACTTCTTTTATTTCTTCGTTTTTGTAAATTGTATTCAAAGTGACGTAAATCCTTGCACGATAAACATTTGCATACTCAACGAGTTCTTTTATGTCCTCGATTGAATTTCCCGCCTGTTTTCTAGCTCCGAATTTTAAAAAACCTATATAAACAGCATCTGCACCCGCATTTATGGCTGCAATTGCAGTTGTTTTGTCTTTTGCCGGTGCTAAAAGTTCTATTTTAAAATTTTTCCTAATCATCGCCTTGAACTTTGTTTCTGATACCTTGTTTTACTTCGAGTTCGTCAGTTCCGAGATTTGTCAAAACTTTCATTGCCAAGGAATTTGAAAGCGAAACGATAGCTTCCAATAAATGTTCGGAGTAAATTTTTGTTTTCATTTCTTTTTTTGCAAGTCCCCAAGCGAGTTCCAAAACAGCCTTTGCACGAGGGGTGAACGTGATTTCTTTATCAACGTATTCATCGTTCGTGCCGAGCATTGCTTCGATTTCTTTTCTCAAATCGTGAACTGTTATGCCTAAATTTTTCAGAACTGCATAGCCGACGCCACTGCCTTGGAGCATAATTCCGAGGAGTATCAATTCTGTTCCGACGGTATTTCTGCCCATTCTTCTTGCTTCTTGGTTTGCAAATCTCAAAATAACGGGCGTTTCGTTCATTTGTTTTTCTAAAGGACGCAAAATTTGCTCAGACAATTTATCATTGGGATAAAGGTCTTTTAAAATATTATAAGCGATACCTTTTTTGGACTTCAAAATGCCGAGAACAACGTGTTCGGGACGAACTGCCGTACTGCCCAATTCTCTTGCCGTTTCTGATGCTTTAACAAGTGCTGTCAGGGCATTTGGGGTAAAAATAATTTGCTTGTCTTCGTATTCGGCAAGTCTTGATGTAACTTGTTTTAATCTATCTGAAAACTTGTTGTAAGTAATGCCTGCATTTTTAAGTGTTTCGCCTAATTCACCCGATTCGTCGTCCAAAATCGAAAGCATTATTTGCTCAGTGCCTAAAATTTCGTATTCCGAAGTCGTAAGTTTTGCTACGGCTTTGCTGAAAATTGCCGCAGATTCGGGGTCTTTGACGAGTGATAAAATGTGATTGTATTTTTCATCAACTTCTTTTTGCTCAAATCCTTCGGGGTGTTTTTCTTTTTGTTTTGATTTTTTCTCGACGATTTTTTTCATAATATCTCTGACTTTTTCTTTGTCGAGATAAAGTTTATTGAAAAGTTCGTCCAAACCTGCCTCATCGCAGAGAAGAACATAGAAAAGATGTTCTGTTTTAACGAAGCCGTTACCGTTTTCAGAAGCGATTTCGTCTGCTTTTTGGAAAACTTTTCTGATTCTGTTGCTGAAAAGAACGCTTGATGCTGGGATTTTTATTTCTTTATCTTTCAAAATCTCCACGAGTGTTTCTTTGATTTTATCGGGTGAGGCATGATTCATTTTGAGAATTTTTGCTCCCAATTCGGTCGTTTTTTTGCTCAAAGCCCAAAGCAAATGTTCGGGGTAAATTTTTTTGTGACCGAGTTCAATTGCTGAAATTTGAGCATCTCTAACTGCCGTTATAGCTTTTTCCGTGAATTTTTGAAACAATATTATAATCCCTATTTACTACTTTTACTTATCATACGGCAAAAACGCAAATTTGTGAATAGCATTTTAGCCTCTGATTGAAAGTTTACAAAAATTTTACAAGAAAATCATGAACGAACGTAACAGATTTTTCGATAATAATTTTTTATGCTAATATGTTAAAAATCGGAAGTGAATATGAAAGATAATAATTCAGCAAAAGAAATATCGGAATTAATCGGAAATGGCGACAAAATCTTGGTTTTGACCCATGTTAATCCTGACGGAGATTGCCTCGGTTCGGCGTCTGCTCTTTATTCTTTTATAAAAAATGAATACGGCAAAGAGGCTGTATTGTGCGTTATTTCTAAGGTTCCTCAGTTGTATGAATTTTTGCCGAATGTTGATAAATTTAAAAAGCCCGAAGATATTTTAAACGAAACTTTTGATACTGTTATTGCAATTGATTGTGCTGCAAAAGACCGTTTGGCGACTGCAGTTCCGCTCTTTGACAAGGCAAAGGTCAAAATTAATATTGATCATCACAAGACAAATCCGATGTATGCTCAATATAATTACGTTTTTGGTGAAAAAAGTTCGGCAGGCGAAGTTTTGCTGAATTTTGCAAAAGAAGCGGATTGGAAATTTGACCGTGATATCGCAAATTCGCTCTACGTTGCGATTTTGACCGATACTGGCGGATTTAAGTTCGACAACACGACGGCTGATACGTTTCTTGCTGTTGCAGATTTGATGCAATACGGAATTAATCCGTCTTTGTTGTACCGTTGCTGTTATGAGTCAAAACCCGTTGAAACGGTTAAATTGAGTGCTTGTGCAATTGCAAAATCCGAATTTCTTTCAAACGGCAAAATCGCTTATACAATCATTACGCTTGACGATATGAAGAAAAATAAGGCTCTTAACGAGCATACCGACGGTATTGTTGAAATGTTGCGTCAGGTAAATTCGGTTGATATTGCTTTTATTATTAAGGAAACCGAAGAGGGATTTTCTAAAATCAGTTTGAGAAGTGATAATTCCGATATCAGCAAAATTGCTCAAAAATTCAATGGCGGCGGGCATGCTAAGGCTGCGGGCTGCACAATAAAAAAGAATTATACTATTGCTTTGAATAAATTGATCGAGGCTATAAAAGAGGAGTTTTCGTATGATTTTTGATGAATTTATCAGAAAAGTACGTTCGACTCCGACAATTCGCTACATTGAGAGCATTGTCAACAAGATGATTGATGCCGATTACCCCGGAATGGCGGCAGAAATGGCATTTATGTTCATTTTGGGACTTTTTCCGTTTTTGCTTTTTGCAATGTCTGTTTATGCTTGGCTTGGCAGAAGTTCTTTGAGCGGATATGTTATTTCCGCATTGACGCAGGTTGCCCCGAGTGATGTTTCAAGGCTTATCGTCAACACGTTGTCACAGGTTACGGTGTTTAAACATGGCGGAATTATGGCGGTTATCTGCTTTTTCGTAACGATTGCATTGTCGTCAAACGCCGTCGCATCAGTTATGAAGGGCTTGAATAGAGCATTTCAGACAGATGAAACAAGACCGTTTATTTATACAAGAATTTTGTCGGTTTTGATGGTATTTTTGAACGTTATTGTTTTGTTTTTGACGGTAAATATGATTTTGCTCGGCAAAATTATTATGAGCGTGGCACTTGATTTGTTCCACATTTCAAATTTAACATATCAAATAATTATGATTTTGAGATGGCCGTTGTCTTTTTTGGTTTTGTATCTCACAAGTTATTTCAGTTATTATATTTTGCCTGATATTAAAGGAAACGAGTGGGTTAAGCGTAAGGCAGCACTTGTCGGAACTTTATTTTTCAGTTGTTTTTGGTTATTGGGTTCGTGGTCATTTTCATTGTATTTAGACCATTTGAACACATATAACAGAGTTTTCGGAACTATCGGTGCGTTTGTCATTATGATGGTATGGCTTTATTATACGGCTATGATTATTCTTCTTGGCGGGGAATTTAATTATCGCACGTATTTGCGTTTAACCGAACGTGAAGAGAAAAAACACCGCAGACATTTCGACGAAGAGTTGTACGAAGAGTAGTTAACAATTTGATTTTAAATCTCCTGACGTATATAATATTTAAGAATACAGCATGGAGGGCAGGACAATTAAAAGAGTATTGACTACCGCATTAATTTTAGCCGCAGGAATGGCACTTCCGGTAAATGCCGCACCGAAATCAGTCGGTTACCCTGCACAGGCATATTATATACAGGCTTGCACTAATGAAGACAAAGGTGACATTAAAGGTGCAATTGAAAAAATGCAACGTGCTATTGAGTTGAAAAATGATAATGCACTTTATTATACAAAACTTGCAGGTTTATATCAAAATTTGGGTGAATGGGATAATGCACTTGCCGCATACAAAAAGGCTGCTCAGTTGCGACCAGATGATTCTTTTTTGTATCTTGCAATCGGTCAGATTTTGCAACAGAAAAAAGATTATGCAAACGCCCTTGAGGCTTACAAATACGTTTTGCAACTCACTCCGAGTTACAAGTATAACTACTTAAATCTTGCAAATATTCAATATATTTTGAAAGATTTCAAAGGGGCTGTCGAAAATTACAACGTATTTTTGGTAAATTATCCGAACCATGTTGATGCTCGCAAAAACCTTGCCTCGGCTTATATTGAATTGGGTGATTATAAAAATGCAAATGAGCAATTTAAAATTTCTATGGAAAAACACCCCGAAAACTTCAATGAATATGCTCAATACGGACTTTCTCTCGTGAAAAATTCCGAATGGGACGATGCTCGTACGGTTCTTGAAAAAGCGATTGACGTAAACAAGGACGATGCCGCATCAATTGCCAATTTGGGTATCGTTATGGAAAGAACGGGCGACGGAACAGATGCTCTTGCAATGTTTGAAAAAGCGTTGAAAATCGAGCCTGATTCTGCCGAAATTACGATTGAATATGCTGATGCACTTCTTTCGTTGGGACAAGATGAAAAGGCTAAAGGTCAATATACAAAATATATTGCGTTGAAACCAGATGACCCGCACGCTTATTTCAATTTGGGCATAATTTATTCTAAAGAAAAGAAGTATGACGAAGCGATTGACAGTTTTACAAAAGGTATGAAAAATGCCAAAGATAATGATGATTTCAAGGCTGAACTTGCAAAATGTTATCACTTCAAAAAAGATTACTCTCACGCTGTTCAACTTTATGATGAGTTGTTGACTTCTTTGCCGAAAGACAGAACCTTGAGATTTAACAAGGCATTGGCTTTGCAGGCACAACAAAATTACAAAGAAGCAATCGATATTTACACTGCATTGTATGCGGAGCAACCCGAGGATAACATTAAGTTGTACCTTTCACAGGCATATCTTGCAAACGGCAAAAACCTTATCATTGCTGAAAATTACCGTAAGGCAATCGTTAATTTTGAAAAAGCGGCAGAGATTGACGCCAATAATTCCGAAATTTACGTAAATATGGCAACTGCTTATGATAAGTTGGGTTCAGGCTCAAGAGTTATTGAAAGTTATGAAAAAGCGTTGGAGATTGACCCTGATGATCAGTCAATTTCGACCGCTTACGCAAAGGTTTTGTTGAAGTACAAGAAAACAGAAGATGCTCAAAAAGTTACGGAAAACATTGTTAACTCTGAAAATGTAACGCCCGAAGATAAAGCAATTTCATTGATTGCACTCGGTGAGCAATATTATGATAACAAAAACTTTACAAGTGCGAAAGATCAATTTGAAAAAGCAATCGAACTTGATGCGAATAACCCGTCATTATTGATTAAAACAGGTAATTGCTATAAGCAACTTTCCGTAAATGATAAGGCTCTTGAATATTATCAAAAGGCTATCGAAAAAGACGGAAATAACGCCGATGCATACTTTAATGCAGGACTTTGCTATTCCGATTTGGGCAAGGAGAATGAGGCGGTTACAAGTTACAAAAAAGCCGTAGAACTCAATGACCAATACGCTTATGCTTATTATGCACTCGGTATTGAGTATGAAAAAGCAAAAAATTATCAAGATGCGATAACAAATTATGAAAAATTCATAGAACTTTCAACGGATAAATCGGCTCAAGCCTCTGTTAAAGCCACTGTGAATGCTTTGAAGAAAAAAATCACGGCACAATAATGAAAAAAATTCTGTTTTCAATTGCGATTTTTTTCATAACACTTTTTTCGACAGGTTGCTCGGACAATGGAGTTATAATGCTCAAGTCCGAGCCTTTTAATTCTCAAAATTATATGGAATATGAGCATAATTTTAAGGCAAATCAGCGGATTTATTATGCGATTATGTCCCCGAAAGGGTTTAAAGATACCGCCTTGAAAATCGAAATTTTTACGAAAAATACAAAGGCTCCGTCGCTCGGATTTTCTTACAAATACGGTATAAACGTCCCAATTGACAATACGAAAAAATATTATACCGATTATATAGTTATGACTTCTCCGGGGCTTTATATTATGCAGGTCTTTGAACTCAGAAGACCCGATAAATGCCTTGCAAGACAAGATTTTTGGGTTGAATGATGTTTCGGGATTTTTTTGAATCGCTGAAATTTTTTGTTCAAAAAATTACTTCGTCAAAATTCGTCGTGACGGGTAAATGCAGAAGATGCGGTACTTGCTGTCGAAATATTACATTTTTTGTCGGAAACAGAATTGTGACAAGCGAAGCCGAGTTTCAAAAAATGCAGGAATTTGACAAAAAATATCGCAATTTTGAGATTAGCGGAAAAGGTGAAAATGGTGAGTTGCTCTTTCGTTGCAAGGCATTGAAAGAAAATGGCTCTTGCGGAGTTTATCGTTTCCGCTCTGTCAATTGCAGACTTTACCCGAGAGTAAATCAAAAATTCGTCTATGACGGCGGAGTACCGCTCGACGGTTGCGGATACAGTTTTTCCGTAAACAAAAAATTCAAAGATTATTTGGACTAAAAATTCAATTTCCCCCTAAATAATCCGTAATTTCTTCCCAAGCACGCTCGTTTGGGTGAAAATTATCAAATGCGAGATATGGATTTTGACTGTAATCTTTATCGCTCACGATAACTTTTATTCCGTCTTTTTCCATGTCTTTGATATCATTTTCATCTAAATCGTTTTGATAATCGTATATTACAAATTGAGCGTTCGGGTATTTTGTTTTAATTTCTTTTTGAATTTCTTTGTAATATAAAAATAACAAGCCGTTCAATTTTTTCAGTATAGAATCGGAAAAAACACGATTTTCGGTTAGATTTTCGTATGCAAAAGTTTTCCGTATGTTATTTTTTGGAATATAAAAATCTAATTTTTTCTCTCCGTTTTTTGATTTTTTAACCTTAAAATGAGGACTGTCCGTGCGAAGAGATGTCAATATTAATCTCCGTTTTTGGTCTTTGAAATGAATAAAAATAAAAAATTTTGTGTCTTCATTCTCACTTGGCAATATATTCCAATCTTTAAACTTTTGTGAATTTCTCAAAATATATAACGTTTCTCTTTGCGAACCGCCACATAATCCTATATTGTAAACTTTATATTTCGGAAATTTTTTTGCAATTACAGCACTGATTGTTTCGTCATCATTGAGGCAGGCTCCTTGGACAAACGAACAACCTGCGATAATTATATCTTCGTTCTTATAATTCTTGCCGACAGAGGGTTTTCTGAATTCGTCAATCTGAAAAAATTTGTTATTTGTATCACAAAAATATAATATCTTCATTTCAAATATCATATATTTGACAAAATCTTTGATAGATATATCTGCCGTTTTTTCAAAATTTTTGTTGTTAATTTTGTATTCGTATTCTATGTCATTTTTGGTCTTTAAAAATAATGAAATAAATTCAAAAATTAACAGAATAGATAAGGCTGCAAAATGTTTATTATTATTAATTTAAGACAGTTTGTTTGTTTGTTATCCATTGCTAAATGTTTCTTTTATTCCAAGTTTTTCATGTAGAGTTCTTCGATTAAAACACATACGGTTGCGGCGATTGCGGGTGCAAAAACTACGCCTAAAATTCCCATATATTTTGCGGTTAAAAACAATGACAAGAAAATCAAAATCGGGTGCAAGTTGAGTAATTTGCTGAAAACATAGGGTCTTACGAGGTTGTTTTCGACAATTTGAGCGATTGCAAAGGTTACAATGATACCCGCAATGATTTTTCCGCCCGCTTCATAACAGGTGATAACGCAGATTGCAAGCCCAATAGCGGGTCCGACAATCGGGATAAAATCCAAAATGGCGGTGATTAAGCCGAGTAAAAATCCGTATTCGACGCCCAAGAGAATTAAACCTATTGTCATAATTACGCCAATGCTTGCGACTGCAATTAATTGTCCTGCAATGTATCCGCCGATTTTATCAGAAATTATGTTCATAATTTCGTCTGCTCTTTTTCTCATGTGTTTCGGGAAAAGTCTGAGCGATGTTTGTCTGATAGTTTCTTTATCCGCCATAAAATAGTAAATTATCAAAATTGAAATTATAAAATAAATTACGGCAGAACTGAGGCTTTTCAATATATCGACGGAATTTTGTATGAAATCCGAAGTTACGCCTGCTGCTGATGATGTAAATGCCCCGAAATCAACTTTTGCAAACGGGGTATGTGCTAAAGCGGGAATGCTTTGGAGTGTTTTATCAAGTTTGCCGATGTACTCCGGAAATGACACTGCAAAGGCCTTAATTTCCGTTGCGGAAAGTGCGATTACGGGAATTAAAAATACTGCAATTACGGCAAGAGCACCGAGCAGTGTGATTAATGCCGCTTTTTGCCTTGACATTTTAGCCGAAAGTTTCACGACAATAGGCTCTAACGAACACGCAATCACGTATGATGCGAAGAACATTATTGCAATATCTTGAATTTTTGCGATAAAAATCACAAACAAAATTGCTATGATTGAAAAAACGAGGTTTCTTATACCGATTTGTTTTTTTATTAATCTGTTAAACATATATTTTCCTTAGAATTTATAAAGTGCAAAGAAAATGCAAGATGCAACGAACAAAATCCATACGGGGATATTAAGTTCTTTTCCTTTGCCCGCAATGAGTTTCAATATCGGATATAGAACAAATCCGCAAGCAACCGCAACACCGATGTTTG